>CALZKB010000365.1 GCA_945787575.1 Thermoanaerobaculia bacterium | reverse complement strand
CATACTGCCAGGCGCCCTGGTGGACCGCCACGATCTCTCCGCCCGGCCCGAGCACGAATCCCCATGCGTAGATGAACCGGCCCCGTCTCGATCGCCACGCGGTCAGGAGCACGGCGCTGCCGGCGACGTAGATCGCTGCCAGAAGCAGTGGCTGTCTCCAGAGAGAAGCGGCAAACACGACCACCGCGGCCCACAACACGACGCAGGTCAGCACGCGGCGGTTATACGGCGTCACTCGTTGAGCCTCGTGAGAGCGGGACCGGAACCCTGGTCGAGACTTTACTCCGCGGCGAGCCTACCGGATCGACGCGTACTCGTCGATGAGGAACGAGCCGCCGACGGTCCCCCGCGAACCGCCGGGTAGGCCCACCTTGACGTCGCTGACCCGGAGACCTGCGTTGTCCAGATCGGTGGCCTGGGCTTTGACGCGCCGTTTCTTGAGCAGACGCGCGATGCCGTTTCGTTTTCCCCTCTCGGTGGCACCACACCATTCGACCGCGAGCTTCACGCCGTGGCGCTTCGGGACCTGCACCCTCCCGACCGGGCGCACGCTCCCCGAATCCTCCCAGGCCCAGAGGCTCACGAAGTAGGTGCCGCTGTCCTTCTCGAGCAAGAGCTGGAACACCGTCCGCCCTCCCGAGGCGCGCAGGATCTCCACCTTGGCGCCGCCCAGGTCGACCTCGTTGACCAGGAGCCGGAAGTCCATCCTGAACGTGGTCTCCCGCTGCGGGTGCCGCGAGCGTACGAACGATTTGCGCCGCAGACCATCGACCGTCACCTCCAAGGCGTGACCCGTGCCTCGCATGCCGGGCCGCACGACGGCGACCCGACGCTTTGTCTGGTCCCAGGCCGTCGTGTCACCGGACTCGAAACCGTCGGCGAAGATCGGTGAGTAGCGATAGCGCGCCAGGGCGAGGTCGAAGTCTTCGGACGCCTGTGCGTGACTGACCGTCGTGCCGCCGACGAGCACAATCCCGCCATCGGGCGCCAGTGCGAGATCGTTCGCACGGTCCTGGTCGCCCGAGAAATCCGTCGTTACGACTCCGCGGCGGCCGAAGGTCCGGTCGAGGTGGCCGGTCGGCGTGTAGCGTACGAGGAGAAACTCCTGGCTGCCCTGATCGAACGCCGTGAGCTCGGTGAGCCCTGCGGCCAGAATGGAGCCGTCCTGTCCGATCGCGATGGCGGTGATGTACTCCTCCGTCCCGACGTTCGTTTGGACGACGCCTTCACCGCCGAAACCCGGGTCGAAAGAGCCTTGCTGGTCGTAGCGCGCCAGCACAAGGTCGGTCTCGCCCGGCGCCAACCTCACCGCGCCTCCGAGCACGATTCTGCCGTCCGGCTGCAGGCCGACCGCCAACGCCTCGGCGTCGCCGTCGAGCTCGGTGGTCACAAGACCCCCGCCGCCAAAGCTACCGTCCAGCTGTCCATTCGTGTCGTAGCGAGCGATGGCGATTCTGTTGGACGCCTGTCCGGCGACGACGATCCGGCCGTCGGGTTGGAGCGTCAAGTCCAACGCGAGGTCGTGGTCGCCGAAGAAATCGGTGGTTACGATCCCTTCGCTTCCAAAGCTCTCGTCCAGGCTGCCGTCTCTGCGCAGTCTGATCAGGGCGAAGTCCGAGCTCCGATCCTTGGTTCCGCCCTTACCGCAGATGAGAATTCTCCCGTCGTTCTGGATGGCCATGGCCCAGGCCATGTCAGCGCGCCCGTTGATGTCGACGACGACCCTCCCGGCGCTACCAAAGCCATGATCCAGGCTTCCGTCCGGGTGATAGCGCGCGACGGCGAAGTCCCTCCCAAACCGGGTGAAGCCGGCGGCGACGATCTTGCCATCGCCTTGTAAGGCGAGGTCGTGGGCGACATCGCTTCCCGCGGTGAAGTCGGTTCTGACGCTGCCACCATCGCCGAAAGCCGGATCCAGGCTCCCATCCGGGAGGTAACGGGCCAGCACGAACGAAGCGCCGCTCGGCCGAAAGAACGCGCCTCCTGCAACGAGTATCTTGGCGTCGTCCTGGATCGTGACCACATAAGCTTCCTCGAAGATTTCCGAGAAGTCGGTGATGACACGTCCTTGCCGACCAAACGTCCAGTCGAGGACACCGTTGGGTGGCGAGACCGAAAAAGCAGGAGAGACCACGAGCGCGGCCAGAAGAACGGCCGTTGGGGCCTCGGGCGCTCGGCAAGCTTGGGTCATTCTCATCGCCGCCTAGTTGAGCCGAATCTACACCCCGGGGATCGTGGTCCTCAAGGCGGGTTGCGTCTTTACGTGCGGCGGAGCCGGCGTTATGCTGATCGGTCGCCGGGGATCGGGTAGGAGAGCTGAACCGGGACGTTTGGAGTGTCTCGAGCAGGGGTGGCTTCCTGCAGCCGGCGAAGTGAGCTCGAGAAAGGAGAGGCAACGATGTCACCAGTGGAACGCAACGACCCCTATGCCTCTTGCAACTTTCGGGTGGAGATCGAAGGAATCGAAGGCGGCCGTGGCGTAAGCGGCTTCTCGGAGGTCTCCGGTCTCGAAGTCGAGATCCAGATCCTCGAGTATCGGAACGGTTCCGAGGACACAACCCCGCGCAAGATACCGGGCCTGAAGAAGTTCACCAACATCACCCTGAAGCGGGGGGTTACTGGTGATCTCGAGTTCTGGAACTGGATCGTCGAGGCGATGAACGGACAGGTACGCCGCGCCAACGGCTCGATCACCCTACTTAACGAGCGTATGACGTCAAAATCGTCTTTTCCCGACCGCTCGCCGGAGTTCGGAGAGAGCGGCCGCTCTCAGAGATCCCTATGTTTCGCGGTCTGCCGCTGGCGCGGCCCGGCCGGGAGTTTCGGGTCCTTCTGG
>CALZKB010000364.1 GCA_945787575.1 Thermoanaerobaculia bacterium | reverse complement strand
GGCGGGCATACGGCCTGTTGCGGTACGCTCGCCGGCTGTCGTTCGAGGAGACGATGAACCTGCTGAGTGGGGTCCGGCTCGGCGTAGGGCTGAACCTGATTGGCGACCTAAGTGTATACACGCTGAACAAGTTGCTCGTCTTCACCCAGGCCGCGCATCTGGCGCGGGGGGCGGACCGAGTGCTCAGCGATCCTGATCTCCCAACGATTCGGGCGACCTTCGTGCGTCAGATGCTCGACGAGGACGCCGAACGACGCAAGCCCGAACCAGGAGTTGACCAGTGACCGTGACTACGCAATGAACGGCTACAACTTCACAGACCGGGTGCGTAAGGTGCTGCAGATGGCGCGCGAAGAGGCGGCCCGGCTGCACCACGAGTACGTCGGCACGGAGCACATCCTCCTCGGACTCATTCGGGAAGGCGAGGGCGTCGCGGCGGCGGTGTTGACCAACTTGAACGTCGACCTCGACGAGATTCAGCAAAAGATCGAGGAGACGGTCAAGAAGGGGAAAGCGCCGGCGGCGGCCGGTCCACCGGACCTGCCGTATACGTCGCGGGCCAAGAAGGTCCTCGAGCTCGCGATGAGCGAGGCACGGGAGCTCAACCACTCCTATGTGGGCACCGAGCATCTGCTGCTCGGGCTGTTGCGCGAGGAGAAGGGGATTGCCGCCCAGGTCCTCACCGACGCCGGGGTGAACCTCGAACAGGCCCGCGCCGAGACGTTGCGCCTGCTCGGCAGCGACATGCCGCAGACGCCCAAAGCCGGGGGCGCCCCGCCGACGGGCGGCGCCCGTGGTGAGAAGAAGTCCAAGACCCCGGCACTGGACCACTTCTGCCGCGACCTCACGGCCTTGGCCGGCGAGGGGCAGCTCGATCCGACGATCGGGCGCCAGCTGGAGATCGAGCGGGTCATCGAGGTCCTGTCCCGCCGCAAGAAGAACAACCCGGTGCTGATCGGCGAGGCGGGTGTCGGGAAGACCGCCATCGTCGAGGGCCTGGCCCAGCTGATTGCCTCGGGCAACGCACCCGAGTCACTGCAGAGCCACCGCGTCCTGGCACTCGACATGGCGGCGGTCATCGCCGGCACGAAGTATCGCGGCCAGTTCGAGGAGCGGCTCAAAGCGGTGATGAACGAGATCGCCCAGAATAAGCACATCGTCTTGTTCATCGACGAGCTGCATACGCTGGTGGGTGCGGGCGCCGCCGAGGGCGCGATCGACGCGTCCAACATGCTCAAGCCCGCACTGGCTCGCGGCGAGCTGCAGTGTGTCGGCGCCTCGACCCTGAACGAGTACCGGAAGTACATCGAGAAGGACGGCGCGCTCGAGCGACGGTTCCAGACCGTGATCGTGGACCCGCCTACCGTGAGTGAGACCGTCGAGATTCTGAAGGGGCTGCGGCAGCGCTACGAAGACCATCACCGCGTCACGTTTCCCGACGTGACGTTGGACGTAGCCGCCAAACTCTCGGTGCGCTACATCACCGACCGGTTCCTGCCCGACAAGGCGATCGATGTGATCGACGAGGCGTCGGCGCGCGCGCGGCTCGCCGCACAGGTGCCACCGTCCGACGTCGCGGAACTCAAGGAGCAGCTCGAGAACATCAATCGCGACAAGGAGGAGTCGGTTCGCGATCAAAACTTCGAGCGGGCCGCGTCGTTGCGTGACGAGGAGCGGGAGTTGCAGTCCGAGATCCGGCGGCGGCAGGAGGAATGGGAGAAGGAGCGCGAGACGCACCGTCCGTCGATCGGCGAGGAAGAGGTGTCGTTCATCGTGTCCCGCTGGACCGGCATCCCGGTCTCGCGGCTCCAGGCAGCGGAGACCCAGCGACTGCTCCGGATGGAGGAGGAGATCCACAAGTCGGTCGTGGGGCAGGAGCAGGCCATCGAGGCCATCTCGCGTGCCATCCGGCGCTCCCGGGCCGGCCTCAAGGATCCGCGGCGCCCGATCGGCTGCTTCATCTTCTCGGGACCCACCGGGGTCGGGAAGACGGAGTTGGCACGCGCGCTCGCGCAGTTCCTCTTCGCCGACGAGCAGGCGCTGATCCGTGTCGACATGTCAGAGTACATGGAGAAGTTCTCGGTGAGCCGCCTGATCGGCGCGCCGCCGGGATACGTGGGGTACGAAGACTCCGGCACGCTGACCAAGGCCATCCGCCGCAAGCCGTACTCGGTGGTGCTGCTCGACGAGATCGAGAAGGCGCATCCGGATGTGTTCAACATCCTGCTCCAGGTGCTCGACGAGGGACACCTGACGGACAACTACGGACGTGTGATCGACTTCAAGAACACTGTCGTCATCATGACGTCCAACGTCGGCGCGCGCGACATCACCAAGGGGAAATCCCTCGGGTTTTCCGAGGAAGACGGGCGAACGTCCTTTGAGCGCATGTCCGAGAAGGTCAAGGACGAGATCAACAAGGTGTTCAACCCCGAGTTCCTGAACCGGCTCGATGAGACCATCGTCTTCCACCCGCTCGATCGCGGGCACATCGCCGAGATCGTGGGGATCATGTTCCGCCAGGTCTCGGAGCGCGTCGAGGAAGAGGGGCTCTCGCTGCGGCGGACCGACGGCGCCACGGAGTTCCTGGTCGAGCACGGCTACGACGAGCAGTTCGGTGCGCGACCACTGAAGCGTGCCATTCAACGGTATGTCGAAGATCCTCTTTCCGAGAAGATCTTGATGGGTGAAATCGCCAAGGGCGACGAGATCGAGGTCGACGCACACCCCGACGGCGAGAAGCTCACCTTCAAGGTGTTCTCAGGGTCGAAGGCGTAGTTGCGACGAGTGCTCTTGGGTGCCGCCCTGCTCCTGGCGGCGGCACCGTTGGCCCCGGCACCGGTGG
>CALZKB010000363.1 GCA_945787575.1 Thermoanaerobaculia bacterium | reverse complement strand
CGCCGACGGTGGCGGCGTTGCGCACGAGGGGATCGGCGATGACGCGGGCGGTGTCGAGGAGCAGCGGGTAACGGCTGACGATCTCGGACTCCTCGAGCGCCGACTCGCGAGTCAAGGCGCCGATCGCCAGATGCCCGTTCTCCTCGCGGATGTACTCGAGCTCCCCGACGCCGTTGATGTCGACGATCGTCTCGGGAAGCGCCAGGCGGAAACGCATCGCCGGTATCAGACTCTGACCGCCGGCCAGCACCTTGGCGTCCTCGTGCTTGGTCAGCAAGGCGATCGCCTCGTCCAGCGAAGTCGGGGCGTGGTAGTCGAACTGGCCCGGAATCATCGGGACAGCCCCCGTCGATCAGATGAGCCCAACGCGGTCATGGTTGACCTCCTTTCTGGGTTCCTTGAGTAACACGCGAAAGTCGGGGCGGCGAGAGGAAACCGCGAGCTCGCTCGGGCAGGCTGGCGAGATGACTGGCCAAGTCCTCCAGCGAGCGGAGGTTGTGAACGGGGAGAAAGTCGTCGACGAACGGGAGCGCGGCGGCCATTCCGGCGACCAGCGGCTCGTAACGCCTCGACCCGAGCAGCGGGTTGAGCCAGACGAGACGGTGACAGCGATCGCGGAGAAACCGCATCTCCTTCTCGAGCAGCTCGGCGTTCCCCCGTTCCCAGCCGTCGCTGACCACCAGGACCACCGCCCCTCGTCGCAGGATCCGGCGACTCCACGTCTTGTTGAAGGCGCGAAGGCTTTCGCCGATCCGGGTCCCTCCCGACCAGTCGAGAACCTCGCGGCTGGCTGCCGTGAGAGCACGGTCCAGGTTGCGAAGTCGCAGATGGGGAGTCACCCGCGTCAGCCGGGTCCCGAAGACGAAGCTCTCGACGCTCCGCAGGCTGTGGCTCAGTGAGTAGAAGAGCTGCAGCACCAGGCGCGAATAGAGCTCCATCGAACCGCTGACGTCGGCGAGCAGCACCACCGGTCGCTGTTTGACTTTCCGGTTGCGCCACGCCAGCGCGATCGCGTTTCCGCCGCTCCGCGAGGCACGACGCAGGACGGCGCGCAGGTCGAGTCGTCGACCTCGCGGGTGGGGCACCATTCTGCGGGTGCGCCGCCTGCTGACGCGCCACCGCGTCTGAGCCATCAGGCGGCGCACGCGCTGCAGCTCCTCCTCGGTCATCGCGCCGAAGTCCTTGTGCTGGAGAACTTCGCCGTCACTGTAGGCGCCGGACCGGTCGCTGAGCTCCAATTCCGGCTCGAGCGAGTCCCCCCCTCGGGTCGAGAAGCTCGTCAGCGACAGGTTGCGAGAGGATCGGGGCCGGTGCCGTGGCGCCAGAGGAGCGGGACGGGGTCTCGCACTCGCGACCTTGCCGGGCACCTGCCAGAACAGGTCGAAGAGGTGGGAGAACAGAGCGAGATCTTCGCACCGGGTCACGAGCGTCGCTCTCGCGGCGTGGAATACCTGGTCACGTCGGCCGAGATCCACCCACTGCAGGGCGCGCATGAAATCGACGGTCTGGCCGACCGAGACGGCAAGTCCCGACCGCCGCAGACCCCTGATGAAGAGAGCCAGGTTGTCGACGATCGGGCTTGGCGTCGCGGAGATCAAGAAGACCGCCTATCCGCGCGCCTGCTGAAGAAGCTCTTCGACGAGCGGCCCCCGCACCGTGTCGATGTCGTCCTGATACTTGAGGAAGAAGCCGAGGGTCGCCTCTACCTTGGCGGCATCCAGAGTCTCGGTGTCGAGGTGGACAAGCGCCTGTGCCCAGTCGAGCGTCTCGGCGATACCGGGCAGCTTGTAGAGGTCTTGTGCGCGGACCGCTTGAATGAACGCGACGATCCGGCTGCTCAGGCGCTCGGACAGGCCCGGCACCTTGCGACGAACGATCTCGACCTCCTTGTCGAACGAGGGGTAGTCGATCCAGTGGTAGATGCAGCGGCGCTTCAACGCGTCGTGGATCTCGCGCGTGCGGTTCGAGGTGATGATCACGATCGGTCGATGCTCGGCCTCCAGAGTTCCAAGCTCGGGAACCGTGATCTGGAAGTCGGACAACAGCTCGAGCAGAAAACTCTCGAACTCTTCGTCGGCGCGGTCCAGCTCGTCGATCAGCAGCACCGCCGATCGGTCGCGGCTGTGGTCGATCGCCTGGAGGAGTGGCCTACGCAGGAGGAACTCCTCGGTGAAGATGTCCGCCGTGGCATCGCCGCCGTCACCCGTGCGAGCCTGGATCGCCAGCAGCTGGCGGGGGTAGTTCCACTCGTAGACGGCGTGGCTGACGTCGAGTCCCTCGTAGCATTGGAGCCGGATCAGAGGAGTATCGAGCGCGCGGCTCAGGACCTTGGCAACTTCGGTCTTGCCCACGCCGGGCTCACCCTCGAGAAACAGGGGCTTCTCCATACGCAGCGCGAGATGAAGGCTCGTGCTGAGCCCGACGCCTGCCAGGTACTGGTGCCGGTCTAGAACCTCAGAGGTCGTCTCGATCGAGGAAAACGCTCGGATGCTCTCCGACATCGGTTCCGACCACCTTTCTTCTGGAAAACGAAGACCCAGTCTAGCAAACGGGCGGCTGCCGCTCGGATAGGCTAGTCGACGGGAGGAGTGAGACGATGAGCGACGTTGAGAACGTACTCACCCCGGTGGCTGGCTGGCTTGCCGACGGTCGGAGGGTGGCAACGGCCACCGTCGTCAACACCTGGAGCTCGGCGCCGCGTCCCGTGGGCAGCCAGATGGCGGTCAACGACTTGGGGCAGTTCGTCGGCTCGGTCTCGGGAGGTTGCGTCGAATCGACCGTGATCCAGACATGTCTCGACCTCCTCGACAGCGGCGAGCCCCACTGCCTCGAGTTCGGGGTTTCGAACGAACGG
>CALZKB010000362.1 GCA_945787575.1 Thermoanaerobaculia bacterium | reverse complement strand
TGTACATCGTCTCCTGGACGTCGAAGACGAAAGTCACCTTCTGCGTCGCATGGATCGCGATGCCCACCGTCCAGGTGGCGGGGACGTTGAAGCCGCCCTGCTCGGCGAAGAGGCCGGCGTAGTCGTCGAACTCGTCCATCGAGATCTCGGACTGGTACGAGGCTCCCAAGGAGAACTTGGGGCTGAGCTTGCCGAGATAGCCGACCTTGAGGCCGACGCCGAGGGAGTCGTCGCTACCGTTGTTCGACAGCTTCGCCGGGTTGGAGGAGAACATGCCGAAGGCCTGGACCCCTTCGACCTCGAACATCTGGTAGGCGATCATCGCCGAGATACCGACGGCGTGGTTGCCGCCGCCGAACTTGACCGCGTAGGACGGCACGACGAAGAGCTGTGAGAAGTTGACCCCGGTGGGCGAGGTGCCGAAGAAGGTGTTGGTCGGGTAGTCGGTGTTCATACCCCCGTGGCCGTAGAGCGCGAAACCCCACGAGCTCGAGGAGTTGATCTCCTTGGAAAGGCCGAAGTGGGGGATAAAAAAGAACTCGGAGTCGCTCTCGACGGTGCCCGGAATCAGCCCAAAGGTGCCGGGGAACTGCGAGGGGTTGCCGTTGACGGTGTACTGGCGGTTGGGGTTGAAGATCGCCAGGCCGGCGTCGTAGCGCTTGCCGAGGAAGGCCAGCCCGGCGGGGTTGGTGGCGACGGTCATGGCGTCCTGGGGGAAAGCGACGCCGGCGCCAGCGAGGCCTTTGTTGGCGGTGCCGTAGCCGTGGGTGAAGTAGCCGTTGGTCGCCTCGGCGACCGGCACGAACAGGATGGCGGCGATCGCGGCGAGCGCTACTGCCGCGTGGGCAGATCTCGAGCGGAGCATGTCACTCCTCCTCTGGTCACTGTGTGGATTGTTGGGGCGGAGCGGTGAATCGACCGCTTCGAAACGGCCCAACCTCCTGTCTCCGCCGTTGTTACCGACATCTTCGATCACCAAATGCGAATATGGTGAGCGCAGAGCGGATGGTGGCACGGCCGTAGCGGCAGAGAAACGCCCCGCCGGGTAGTTCGCGGCCTACCCCGACAAGCGGGTGCCAGCTTCAGCTCGCGGCGAACATCCGGGCCCGGGCCTCGGCGAGGGTCGCCACCTCGGAGCTCGCCTGCTCCAGCATCGAGTCGCACACCGTCCGGCAGATGGCGAAGACCGTGGCGTCGCTGATCCGGTAGAAGACGCTCACCCCGTCGCGGCGGGCGCTGACGAGGTCGGCGCTGCGCAGCACGTTCAGATGCTTCGAGACGTTGGCCTGGCTGCCGCCGACCTGGGCCAGGATCTCGGAGACGGAGAGCTCGCCGTCGTAGATGGCGTGGAGGATCCGCAGGCGGAAGGGGTTGCCCATCGCCTTGAGGCGAACCGCGATGCGGTCGAGGAGCTCGTCGGGAATATCTTTCATGGTGCCTGCCTATGCTGTTGCAGCTTATCTCTAAACAAGCAAATGGTAGCAGAGTCAGTATAGACGGCCGGCGGCGGATCGGCAAACGGCATGGGGCTGCTTCTCCTGATCCGGCGAGCGCTCGACGCGCCACATGCTTGACGAAGCCCAGTGTGACCGCTATAGTCGCATATGGTTATATAACGGCCCCAACGGAGCCGAGACCGAACCGAAACCGACGAACGGAGCCCGGGGCCGTCTGACCCCGGTGACCGCGATCTCAGCGAGGAGGTCCCATGTCCGACATCACCCCCACCCAGGAGCTGGACGCCCGCGGGCTCAACTGCCCGCTGCCGGTGCACAGGACCAAACAGGCGATCAAGGGCCTCGAGAGCGGCGACGTGCTCAAGGTCATCGCCTCCGACCCCGGCTCGGTGGCCGACATGGCCGCCTTCAGCCGCCGTACCCACCACGAGATCCTTGATCAGAGCGAGGGCGACGGCGAGTTCGTCTTCTTCTTCAAGGTCAAATAGGAGGACCGCGATGAGCGACGACGGAACCAAGAAGGTGGCGCTGATCGCCTCCCAGGGCACCCTCGACTGGGCCTACCCGCCCTTCATCCTGGCCTCGACCGCGGCGGCCCTCGACATGGAGGTGGCCGTCTTCTTCACCTTCTACGGCCTGCCGCTGCTGTGCAAGGACCTGAAGGCCAAGGTCTCGCCCCACGCCAACCCGGCGATGCCGATGAAGATGCCCTTCGGCCCCAAGGGCTTCCAGGACTTCCAGTGGCCGATCCCCAACGCGGTCTCGGGGGTCGTCCCGGGCTTCGACACCTTCGCCACCTCGATGATGAAGAAGCAGTTCAAGAACAAAGGGGTCGCCACCATCGAGGAGCTGCGTGAGGCCTGCGTCGAGCTCGAAGTGAAGCTCATCGCCTGCCAGATGACGATGGACGTCTTCGGTTTCAAGCGTGAGGACTTCATCGACGGCATCGACCTCGGCGGCGCCGCCACCTTCCTCGAGTTCGCCGCCGACTCCGACGTCAGCCTCTTCATCTAGCGTCGCGGGAACCCGACGGATGCGTGCCCGGCTGCTCGACCTCGGAGACACGAGCGCCGTCCGCTCGCAGAGCGTCTACCACGCCGTCACCGCGGCGATGGAGCCGGAGGACGACCCGGCGCTGATCCTCCTGCGACCCGCGACCCCCGGCGTCGCCGTCGGGTCGTTCAAGGGAGCGATGCCCGACCTCGACTTCTGCCGCGCCCGGCGGCTACCGGTCATCTGGCGCCACGACGGCGGCGAGACGGCGCTGGTCGACGAGAACCGGCTCTGCTTCCAGCTCGCCACGCCCCGCGAGCGGACCTTCGAGCTCGGCCTGCCGCGCGATCCGGTGGGGCGTATCGAGCGCCTCGCCCGGGCGCCGATCGACGCCTACCGGCGTCTGGGGATCGACGCCGCCTTCCGGCCGGTCAACCGTCTCGAGGTCGGCGGCCGCACGATCGGCCGCATCGATCTCGCCGAGATCGG
>CALZKB010000361.1 GCA_945787575.1 Thermoanaerobaculia bacterium | reverse complement strand
TCACACTCACCATCGAGGGCGTTGGTCACGACGTCCGTGTCCCAAGCGGCGAGCAGACGGGGATCAAGCTGGTCCTCGACAACGGCGTCGAGATTGGCGTCGGCGAGGTCCAGAGCATTGTCGCCAACTTCAACCCCCTCGACGCCCTCCACTACAATAGGGCCCAGGTGCTACAGACTGCCCTATAAGATCCCTCAGGGTCAGCCAATGTGATCGCGGCCGAGGTCGGCCAAGCTGATCGCCGGAGGCCGGCCAATGTGACCGCACAGGGTCACGTCATCAAGTAGCCGCTGCTCGTCTTCAACGCGACATCGTGTCGTGGGTGGTGAAGTGCGTCGTTTGCGACCGCTTGCGGCGTGGGGGATCGACAGGAACGCGCTCGAGGACCACTCTCTCGGAATCAAAAACGGCCAAGGGAGGGTCCATGAGCGCGTCAAGGACAGATATGCACCGATTACAGGAATTAGTCAGGCTTCATCGAAAGGAAACGGGGGCTCGGAAGGTAGCGCGGTTGCTCGGGATGAGCCCGAACACCGAGCGGAAGTACAGGGAGGCGTTGGGGCCGAGCGGCCTCTTGACGGGCGACGCGGGGGACCTTCCTCCACTCGAAGCGCTGAAGGCGGAAGTGGAGCGCCGGATTCCGCGAAGCGTTCCGCGTCACCAGGTCTCTTCGGTCGAGCCCTGGCGGGAGGAAATCTCGGCATTGGTGTCGAAGGGGGCGGAGCCGAAGGCAGTCTTCGACCGACTGCGTCTGAAGCACGGTGAAGCGTTTGTGGGGAGTCACAGTGCGGTCAAGCGGATGTGCCAGCGGCTGCGCCGCGAGCTGGGCGTTTCGGCGAAGGACGTCGTGATCCGGGTCGAGACGCTCCCGGGCGAAGTCGCCCAGGTGGACTTCGGTTACGTGGGCAAGCTCCACGACCCGGCACTGGGCTGCAAGAGGAAGGCGTGGCTCTTCTTGATGACGCTCTCGTTCAGTCGGCACATGTTTGGCGCCATCGTGTTCGACCAAGCGGCGGAGACGTGGCTTCAGTGTCATGTCGCCGCGTTCGCCAAGTTCGGTGGGGTTCCCGACACGATCGTGCCCGACAACCTCAAGGCCGCGGTCATTCGCGCTGCGTTCGGCATCGACGACGTGTGCGAGCTCAACCGCAGCTACCGTGAGCTCGCCCGCTACTACGACTTCAAGGTCGATCCGGCACCGCCGCGCCAACCGGAGAAGAAGGGCAAAGTCGAATCGGGCGTGAAGTACGCCAAGAACAACTTCTTCAAGACGAACACCGAAGAGGACGTCACTGTAGTCCGTATCGACCTCGCGAAGTGGGTTCTGGAGATCGCCGGCGAGCGAATCCACGGGACCACGGGCAAGCGGCCGTGGGAGCAGTTCGCGAACGTGGAGCGGGAGGCACTCGAGCCGTTGCCGACCACGCCGTTCGAGCCGGTGATTTGGAAGAAGACCAAGGTCCACGACGACGTCCATGTACCCTTTGACGGCCGAGCATACTCGGTTCCGTGGCGCCTCATGGGCTCCGAGGTCTGGATACGCGCGACGGCGAGTACGGTGGCCGTCTATCACGACGACATCAGGGTCGCGACACATGCTCGCAAGGGCGTCGGCAGATTCAGCACGATCGACGAGCATCTGCCTGAGCACCGAGCAGACCTACGTCATCGCAACCCGGCCTACTGGGTCGCGCGTGGCGGTGAAATGGGCGACGACGTGGCCGACTACCTTCAGGAGGTCCTCGACTCAGACCCGGTCCTGAGCAAGTTGAGGGTCATACAGGAGATGGTGCTCTTCCTCGAAAAGAACCCAACGCGCGCCGAGGCCACCTGCCGTCGCGCCAGCTTCTACGGCAACTTCACGTACGGCGGCGTCAAGCGGATCGTCACCAAAGATCTGGACCTCGAGCCCCTGCCAACCGTGGTGATGCCCGGCTACGGACATCTCAAACGCCCCCGCTATGCGCGACGTCCCGTCGAGCTGTTGGGGCTTGATCTGGAGACCACTCATGAGCCCCATTGACGACCTCGTTCGCATCCTCAAAAAGCTCCGTCTCTCCGGGGTTTTCGAGACCCTCGAGCTCCGCACGAAGCAGGCGGTCGAGGATAACCTATCCCACGGCGAGTTCCTCTATCGCCTACTCAACGACGAGGTGGAGCGGCGCGACAGCAAGCAGCTCCACCTTCGGATTCGACGGGCGAGCTTCGACCACCAGAAGACCCTCGAGGACTTCGACTTTGCGTTCAACCCCGAGATTCCGAAGCCGCGTATCGTCGACCTCGCCACGTGTCTCTTCATCGAGCGGCACGAGAACGTCGCGCTGGTCGGACCCGCAGGGGTGGGCAAGAGCCATATTGGCCAAGCGATTGGACACCGTGCCTGCCGAGCTGGACACAAGGTTCTCTACGTCACCGCCCACGACCTGCTGTCGCAACTCCGGGCAAGCCGCGCTGACGGCTCGTACGATCGTCGACTGCTCCGTTTCACGGGCCCAGACCTCCTCATCGTAGACGATCTTGGTCTGCGCCCGCTCCAGCATCACGAGCCGCTCGACCTCTACGAGCTGATCCGGGGCCGCTATGAGCGCGGCAGCCTCATCATCACGAGCAATCGGGACATCGATGAGTGGTACCCGCTCTTCGGCGACGAACTGCTCGCCAGCGCCGCAATGGACCGCTTCCTTCACCACTCGCACATCATCAGGATGACCGGGGAGTCTCATCGAAACCCTCGCCGGGAACGCTCTAAGTCGGCGATGCCGTAGTGACCGACATTTTGTCGGTTGCAGACCTCGCATTTGTCCGACTACGTCACACGGTTGGGCCGACGATCACATTCGCCGACCTCAACACGGAAAGGAGACCGCGACGATACTCACACCTGCTCGTTCAAAACCGCGATCACATTGGCCGACCCGGCGACGATCTCATCAGGCAGTCCTTGACAC
>CALZKB010000360.1 GCA_945787575.1 Thermoanaerobaculia bacterium | reverse complement strand
GGGCTGGCGGCCTACGTCGAGAAACGCAAGCCAGCGTTCTCCGGTAACTGAGAATGAGCGGCACCGGCGAAGCCATCGAGCTCCAACCCCAGCTGCCCCCAGCTAGGCTCTTCATCGGCGGCGAGTGGGTCGAGCCCGAAGGCAATCGGTCCTTTCCTACCGAGAATCCAGCGACAGAGGAGGTGATCTGCGAGGTCGCCTCGGCTTCGGCGGCCGACGTCGATCGCCCGGTCGAGGCCGCGCGATGTGCCCAGGATGGCGACTGGGGCGAGATATCGGCGCGCGACCGCGGCAAGCTCATCTGGCGGTTGGCGGACGCGCTGGAGGAGCGCATCGAAGACTTCGCCGTCGTCGAAACCATGGACAACGGCAAGCCAATCTTCGAATCACTCTACGTCGACATGCCCTCGGTCGTAGACTGCCTTCGCTACTACGCCGGCTGGGCCGACAAGATCACCGGCGAGACACTGCCGCTGTCGGGACCGATGGTCTTGAACTACACCCTGCGCGAGCCGGTCGGCGTCGTCGGCGCCATCACCCCGTGGAACTTTCCTCTGCTCTTGGCTTCCTGGAAGATCGGACCGGCGCTCGCCTGCGGCAACACCGTGGTCCACAAGCCGGCCTCTCTCACCGCGCTGAGCGCACTCAAGCTCGCTGCGCTGGCGACCGAGGTGGGGATCCCGGCGGGGGTGCTCAACGTCGTCCCCGGCGGCGGCGCCGAGGTCGGCGGCACCATGGTCAGCCACCCGAGGATCAACAAGATCGCCTTCACCGGCTCGACCGTGGTCGGGGTCGGAATCGCCAAACAAGCGGCGGACACCGTCAAGCGACTGTCGCTAGAGCTGGGCGGCAAGTCGCCCAATATCGTCTTCGCCGACAGCGATCTCGATGCCGCTGCGAAGGGCGCTTTCAACGGCATCTTCTACGGTAAGGGCGAAGTCTGCGCCGCCGGCTCGCGGCTGTTCGTGGAGCGCTCCGCTCACGACGAGATCCTCGAGAAACTCGTGGCAAGGACCGAACGTCTCCAGCCGGGGGATCCGCTTCACCCCAAGACGCGGCTCGGCGCCCTGGTTTCGAAAGGGCAGCGCGAGAGCGTGTTGAGCTACGTCGAGAAGGGCTGCGGAGAGGGTGCCGAGGTCGCGATCGGCGGCACGGCCGCCGAGGTCGACGGCAAAGGCTACTTCATGCAGCCGACGGTGCTCACCGGGGTCGACAATTCGATGGCCGTCGCCCAGGAGGAGATCTTCGGCCCGGTGCTCGTGACGATCCCGTTCGACGAGCCGGAGGAGGCGGTGACCTTGGCCAACGCCTCCATCTACGGTCTCGCCGCCGGCGTGTGGAGCCGCGACATCGGCAAGGCCCATCGGGTCGCCGCGCAGATCGAAGCCGGCACCGTCTGGATCAACCAGTACAACTGGTACGACGCCGGTGCACCGTTTGGCGGCTACAAGCAGAGCGGCTACGGCCGTGAGCTCGGGCGTCAGGCGCTCGATCTCTACACCGAAACCAAGACGGTCTTCGTCGGCAAGTGAGCTCGCCGCTGATCCTCGCCGCCGCCGTCCGAACGCCGATCGGCAGATTCGGCGGGGTGCTGGCGCCGCTTTCGGCCGCCGACCTGGGTGCTGCCGCGGCAAGCGCCTGTCTCGAGCGCGCGGGCCTGGCCCCGGACCTCGTCGATCAGACGATCTTCGGGCACGCTCGTCAGGCAGGCGGTGGGCCGAACACCGCGCGGCAGGTGTCGTTTCGAGCAGGCGTGCCGGTCGAGCGACCGGCCTTCACCATCAACCAGGCCTGCGGCTCGGGTCTGCAGACCATTTTCAGCGCCGCGCGCGCGATCCGGCTCGGCGAGGCTCGAGTCGTCCTCGTCGGCGGCACCGAGAGCATGTCGAACACGCCCTACATGCTGCCGCGCGCGCGCTGGGGCTATCGGCTCGGTCACGCCGAGCTCACCGATGGCATGTACCGCGACGGCTTCGACGATCCTCTCTCCGGAATGGTGATGGGGGAGACCGCCGAAGAGCTGGCGGGCGACATGGGGATCGACCGCGCGGCGGCGGACGCTTTCGCCGCCCAGAGCCAACGACGCTGCGAGGCGGCGCGAGCTGGCGGCCGGTTCGCCGTCGAGATCGTCCCGATGACGGTCCCGCAGCGCAAGGGCGAGGTCGTGGTCGAGACTGACGAGCATCCTCGAGAGGGGGTGACTGTCGAGTCGCTCGCCCGGCTCAAACCGGTCTTCCGCGAGGGTGGCACCGTCACCGCCGGCAATGCGTCGGGAATCACCGACGGCGCCGCCGCGCTCATCGTCGCCAGTGAGGAAGCGGCGGCCGAGCACGGCCTCGAGCCGATGGCTCGCTTGATCGACTGGGAGGTAGTCGGAGTCGAGCCGCGAATCATGGGAATCGGCCCGGTGCCGGCGGTGCGCAATCTACTCGGACGGCGGAAGCTCGGACTCGATGACGTCGACGAGATCGAGCTCAACGAGGCGTTCGCCAGTCAGGTGCTGGCCTGTCTCCGGGAGCTCCCTTTCGCGCCCGAGCGGGTCAATCCCGACGGCGGCGCCATCGCGCTCGGCCATCCGATCGGCTGCACCGGTGCCCGCATCCTGGTCACCCTGCTCCACGGCATGAGGCGCCGCGGCGGCGGTCGCGGGATCGCGACTCTCTGCGTCTCCGGAGGCCTCGGGCTCGCGGCGCTGATCGAGCGAGAGGGAGCGTGACATGCCGCTCGAAGGGCGCCGCTCAACCCGGTAACACTACAGCCACGAGGAGAAACGAATGTCTGACGTCCTGTTAGTCGAACGCGAAGGTCGTGTGGCCGTCGTGACCATCAACCGGCCCGACAAGCTCAACGCGCTCAACGGCGAAGTACGCGACGCGGCCATCAACGTCCTCGCCGAGCTCGAAGCGGACGACTCGATCGGCGTGGTCGTCATCACCGGCGCAGGCGAGAAGTCG
>CALZKB010000359.1 GCA_945787575.1 Thermoanaerobaculia bacterium | reverse complement strand
CTATCCGAGAATTCAGCCGACCAACGTGCCCGTGGCCTACCCGGAGGGAACTGGCCAACACGATGTACTCAAGCGGCTCGTCCAGGTAGAGATCCTCCACGATTGAGCTCATCTGGACCTCGAACCACTCGCGGAACATCTCGAAGGTCCGGTTCCTCGGCCAGCATGCCTCGTCCGTCACCCATCCCTCAAGCATGGCCTCGAACAGGTCAGGCCAGAACGCTTCCAGCACCTCCTGTTGGGTACTGTCAACTTGAGCCGGCACCACCCAGATCGTTA
This sequence comes from Thermoanaerobaculia bacterium, assembly GCA_945787575.1. Lineage (GTDB taxonomy): Bacteria > Acidobacteriota > Thermoanaerobaculia > Multivoradales > JAHEKO01 > CALZKB01. The sequence goes on along the minus strand of CALZKB010000359.1, from coordinate 2,688 downwards.
CTGTCAACTTGAAGCCCCTGCTGGCAGACTCGGTCGATGGACACGCCCTCGCCCAGCTACCGCGGCCACCGCTTTCCAACCGAGATCATCTCCCATGGGGTCTGGCTCCGTTGCGACGCCGACTTGAATCTCCTCATCTGTCGCTCCCGTTGACGAGTCGGCTGATGCGAGGGGCCGGAGTGCTTTCGGCGAACGCCAAGTTGACAGTTCCTTCCGCACCGCGCTACCTCCTGCGCGATCGCGATTCCATCTTCGGGAATCACTTCCAGCAACGAGTTGCGGGGCTCGAGATCACCGAAGTCCTCACAGCGCCCCGCTCACCTTGGCAGAATCCCTACGTCGAGCGACTGATCGGATCGATCCGGCGTGAGTCTCTCGATCACGTCAACGTCCTCGGCGAGAGCCATCTCTACCGGCTCGTGGCCGACTACCTCGACTACTACCAGCTCTCCAGGACTCACCTCTCGTTGGACAAGGACGCTCCCGACCCAAGAGCTGTCGAGCCTCCCACGATGGGGGACATCGTCGAGTTGCCCAAAGTTGGTGGGCTCCATCACAGATACGGACGCCGCGCTGCTTAGGCTGGCGGCCTTCCACTCATCAGCCTGCCTCGAAGCCTGCAGAAGCTGGTGGAGCTACGCCCAGTTCACAGGTGCTGCGGCGCAGTCCGGACGGAATCAGCTCGTGAAGACACCGTCGTTGGTCATCGGAGCTGAGCCGAAGTCGTCTCGCTGCCTACCGGATGAGTTTCCGGCAGGGACACCTCCCGCCAGCGTCTCTTCACTGCGCCCTGGCCAGCGCCTGCTCGAGGTCCTCGAGGATGTCCTCGGCGTCTTCGATGCCCACCGACAATCTCACCAGGCCGTCGCCGAGACCGCGTGCGCGGCGCTCGTCCTCCGGCACCTCGGCGTGAGTCATCGACGCCGGGTGGGTGATCATCGTCTCGACGGCGCCGAGGCTCTCGGCGAGCGCGCAGAGCTTGACCGAGTTCATCAGCTGGATGCCGGCGGCGCTGCCGCCCTCGAGCTCGAAGGAGATCATGCCGCTGAAGCCGTTCTCCATCTGACGGGCCGCCACCTGGTGCATGGGATGACTCTCGAGCCCAGGGAAGATGACCCGCGCCACGTTCGGGTGTGACTCGAGGTAGCTCGCTACCCGCCGGGCGTTGTCGGTGTGCCGGGCCATGCGCAGGCTCAGGGTCTTCAGCCCCTCCATGATGAGCCAGCAGTCGAACGGGCTGGGCACGGCGCCCACCGATTTCTGCACGTACTTCAGCTTCTCGTCGAGGTCGGCGCGGTCGGTCAGCAGGATGCCGCCGATGATGAGGTTGTGACCCGACAGGTATTTGGTCGTCGAGTGCATGACGATGTCCGCGCCGTAGGCGGCGGGGCGCAGATGGTAGGGAGTCGCAAAGGTGGAGTCGACGCCGAACAAGAGGCCGTGCTCGTGGGCGATTCTTCCCACCGCCTCGATGTCGGTGACCTTGAGAAGCGGGTTGGTGGGTGTCTCGACCCACACCATCTTGGTGGCCGGTCGGATGGCCGACTCCACGTTGGCCGGATCGCTGGTGTCGACGTAGGTGAACTCGAGGCCGAAATTGGTGAGGATCTTGTTGAACAGCCGGCTGACGCCGCCGTAGACGTCATCGCTGGAGACGATGTGATCGCCGGCTTTGAAGATCCGGGTCACCGCATCGACCGCGCTCATGCCGCTGGCGAAGGCGGTCCCGTATTTGACTCCCTCGATTGCGGCCATCTGCTCCTCCAGCACCTGGCGGGTGGGATTCGAGCTGCGGGTGTAGTCGAAGCCGAGGTCCCGGCCGACCTCGGGGAGGACAAAGGTCGCCGACTGGTAGATCGGTGGGACGATCGCTCCGGTCACGGGGTCGGGCTCGATCGCTGCTCGTACGCATCGGGTGTCGAATCTCATGGGGCGCGGCTCCTCTCTTTCACCCTCGATTGGCGCGGCATCCTAGCAGCCGGCACAGACAAATGGCGTTGAGCTTGTCGCTGACCGAGTCTAGAATTGACGCGCGCGAGCCGGGCAGGCATTTCCGCAAGGCCCTTGCGGAGCTCCCCGACAACATTCCGTATGTCCTAGCCCCTGACACGAGTGGGCTCGAGGAGGGTTACCGACGATGACGATCCGATTGCTGCTGGTTGGCTTTGGCACGGTGGGCCAGGGGCTTGCCGAGCTTCTGCTGGAGGGGGATCACGTGCCCGAAGGCCTCGATGTGAGGGTCGTCGGCATCTCCGACATGCTCAAGGGCAGTGTCTACAACGAGGAGGGGATCGACCTGGCCCTGGCTCTGGAGCAAGCAGAGCTCGGCGAGATCTCCGGCGTGGACAGGTTCGACGGCGACGCCCTCGAGCTGCTCGCGGCGGCCGACGCCGACATGATGGTGGAGGCCACCTACACGGACATCAAGACCGGCGAGCCGGCCACGTCGCACGTGCGGGCGGCTTTGGAGAAGGGTCTCCATGTGACGACCATGAACAAGGGGCCGGTGGCTCTCCGCTACCACGAGTTGACGGCTCTCGCTCGGGCCCACGGCGTGGAGTTCCTGTTTGAAGGAGCCGTGATGAGCGGTACGCCGGTCCTCAATCTCGTGCGGGAGAACCTCGCCGGGTCGCACATCTCCGAGATGCGAGGAATCCTCAACGGCACGACCAACTTCATCCTCACGCA
>CALZKB010000358.1 GCA_945787575.1 Thermoanaerobaculia bacterium | reverse complement strand
GGGCTCGGCTGGGCCCGGCCGCGCCGACCGAAAGTGCGCGGCTGAGATCTTCCATCGGCTCGGATTTCGCGGGACAAAGGAAAGCTCGCGCGCGCCGGGCGCCGACTCAGCGTTCATAGGAGATGGACTGCGATGAAGAAGCGAACGATCGTGTCCCTCGGCTCGGGCATCCGACGAGGGCGCAGCGCGCGGCGCTGGACCATGTCGTTGATGGCGGCTCTCGCCGGGTTGGGGTTGGCCTCTGCCCCGTCGGCCGAGCTGCTGAACCCGCCCCTCGGCTTCCCGCTCCTGGCCTTCGACAACATGGGCACCACGGCCTACGACGCCGATTCGGACCTGATGCTCGTGTCGACGCGGCCCCTTTCGATCCGACTGGCGGCCGACATGCCGCCTGTGACCGTGGACCCCACGGACACCCTGAGCGAGCTGGTGAACATCGCGGTCCAGGTCGACGAGTCCGGCGCGCTGGTCGGCGGCGTGGCCGGTGACGACCTCGCGGTGACCGGACAGGTCGATCTCGACGGCGACGGCCTGGAAGACTTCGCGGGTCTCCTGCTGACGGGCGAGGTCGTGGCCTTCGGCTTCTCGGACTCCGGCGGCTCGACGGACAGCTTCGACTTCCTCTTCGAGGTGAGCGGTGGTCTCCTGGCCACCCTCTTCGCCGGCGGAGACGTCGCAGTGGTGGTCACCAGCGAGTTCTCGGACTTCGCGGGGGACTTCTCGGTGAGCTTCGGCGGCGAGGCCAAGGGGACCCTGGGCAGGACCGAGATCCTGGGTAGCCTGGGCGACTTCGTCTGGGAGGACCTGAACGGAGACGGGATCCAGGATCTGGACGAACCCGGCATCGCCGGTGTAAAGATCCAGCTCTCAGCCGATACCGATGGCGACGGGGTCGACGATCTCCTGCGCGAGGTCGAGACCGACGCCGACGGGGGCTACTTGTTCGAGAGCCTGCCCTTGGGCGTCGAGCTCGAGCTGTCGATCGCCGAGGACAACTTCGGACCGGGAGGCCCGCTGGAGGGTCTCTCTCCCTCCCCGGAAGCGGCCATCGACGATCCCGCCCTGGACAGCAGCACCAGCCCGGTGGTGGTCTTGCTCACCGGGGACGTGCCCCAGGACCTGACCATCGACTTCGGGTTCACCGAGCGCTGCGATCTCGAGCTCGCCGCAACCTGCGAGGTCGTGGGTGACGACCACGACCGATGGGACTGCCGCGGCCAGGTGAAGCGGCTGGTGTTCGAGTACACCGCCGAGGGCTGCACCGGGACCACGAACGACCAGTGGGGCTACGCCTCCTGCGAAGGCGGGGCCGACGGCGCCTCGCCCGTCGACATCGTGGTGCGCGACGCCGACGGCGAGGTGATCGCCGACTTCGGCGACGTCATGACGGGCGAGCGCATCGAGATCGCGGACAACGATGTCGAGCACCACGCCGCCGCGGACGGCTTCGGCTGGTGGGACTGGGTGGACCACGACGATGGCGTCGGAAGTCGCATCGAGATCAGTGTCGACGGCTCTCTCGAGGTGGTGTCGATCAACACCTCCTGCCGAAAGCCGCTCAACACCGGTGACGCCTTCGGAAGCTTCCGGCTGGTGGAGATCACCTCCACCAAGGGCGGCACCGTGACCGAGCCCGAGCCCGGTGAAGGCCCGAGCACCTGCCTGATCGACGGCGCTCCTCCGCCGCCCCACTGCGTGGGCCGCATCGAGTCCATCGGTCTGCGCTACCTCGGCGGAAGCTGCGACGAGACCACGAACCACCAGGGCGGCTTCGTCCGCTGCGCAGGCGACGCAGCCGACACCGATCCGGTTCGCATCGTGGTGACCGACGGGCGCGGCTCCAAGTCCGGCTTCGGCGACGACGTCGAGGCGCAGCCTCACACGGACGACGAGTACCAGGACGCCGAAGACGAAGTCGAGAAGTGCGAGAGGAAGATCGCCAAGGCCAAGCGCAAGACGAAGAAGGCATCCTCGGAAAAGGCGATCGCGAAGGCGGAGAAGCTGAAGAAGAAGTGGAAGAAGCGCCACGCAAGGGCCGTCGCCCGCCGCGACGCTGTGGTGACCAGGATGTCGGCGTGGGCCAGCAATCACAAGGCCGGCTGGGTCCCCCCCGGACACCGCCCGGACAAGCCGGGCAACGGCAATTCCTTCCGCGTCCTCTTCGACAGCGAGGAGGCGAACGTCTCGATCGGCCAGGTGATCGAGGTGGTTGCCGAGGACGACAAGTGGAGCAAGGGCAAGCTTCCGCCTCAGATGATCGTGGAGATCTACCAACAGGGCGGAGACCTGATCCAGAAGGTGCTGGTCCATACCTCGTGCTCCGAGCCCCTGGATCTCGGCGACCGCTTCGGCAGCGTCGAGGTGGTAAGCCTCGACACGACCGAGCGCCGACCCATCTCCCTCGGCGAGGAGGTGAGGATCAGCTATGCCATTGCGAATCCAAACGGCTTCGAGGTGTTCGACGTCGTGGTCGAAGACGATCTTCTCGGCCTGGTGCCGGGGAGCCCGATCGAGTCCATCGCGGCCGGCGAGGCCGACATGCTGATGGGCACGGCCTTCGTCACCGAATCCATCGACAACCTGGGCATCGCCCGGGCCGCCGATGGCATGGGCGGAGTCTGCGGCCCGGCCGAGGCCACGACCCGACTCGTGGTGGTCCCGTCCGAGTTGCCGTGGCACGATGACCACGACGATGATGATGACGACTACGATGATGATGATTACGACGACGACGATGACGACCACGAGGATGAGTACGACGACGACTGAGCCGGTGCTCTAGACCCTACGGGGCGACCGGCTCCGTAGGGTCTAGCCCGGATCATTCATGAAAACCCTCTACTGCGGACACGGATAGCAGCACATCTTCGTGACCTTCTCCCTCCGGGCGCCTCGACGTACTGCCCAGTACGCCTTCGGCGCCCTCCGGTCCGAGGGCCGCGAAGCTGCACTACTCTCCGAGTCCTCGCG
>CALZKB010000357.1 GCA_945787575.1 Thermoanaerobaculia bacterium | reverse complement strand
GCTCGCGGCTCGCGAGAACCGTCGCTCGGTCGCGATCGAGCGCGTCTGGTGCACCAGCTTCGGTCGCGGCTCACGGCTCGGTCGCACCATCGACTATCTGAGCTTCTTCGCCGCGGCGCTTGGCCGGCTGCTGGTCAGGCCGCGGGCTGATGTCGTGGTCTGTCTCTCCACGCCGCCGCTCGTCGCGGTTCTCGGTCTGCTCGCTCGCTGGCGGGGTAGCCGATTCATCTACAAGGTCGAGGACCTCTATCCGGACGTCGCGATCGCGCTCGAGGTCCTGCGACGGGGATCATTGGCGAGTAGGTTCTTCGCTTGGGTCTCGCGCCTCTTGCTGTCGGGTTCGGATGCCGTCGTGGTGCTCGACGAGGGGATGGCGGCCGCGGTGCGGTCCGCAGAACCGCGGCGAGTCGAAGTGATTCCCAACTGGTCGGACGGCGCGGCGATCCGGCCTCGGCCAGGCTCCGGTGACGCGTTTCGCCATCGCCATGGACTCGTCGGGGCCTTCGTCGTCCTCTACTCGGGCAACATGGGACTCGCCCACCGCTTCGACGCCGTGGCAGAAGCGGCCCGCTTGCTCGCCGACCGCGATCCCGGCCTCCGATTCGTCTTCGTCGGCCAGGGACCGCGACGGGCACCACTCGAACAAGAGACTCGAGCTCTGGGCAACGTTCTCTTTCTCGACTATCAGCCGCGGGAGTCACTCGGGGAGCTCTACAACGCAGCGGATGTTCACCTGGTTACGCTGCAAGAGAACGTCTCGGGGCTGTTGTGGCCGTCCAAGTATCCGGCTGCGCTGGCAGCGGGCAAGCCCGTGCTCTTCGTCGGAGGCGCGGCCAACGACATCTACCGAGAGATCGAGGCGCGAACGGTGGGCTGGAGTTCGCCGCACGACGGCCCCACGGTTGCGGCCAAGCTGCTCGACGCCAAGACGAGCCGGGTCGATACCGCCGAGCGCGGCCGTCGAGCGCGCGAACTCTTCGAGGAGCGCTATTCGCGCCAGCTGACGTCGGCGCATTGGCTGGATCTCGTTGGGAGTGTCGTCGCGGAGTAACTCAGAAGAACCACTCGCCGACGACGATGGTGTCGCCGTCCTCGAGCAACAGGTCCTCCTGCGACCCCTTGCGGACCTTCTTCAGGTCGAGCTTGATCCGCTCCTGCGAACCGTCCGCGAGGCGCCGAATGACAGTCACCTTACGCAAATTGGCTCTCTCTGTCGGCCCACCGGCTGCCGTGATGGCCTGAAACGCGGTGAACGGCTCGGTGCTCGAGAACTCGACAGTGCCGGTGTCTTGCACCGCGCCGGAAATGAAGACTCGATAGACCCGAGGCGGAGGCACCATCACGATGTCACCCGGCTGTAGCATCAAGTTGAGCGACAGATCGCCTTGCTCGACGAGGCGCAGAGCGTCGATCTCGATCCGCTCCTGAGTGCCTCCTTGGTCGCGCAGAATGATGATCGCAGTGCCAGACCGAGACCCAGTCAAGAGTCCGCCGGCCTCGCCAATCATCTCGAGCAAGGTCTTGGATTCGACCATCTGGTAGACGCCCGGTCGGGTGACCGCGCCCTGGATCGAGACCCCGCGGCTCTGGAACTCCTTGACCAAGATCGAGACTTGAGGATCGTTGACGAGTTGACGTTTGGCCAGGAGCTCGGCGATGCCCCGCTCGGCCTCGCGCAAGCCGAGACCGGCGAGCCGAAGTCCCCCGACGAGAGGCAGGGTGATCGAACCGTCACGCAGAACCCGAGTCTCCCGAGTCAACTCGGGCAGACCGAAGACCTCGACTTGGAGCACGTCGCCGGCGCCGATTCGGTATTGACCGGTCGCCGAGTCGGCTGCGGCGATCGGCGGGCTCGCCGCGACTTGCGGTGTCGCCGGAGCCGCCAGCGGTGTCGGCGGACCTCCGTGCGAGGATCGAATGCGAATCAAGAGCCAACCTTCAGTTGCCGCAACGGAGTACGAACTCTTGGAGCGCGTGCGGATACGAACTTCCGTCACCGGTACGGGAGTGCCTTCGACGAGGAGCACTTCGACCAAGGCCACGTGTCCTTCCGCGGCCTCGAGGTCAGTGACTGTGGGACTCGGAGCCGTATCCTCGAGCGAGATGGTGATCAGGCCGTCGGCGCGACTGCTGGCGAACCAGCGGCCTCGGTCGCTCAGCGCCAAAGCGAGGGAGGCGCTCGTGGGCTCGTTGGTCAGGGTCATGGATTCGATGTTCACTGCCGCGGATTGGCCGGCTGTCTCGGTCGCCAGCGACGAAGCAGGGGCCGCGCCGAGAGCCGTGAGCGTAAGGCCGGCGAGGAGAAGGCAGAGGTGGCGGAGAGCTCTTCCCGCCGGTTTGGAGGTTGAAGAACTTCGTTTCATTGATCCATTCCAGTCTTCTTTGCTTGCGTTGCCCTAGCTCCAGGGACCGCCTGTGCCTCCGCCGGAGAGGCCGAGATTCACGCTCGTGCGCAGGCGCGACACCGTGCGATCGAGGCCCGGAAGATTGGAATCGTACTCGGTCTCAGAGCCTGAGATCGCGATTTGGGCGCGTCCGAGCTTGAAGGCCAGAGTGGCCCCGACGCCCGTCAGGTCGTCGAGCCTGTCGGGTGAGTCTCCTGGACCGCTGTCGAAGTCGAGTTCGCCGGTCTCATAGAACACTCTCAGGCTGGCTCTCGATCCCAAGGCCGCCCGGATCGCGGCGGTGGAGATCGCGCTTTCGAAGAAGGCGGTCGACTCACTGATAGAGAACGAGAGGTTGTGCCGCTCGCTCAGCTCGAGTCGAAGCGGTCCCACGGGGCGCAACGAGAGTTCCAGAGACCCGGTCTGACCTTCGAAGGCGGAGAACTCTCCAGGTACGAGCGGGTCCACGGTGCGATCGGTCAGCTTCCCGCGAGCGGTAAACGGAGCGCCCGAGTACTCGAGTTCGATGAAGATGCCGTCGCCGGTCTTCGATCGATCCAACACCGACGTGTCGTCGAAATCGACTTCCGTCTCT
>CALZKB010000356.1 GCA_945787575.1 Thermoanaerobaculia bacterium | reverse complement strand
CTTGACGGTGCTCTACAAGGTGGTTCTGAGTGTCAGAGAGCGGCTGGAGGTGGCGTGATCGCCTAGGCGAACACACCACGCCTCCGTCCAGGCCGACAAAAGGAGAGAACGATGGCAGACTCAGGCGGTAATGGCGGTACTCCGATGCTGGACGAACTGGAAAAGGGACCATGGCCCAGCTTCGTCACAGAGATCAAGGAGATAGCCAAGGACAAGGACGTCGGAAAAGCCCTGCTGGCACTTCTTGAGCGGTCGTACCACGAGAAGATCGGTCACTGGAAGCACGGCGGTATCGTCGGCGTGCTGGGATACGGTGGGGGCGTCATCGGTCGCTACAGCGACCTGCCCGACGAATTCCCGGACATCGCGCACTTCCACACGCTCCGCGTCAACATGCCCAGCGGTTGGTTCTACACCTCCGATGCGCTCAGAACGATCTGTGACATCTGGGACCGGCATGGCTCCGGGCTCACGAACATGCACGGGTCGACGGGCGACATCATCCTGCTCGGCACGACGACCGACGAGTTGGAACCCACGTTCAAGGAGCTGACGGACAGCGGCTTCGACCTGGGCGGCTCGGGCTCCGACCTGCGGACGCCGAGCTGTTGCGTCGGGCCGGCGCGGTGTGAATGGGCATGCTACGATACGCTCAACCTCACCAACGACCTGACCCAGCACTTCCAGGACGAACTCCACCGTCCCGCGTTCCCGTACAAGTACAAGATCAAGGCCGCCGGCTGTCCGAACGACTGCGTCGCTTCGGTGGCGCGGGCGGACATGTCGATCATCGGGACGTGGCGTGACGAGATCCAGATCGACCAGGCCGAGGTCAAGGCGGCAGCCGCCGACGGCCTGAACATCGAGCGCGATGTGTGCTCACGATGCCCCACCAAGTGCATCGAGTGGGACGGCAGCACGCTCGAGATCGACGACGTGAACTGCGTCAAATGCATGCACTGCATCAACGCCATGCCCAAGGCACTCCGGCCGGGCAAGGACCGTGGTGCGACGATTCTGCTGGGCGCGAAGGCCCCCATCGTCGAGGGCGCGATGCTCTCGTCGGTGCTGGTGCCGTTCATGAAGCTCGAAGAGCCGTACGACGACCTCAAGGACCTGATCGAGCGGATCTGGGATTTCTGGGGCGAGCACGGCAAGAACCGGGAGCGCGTTGGCGAGCTGATTCAGCGCGTGGGACTGGGCAACTTCCTGGAAGCCATCGAAGTCGAGCCGGTTCCCGAGATGATCGCGCACCCCAGAGAGAATCCCTACGTCTTCTACGAGGAGTACTACGAAGAAGACGACGAGGGCGAAGGCGAATAGACCGACGACCGCTCATTGAGTCGTCGCGAACGGATACAACAATTCTCTTTGGAGCAGAATGATGGCAACCGCAATGGAACCGAGAAAGACCGATATCGGTCCTCCGCACTATGAGAAGTTCCTCCCGCCCATAATCAAGCAGAACTATGGGAAGTGGAAGTATCACGAGATCCTGAAGCCCGGCGTGATGGTGCACGTCGGCGAGTCCGGAGACAAGCTGTTCACGGTCCGCGCCGCGTCGCCGCGCCTGATGGGTACCCCCAAAATCCGCAAGTTCGCGGAGCTCGCGGACAAGTACTGCGGGGGATACCTCCGATTCACGAGTCGGAACAACGTCGAGTTCCTGTTGACCGACGAGGCAAACATCGATCCGTTGATCGCGGACCTGCAGGGTCTGGGGCACGCGGTCGGCGGGATCGGCAATGCGATCTCGAACATCGTCCACACGCAAGGCTGGGTGCACTGCCACTCCGCCGCGACCGACGCCTCGGGCGTCGTCAAGTGCGTGATGGACGACCTGCACGACTACTTCACCGGCAAGGAGATCCCCGGCAAGCTGCGCATCGCGCTCGCCTGCTGCCTGAACATGTGCGGTGCCGTGCACTGTTCCGACATCGCGATCCTCGGCATCCACCGGCGACCGCCGAAGATTCAGGGCGGCTTGCACAAGGTCTGCGAGGTGCCGAATGTCGTGGCCTCCTGCCCGACTGCAGCTATCCGGCCCGCCACCGTCGATGGCGCTCAGTCCGTCGAGATCGACGAAGAGAACTGCATGTTCTGCGCGAACTGCTTCTCGGTCTGCCCGGCGCTGCCCATGGCGGATGCGCTCAACGATGGCCTCTCGATCTGGGTCGGCGGCAAGGTGTCGAATGCCCGGGCCGAGCCCCGGTTCTCGAAGCTGGCCATCCCGTTCCTCCCCAACAATCCGCCGCGGTGGCCCGAGGTGACCGACGCCGTGCGGAACATCGTGGAGGTCTGGATCGACGGCGCCCGGAAGTACGAGCGCATGGGCGAGTTCATCGATCGCATCGGCTGGCCGAAGTTCTTCAAGCTGACCGGCATCGAGTTCCAGAAGGAACACATCGATGACTTCAAGTACGCGGGCCTGACGTACAAGCGGTCCGCCCAGATCAGACACCCATAGGAGGTTGTCATGGCTGTCACGCCCGAAGAAGTCGCGGACGCCATGTTCGACATGGTGAGTGAGTACCAGGGCAAGAAGAAGTTCAAAGCCCTGGACCTCACCAAGGCGATGATGCAGAAGTTCGGCCCGGAGTGCGACAAGAAGCTCTGCAAGAGCGCGATCCGCAGCCTGATCGACTCCGGTCGCTGCGTCTATACGTACTTCGGCGGGAGCTTCATCGAAGTCCCGCACGCCGAAGGCGCGGCGGGGAACACCTAGGACCCCGGGCGTGGGTCTTCGGACGTGTCACGCGCATGCCCACTCCGGGGCATGCGCGTGAGCAACGAGCGCCTCACCGTTGGCGTGAGAGGGAACAGTGCCAAAGATCGTCAAGAAGAAGAAGAAGAAATTCGGAGGTAGGAGCTTCTCCGGTGGATCCTCCCGCGAGCAGTCGCCGCTGAGGCCCAAACACGTCGAGAAGAAGCCGCCCTGTCATCATACGTGCCCGAGTGGAAACCACATTCGGGAGTTCGTCACCACC
>CALZKB010000355.1 GCA_945787575.1 Thermoanaerobaculia bacterium | reverse complement strand
CGCTGAGAAGCCTGGACAAGGCCGAGTTCCTGGCCATGTCCACGCGCACCCAGAACCCGCGCGTCAGCGCCGAGCTCACCCAAACCTTCAGCGGAACCCCGGCCGGGGTGCGTATTCCGAGGGAAGCCGACCACCTGTTCCGAGAGAAGCCGACCACCCGTTCGAATCAAGCCGGCCAGCGATTCCGGTCGGAAGCCGACCACCTGTCGGCTGTTGCCGGAACGGTGGTCGGCTTCGGTCGGAACCGGATTTGACCGGGAGCTGAGAGAAGGCGCTGGGTAGTCCTCACAACGGGTATCGTCACCTTTCCATAACCAAAAGAGGAGGCGTTGATGCCAGCGAGGAGGCTACCGATGCGGAAGATGCAGGAGATCCTGCGACTGTTGTGGCACCTGGGAATCGGGGTGCGCGATACGGCTCGAGCATGCTCGGTGTCGCACAGCACGGTTCTGGAGTACCAGCGTCGTGCGGCGGAGGCGGAGCTGTGCTGGGAGCAGGTGAAGGAGATGGATTCGGGGACGCTGGAGCGCCGTCTGTTCCCGCGTGAGGCAGCGGAGCCGAGTCGGCCGCTGCCGAAATGGCTCGAGATCTACCGAGAGCTGAAGCGGCCTGGAGTGACGCTTCAGCTGCTGTGGGAGGAGTACAAGGAGACGCACCCGGAGGGATATCAGTACAGCCGGTTCTGTGAGCTGTACGGCGGTTGGCGGAGGAAGTTGGACCTGAGCATGCGCCAGGAGCACAAGGCGGGGGAGAAACTGTTCGTGGACTACTGCGGTCAGACGGTGCCGGTGACGGACCCGAAGACGGGCCAGAGCCGTTGCGCGGAGATCTTCGTGGCGGTTTTGGGCGCGAGCAACTATAGCTACGCGGAGGCGACGTGGACGCAAGACCTGGAGAACTGGATCGGCTCGCACGTGAGGACGTTCGAGTTCCTGGGCGGCGTCACGTCGTTGGTGGTCCCCGACAACCTGAAGAGCGGGGTGAGCAAGGCCTGCCGCTACGAGCCGGATCTGAACCCGACGTATCAGGAGTTGGCGTCGCACTACGGGACGGCGGTGATCCCGGCGCGGGTGCGCAAACCGAAGGACAAGGCGAAGGTCGAGGTGGGGGTGCAAGTGGTGGAGCGCTGGATCCTGGCGCGTCTGAGAAACCGTGAGTTCTTCTCCCTGGGCGAGCTCAACGCCACCATCCGTGAGCTGCTGGAGCGTCTGAACTCTCGTCCGTTCCAGAAACTCGAGGGCTGTCGGCGGTCGCATTTCGAGGCGCTGGACCAGCCGGCGTTGAAGCCGTTGCCGCGGGAGCGCTTCGAGCCTGCGGAGTGGCGTAAAGTGCGGGTCCGCCCGGATTACCACGTGGAGGTCGACGGTCACTTTTACAGCGTGCCGTACCAACTCGTCGGCCAGGAGATGGAGGTGCGCGTGACCGCGACGGCAGTGGAGTGCCTGCACGGCGGCCAGCGGGTGGCGTGTCACGTGTACAGCGCCGAGCAGGGCAAGAGCACGACCCTGCGGGAGCACATGCCGCGGGCGCACCGTCACTACGCGGAGTGGACACCCCAACGGCTGGTGACGTGGGCGCAGGAGACGGGTCCGTCGACCGCGGAGGTGGTCGAGGGGATCCTGATCTCGCGGGCTCATCCGCACCAGGGGTTCCACTCGTGTCTGGGGCTGCGCCGCTTGGCTCAACGCTATGGGCCGGATCGTTTGGAGGCGGCGTGCCTGCGGGCGTTGCGGATCCGCGGGCTGTCGTACAAGAGTATTCGCTCGATTCTCGAGAGAGGCTTGGACCGACAAGATCCTCCGGGCGAGACGCCGTCGCCGCCGCCGATCGAGCACGGTAACGTCCGAGGTGCCGCGTACTATCAGAGCTCGCCGAGCTCTCAAGGGGGTGTGCCATGATGAGGCATCCGACGCTCGAACAGCTCCACGCTCTGCGCCTCACCGGCATGGCCAAGGCTTTCGAAGAGCAGCTCGAGACGACGGCGGCCGAGGATCTGCGCTTCGAGGATCGCTTGGCACTTCTGATCGATCGAGAAGCCACCGAGAGAAATTACCGCCGCATGCAGACGCGGCTGCGTAAAGCCAAGCTGCGCCAGAAAAATGCCTGCGTCGAGGACGTCGACTTCCGCACCCGTCGGGGCCTGGATAAAGGCTTATTTCTGTCGCTCGGTTCCTGTGATTGGATCGCCCGGCACCGCAACGTCCTGATCACCGGCCCCACCGGCGTCGGGAAGACCTTTCTGGCCTGCGCCCTGGCGCAAAAAGCCTGCCGCGAGGGCTACACGGTCCAGTACCTGCGCCTGCCCCGCCTTCTCGAGGAACTGGTCCTGGCTCATGCCGATGGCCGTTACCCCAAGCTGATGGCCGGCTTCGCCCGCACCGACCTGCTGGTGCTCGACGATTGGGGACTCGCACCGCTGACGGATGCCGACCGCCGAGAGCTCTTGGAAATCCTCGAGGACCGCCACGAGCTGCGCTCGACGTTGGTCACCAGCCAGCTGCCGGTCGACAAGTGGTACGACGCGATCGACCACCCGACGCTGGCGGACGCGATCCTGGATCGTCTCGTCCACAATGCCTACCAGATCGCCCTACAGGGGGAATCGATGCGCCGCAAGAAAGCCCGGGCGGCGAAGAAGGAGTCGGCCGATCGCTGATCCAGGGACTGGCCACGCTGGCCACGTACCGAAGACGGGCTATGGAAGGTGCCGCGCCTGCCGGCCGGCATGGAAAACCTGTGGAAGGCCGCAGACGCCCTCCCACAGGTTTCCCACCCCGGCCTTGGAAAGCTGGCCTCGAAGACTCGGCCACCTTCCCACAGGCACTTGGAAAGCTGGCCTCGAAGACTCGGCCACCTTCCCACACCTCCCACAGCCCCGACGACGACGAGTTGATATAGAGTCCAGATCAGACCCGGAGTCGGCGCAAGCCGACCACTTGAACCCGAGGAGGACCCAGCACCGTCCCTCTCAGCCCCACTGGTCGCCATGCCC
>CALZKB010000354.1 GCA_945787575.1 Thermoanaerobaculia bacterium | reverse complement strand
AGACCGCCAGCTCGGATCCTGCCGTGCGGGTGCGGACGATCAGGTCGAGACCTGAGGGAGAGGCCCAGCTGCGGTGCGAGATCAGGATCTGATCGGGGCGAAGGAGTAAAGGCCGGCGGAAGGCGGTGGCGGTGGCGATGTGAGCTCTACCGGCGCAGGCTCGTCGGGACTCGACCTGGATACGCTTGATCGCGAAGGCGCGATCCACCGAGTGTGTCGGAGCTCCGCGATGCTCGAGACGAAGGACGTTGGGTCCCTCGAGTATTGGCTCCGTCGGAATCCGCCAGGAGAGAGTGTTCCAACCCTTCGCTAGTTTGCGCGGACCGAGCGCGACTCCGTTGATGGCAGCATTGATCTCGCCCGTTCCGCGAGTGACGACCTCGAGATTCCTCGCTTCCCCAGCGCGCAGTAGCAGGAGGAACGCGGAGCCCGTCTTCGACCAGGCGAAGGAGCTCTCCCCGCGGCCGCCTTTCGAGATACCGTCGAGCCAACTCCAGGCTGCGCTAGTGTTACCGACCTCGATCGTTGTGGTCTCGCACGCGAGATTCCAAAGAAGCTCCTCCTGGTCTTCGGCACGGGCCGCGGCGGCATGGAGAAGGCCGAGCGAGAGCAGCAGAGCCGGGACCCACCACGGGCGAGACGAGTAGAAGCCACTCATCAGAGATGCCCGCGCCATGGTTCCTTTGGCTAGGGTCGGGAGAAGAGGAGGTCTGCGACGACCGGCAGATGATCCGAGATCCGCAGCGAGTCGCCAGCGTCCAGGCCGAGCGTGTCGAGCAGCTCCTCGGGCATCGAGGCGGTGTCGAAGACGAAGCTCTTCTCGAGGCTCGCCACGTCGTCGGAAAAGAAGATGAAGTCGAGGCGGCCGGGGGTGAAGCTCGACGGGCCGTTGCGCCAGGTGTAGGCAATCCGTCGATGGGTGTGGCGGCCGGTCGCCACCGCCAGCGATCCGTTGTCGCGGCCGGGAGCGAAGTCGGGGCCGTTGGCCGGGTCGACGAAGGTCCCGTTGACGATGGTGTCGAACTGGCGCCGGAAACCGACGAAGTTGAAATCGCCGACGAGAGTCACCGCGTCCATCGGGTCGACCGGGAAGGGACCGCTTTCCGCGAGGAGGTCGCGCCAGGTCGCCATCAGGTGGTCGACCTCACGGTCGCGCCCCGGGTCGTTGGTGCAGCAGGGCGGATGGGCATCGAACAGCACCAGGTCGTGCGGCGTGAGCGCGTCGGGAAGATCGATGTGGACCACGATGTTGGCGTCGATGGCGGCGAAGGCGACGATCGGGAACCGGCTGGCGACGACCACATCCTCGACGACCTGGGCGGACCAGCCGCCCGCCGCTCGAGGCAGGGCGGACTCCATGAAGGAGACGACCTGCGCAGACGACCACCCGATGAGCTCCTGGAAGCCGATGACGTCCGGGTCGAGGGCGCGAAGCAGCCGCCGGTAGAGCTCTTGGCGGGCGATCAGGGTGGACCGTTCGACGTTGAGCGAGACGATGCGGACGGAATCGGGGCTCGGGCGGTCGAGGGAAAGGGGCTCGACCGGATCCACTCTCTTCTTCTTCGGGAACCGGTAGTTGACGGCGCCGCCGTCGGGCAGCCGATCGCCTCCCTCGTCGATCAACACGACCCGCACACGCCGCCGCTTGCCGGGTTTCGGGGGCGCGGGCAGCTGGACGCGGACCTCGAAGACTCCCGACGAGTGGGTCGGAAAGCCCAACACCGCCCCTTCTCCCGGCGAAGCCGCGACTCCGTTGCCGTCGCGGTCGTAGAAGACGAGCTGGCGCTCGCCGAAGCGGTACTCGATCTCCGCCCCAATGCCTTCGACGGGAAGACCGGTGCCGCCTTTGCGATCCGAATCCACGAGAAGCCGGAGCTGGTTGCCCGAGGAGCCGGTCTCCTGGAGCAGGGTGTCGCGTCCCACCTGGAAGCGAAGGTAGAGGGAGTCGTCGTCGTTGGCGAGCCACATCTTTCCGAGATCGACTCTTCCGTCCGGCGCGTCACCGAGCGGGTCGGTGTGCGGCTTGCCCGCCTTCTTCCAGTCGGTGAAGTAGCCGTCGGGAACGATGGGCAGCGCCTTGGCGAGGGTTGGGGCCGGGAGCAGGGCGAGCACCAGGAGGGCGGGAAGGAGTCGCCGGCTCATCCTTCGATGATATTCGTTTCGCGGGCTCGTCGGCGGGGCCGGGAAGTCGGGCCGGAACTCCCCTCGCGCCGAAGACACTTCTCAACTTGTAGAATCGAGGTCCGCGGCCGACCGCTTCCGCGGTGGTGGCTCGGATCCCACTCCCTTTTGTCAACGCGAGGAACTCTGATGGCAACTCCACGAATCGTCGCTTCGCTTCTTGTTTGCCTACCGCTCGCCTTCGCGGGATCGTCGCCGGCCGGGGCCGGCGAGTGGACCAACTGGCGAGGCCCGACCCACGACGGGGTCTCGCCGGAGACCGGTCTCATCTCGTCCTGGTCGGTCGCAGGGGAGAACCTGCTCTGGCGCGACGACTTCGCCGGACGATCGACCGCGGCGGTCTTCGACGGCCGCGCTTGCGCCATCGGGCGCGATGGTGCCGATGTGCTGCGCCAGGAGGTGGTGGTCTGCTGGAACGCCGAGAACGGCGAGCGGGTTTGGGAGCGGCGCTTCACCCCCCACAACACTTTCGTGCCCTGGCAGCGTCTGGGCTGGGCGTCGGTGGCCGGCGATTCCGACACCGGCTATCTCTACGCCCACACCTCGGAAGGCGTTCTGATCGCCCTCGACCGCGACGGCAAGACGGTTTGGGATTGGCGGCTCGGGGAAGACGTCGGTCGCCTCTCCGGCTATGGGGGCCGCACCCACACGCCGATCGTCGACGAGGATCGGTTGATCGTCGCCGCGATCAACTCGAGCTGGGGCGACATGGGCGGACCGCCGAGCATGCGCTACTGGAATTTCGACAAGAGGACCGGTGAGGTCCTTTTCGCCGCCAATCCTTCGCCGCGCACCCGCGACGCCAACACCCAGTCGACGCCCGTGATCGCCGTGGTAGAC
>CALZKB010000353.1 GCA_945787575.1 Thermoanaerobaculia bacterium | reverse complement strand
GCCCACGTTCTGGGTGTCGGTTCCTGAGATCAGCGCCCAGCCGGCCGGCAGCTCCAGGTTGAAGACGTTGTCGTGGCTGGCGATCTCCGAGTCGTTGCGTAGCCAGAAGGTGATGTCGAAGATCTCGTTCGGCTCGACCGAGCTCGGCCAGATGGCGATGCCCTGAAAGGTGGTCGGGTGATCGACGCGGGTGAAGCCGTCCTCGGTCGCGAGGGCGAAGGACTGTGTCGCACCGCCGTGGGAGAAGTTTGACGACCAGGCGTAGGCGTTGATGATGACGTCGGTATCGCTCGCACCCGAGCCGACGCGCACCTGGTGTACGTTGTCGTTGAAGTCGAGGTCGGAGTCGATCAGGAACTCGTTGCTCTCCTGATACAGGCGCAGGTTGAGGTCCACGAGCGAGTAGTAAGTCGTCGGCGCCGCCGCGGTGTTGTAGGTCGCTGCGCGATTCCACACCATCGTCGCCCGGTCGCGGCCCTCGCCGGTCGAGCCCTCGTCGCGCATCGAGCCCTTGTAGAGCTGGAAGTCGCCGGCGTTGCCGTTCTCTGTCACCGAGTCCACGAAGATGTCGCCGCGATGGAAGTAGGCGGCGTAGGCGTTCATCGCGCCCCAGCCGAGCTGCGGGTCCCAGCCGTCGGAGTCGTTCTCGATGTTCATGCCGGGCAGATTCTTCTGCGCTGTGTTGATCAAGAGCGCCTTGAGGGAGACCTCGTCCAGGACGCCGGCGTCCATGAGATCCATGATCACGCCCAGCACCATCGGCGCCGCCATGCTGGTGCCGGTCTTGCCGACGTAGTCGGCCTGAGTCTCGTGGAAGGCGTTCGGCGCCGTGATCGAGGTGCCGGGCGCCGCGATGTCGGGCTTGCGGCGATTGCTCGCCGTCGGCCCCACCGTGCTGCCCGAGTTGACGATGTCGTCGTCGCGGGTGGTCGTACCGCGGTCGTTGTAATTGGCCACGACGATCGCGTTGTAGGAGACCGCGGGGTCGTTGAAGTTGGCATTCGACGGCCCCGAGTTGCCGGCCGAGATGGTCACCGGTAGGTTCGAGTAGGTCGAAATCACGGAATCCCAAAAGCGGCCGCCATCGGTGTCGTCGAGCGTGGTCTCTCCTCCGTAGCTAAGGTTCATGCCGTCGACGTCGTCCGCGAACGTACTGGGCGAAAGCCCCGCCACGTTGTACAGGGCACGGTCGACGAGGTTGTACTTGTCCGACCAGAACATGCTGGCGCGGCCGTTCGAAGAATTCAGCCAGCCGGCTTTCAAGGTCACCAGCTTTTCGACGCCGAAGGACATGCCTAGGTGGTTTGCATAGCCAGGCGCACCGTAGCTGCCGACGATGCCTCCGACGTGGGTGCCGTGACCCTGGAAGTCGTCGATCGAGCAGCAGGCCTCGCCGAAGTTGGCGCTGCCGACCCCGGCGACGACATACCAGGAGGAGAAGTTGGTTCGTGAGGCGCTGTCCTGCATTCCCGGGTGGTTGAGATCCATGCCCGAATCGATGATCGCGGGATCGTAGATGCCGCCGTCCTGGCCGGCGTCCCAGAGGCCGACGAGCGAGGTGTCGGCCGGGTCGACCATGGTGGCGTTGTCGGCGGTGGTCAAGTCGCCTTCCATCAGGCTGTCTTCGACGATCCGCATGACCCCCGGCACCCTGGACAGCTCGTCGACGGCCCAGGCGGGCACTACGGCGACCAGCGTGTTGCCGGCGATCGTCGTGAACTCGACCTTGCCGCCCAGGGCGTTGATGGCTTCGACCACCGGAGCCTGATCCGCATCCAGCATCGTCTTGAGCTGTGTGCTGACCTGGTCCTTTATCTGAGTCGACAGGGCTTCGTTGCGCTCAGCGATCGCGCGCAGCTGCTGGCGCTCGGCGTCGTTCGCCGCGAACATCTCGGGGTAGTTCTCCGAGTCGATCGACGCCGAGGTGTCGCGCCGGGCCGCCTGAGCCGCCAGCAGCGACTGCCGGCTCGTCTCGAGCGCATCGATCTCCTCCCGGAATCGGTCGCTGACTTCGGCGAAGACCTCGGCATGCGGGAGATAGTCGAGATGCACGATCACTCGCAACGTCTCTTCGCTGCTCACTTGGAGAAGCTTGTCCGTGAGCTTGGCGTCGATCACCGGCAGGCTCGCGAGTGGCGGCAGTGATGCCGCGGCCGTGCCGTCTTCTGACAGAGCCGGTCCACTCTCGTCTGAGCGTGCGGCGCGGTACTCGGCGGTCCTGTCTTCCAGGAAACCGGTGAGCTCGCGCGGCTCGGTGGACACATCGGGCTCGAGCTTCGGCCCTTCGTCGAGCTCGGCCTCGAGCGCCGTCGGCGTCGCTGTCGTCGTCCGGGTGCGGGTCATTTGTTGACCGCTCGAGTCCTTTTGGCCGAGAAGCGGCCGCGGGACGATCGAGCCCGGCAGGAGTGCGATCAGGGCCCAGGCACAAGCGGTCCGGAGGTGGCTACCTCGCCCGGGTCTTTGCTTCTTCGTGATTGTCGGCTTCTCAAACATCTTGAACCCCTCTCAATGCGCGTTGCTCGATGACCAGAATGCGCCAGTAGCCGACCTCACCCCCTCGAGTCGCCCTGACCGTTTGTGTCTAGACGGTGCCGGCCCCGTTTTTGTCTCACCTCGGCCCGCTCACGGTTAGAGTAAGAACCGGAGGTGGGACTCGATCAGGCAAATGCATCGGACGACCATCGCGTTGGTTCTCCCGGCGATCGCATTGTTGGCCGGCTGCCAGGGGGGCGCGTCATCGGCGAAGTCCCCGGCCGATTCGGCCGCGCCCCGACATCCTGCGGAGGCACCGTCGGAGCACCAACCCGAATCGCCAGCGCCGTCTCAGGTCGTGTTTCCGGGCATTCCGCCGGAGCTCTTCGCCGCCGCTCGGGCCGATTGCGCGGCGCGCAGTGGCAAGCCCGAAGAGGCCCTCCAGGTCGCCCGTGCCGAGGTCGTGACCTGGCGGGACGGCTCACTGGGCTGCCCGGAGCCGGGCCTGATGTACACCCACGCGCTGGTCGAAGGCTATTGGCTGATCTTCAGC
>CALZKB010000352.1 GCA_945787575.1 Thermoanaerobaculia bacterium | reverse complement strand
TCGGAAGTCCTGATCCACGATGACCTCGAACCGGAGGCGGTCGGGATCGTTGCAGAGGATCTCGCAGAAGCGGCCGCGGCTCTCGGGATAAGGTGTGGGGCTCAGCGGGTCGGTCTCGAAGAGCTTGTCGAGGCCGAGAAAGCCGCGCATCGGATCTCACGGGGGGCGCCTGAAACGAAAACGGAAGTATGCAATGGTCACGACGACAAAACGGGATTGTGGATGAAGGAATCGCAGGCTGCTCCACCTCGCAAGGACCTAGCGTCGCGTTGGCACGACCTCCATCAATGTAGACTGGGCATCATCGTTTTCGTTTGGTGCTTGGTGTCGGTGTCGTGCACCGATGAGTATCGAAAGAACGCCCAGCGCGATGTCAATGTCGATGTCAACGTCGATTCGCCGAGTAGAGACGACGTTGCGGACGCATACGTGCGGAACGATCCATCGTACCTGCTCGCCCTGTAGCCGTCACATGAGGTTGTCCTCCTGATACGCTGGACCGGATTTTGACCGGCAACAGCGCACGGAGGGCGACATGGGCGGCATCAAAGAGATCAAGGCTGAGATCGAGGCACACCGAGCGACTGGGGCGTTCCGCTACCCACCCGAGCTTCGCGAGAAGGTGATGCGCTGGGTGGGCGCGGCACGTGAGCGAGGTATGACGTGCGCGGACATCGAGGCGTCGGTCGACATCAAGTGGATGACGCTCTCACGCTGGAGCGGCTCGACTGGCTCGTCGGCGAGCGCCGCCAGCCCTCGCACGACTGAGTTGCTCCCGGTGGAGGTCGTTGGCGACTCGGCGCTGAGCTTGGTGAACCCGTCAGGCTACCGTATCGAGGGGCTGTCATTGTCGGACGCCATCGCCATCCTGCGAGGCATCCGATGATCGGGCTCTCGTGGGGCCAGGTTTATGTCTACCCCGGTCCATGCGACCTTCGTAAGGGATTCAACGGTCTCAGCGGCCTCGTGGAGTCGGTGCTGGCGCAGGACGTGCGTTGCGGCGCTGTCTTTGTGTTCGTCAACCGTCGTCGAAACACGGCGAAGCTCCTGATTTGGGACGGGTCCGGGCTCGTGATCGTCCACAAGCGGCTCGCCGACCGACGTTTTGCCAAGGTCTGGGACCTCGAGCGTCGCCACGACGGTCGTGTTGTCTTGCGAAGTTCGGAACTCGCCAGACTGCTCGAAGGAGGACCGCTCGATCGCCATTGAGCCCGCCCGTGACAGGCTGGAGGGAGACGTCGCGGCGCATGATTTTCACCTTGTGTTTTGGCCGCAGATGTGTTTTTGTGGGGCTCGTGAGTGACATCCACCAGCGCCTCAAGGTTGAGCACGATATCGAGCAGGTCCGAGCCATCGGACAGGTCTTGGCGACCGAGGTCGGCTTGCTGCAGAAGCGCCTCGCGCGCCTGACGGCCGAGTTGGCGGAGGAGCGCAACATTCCGGCGGCCGAGCTTTTCGCCGAGGAGGCCGCGAGCCACGAACGTGCGGTGGCGCGCGCGAAACCGGGCGGGGGCGGCTCCGAGCGCAGCCCGCGAAACCCGCGCACCGACAATGACGGGCCGAAGCCTGAGGTCCCCGTTTCGCCACCCGCCGAGCCGAAGCAAATCGTGCTCACGCTCGACGAGGCCGACCTCATCTGTCCCGACTGCGGCGGCGAGCTTTGCCATCGACCCTCGCTCGACAACACCAGTCGGCTCGTCAACCTCGAGCACACCTTCGTCTAAGAGATTGAGGTCACCAGCGAGGGCTACGCCTGCACGACCTGCGACTGTGACCACATCGAGCATGCCCCGCCGCACGAGGACCAGTTCGTCCCAGGCGGGATCTACACGATCCCGCTCGTGGTTCAGGTCCTCGTCTTCAAGTATTGGCAGAGCATGCCACTCAACCGGCAGGTGAAGTTCTTCGCCGGACACGGGCTCCGCGTCACGACGCAGACGCTGTGGGACAACGTCTGGCGCGCCGCCCAGCTCCTCGAAGCCGCCTACCTCGCCCTCATCGCCTACGCACAAGCCGCCAAGATTGCCCACGCTGACGAGACGCGCTGGAAGGTGCGGCGCGGGAGGGGCAAGTCGTGGGTCTGGGCGCTCTGCACCACCGACACCGTCGTATATATGATGCGCGGCGGCCGCGGCCGCGAGTTTGCCGCGGAGCTCCTCGGCAACTTCGGCGGCATCCTCGTCGTCGACGCCATGAGTGCCTACTCCGCTCTCGTCGACCGGCGAAACGCCGACCGCGACAACCCCGAGCTCTTCCCGGCCGGCAAACCGCCCCCGCCGCTCATCACGTTGGCCGGCTGCTGGGCCCACACCCGCTCGTACTGGTATGAGGCGGCGCGGGACTTCCCGCTATCGGCCGAGCCCATCCTCTCACTCATCGGTAAGCTCTTCCGAATCGTCCATGCGGCCGAAGCGCACGGGCTCAGCGATGAAGTGCGCGATCGGTGGGTCAACGGGGCGCTCGAGACCATCGAAAAACAGGTCAAGGCCATCGAGCCCTTGCCGGGTTCGAGTCTCCACGCGGCGCGGCGCTACACCCTCAACCAGTGGGATAGGCTCACCGTGTTCGCCACCCACAGGTTCGTGGCCCTGACGAACAACGTCGCCGAGCGTGCCCTGCGCACGCCCGTGTTGGGAAGGCTCAACTTCCAAGGCGCCAAGACCGAGCGGGGCAACAAGGCCGCCCAAATCCTCTACTCGCTCATCGCCACGAGCCTCGTCATCGGTGTCGCCCCGTCGGAGTACCTCGACGCCGCGCTGCGCGCCGCCAAGGACGGGCGCGTCCTCACCCCACACGACTTCAAAGCCCGCCAGACCTGAGCAGAACCTCTCAGCATACCGACGTTGATCGCGGCCACAAGGCTACACAGCGAGCAGGTACGGTCCACTTGCCCGTCGGTGGCGATGTGCGGTACTGACGCGTAACAGGCCCACGAAGGTCAGACCGGAGTGACCATCTTCGCCGACGGGGGCCAGGTCCACTTCATCGTCTCGACCCCGGAAACCTGCAAGTACCCCCTCGCCTGGGCCGAGGA
>CALZKB010000351.1 GCA_945787575.1 Thermoanaerobaculia bacterium | reverse complement strand
AAAGCGGCAAGGAGACGGTGATCGGGGTCAATGCCCACAGAAGCGCCGACGAAGAGCCGGGAGAAGCGCTGTCGATCGACCCGCAGGCGGAAGAGCGGCAGTGCGAGAGCCTCCGGGCCCTGCGGGAGCGTCGCGACGCCAAGCGGGCAACGGCGGCGCTCGGAGCGCTGCGGCAAGCGGCAGGGGAAGGGCGCAACCTCATGCTGCCCATCCTCGACAGCGTTCGCGCCGAGGTGACGCTCGGCGAGATCGCCGGCACTCTGCGCGAGGTGTACGGCGAGCACCGCGAAGGCGACCTGGGGTAGCGGTTTCTCTTTCCCGCAGTGCCCGCCGGCCGGGGCTGACCGCGCAGGGGACCGCTGCTCGCTGAGAGGACTCCGGCCGTAGGCTCGCGACTGCTATTCGCGCGCGCCGGATCTGTCTGCACTTCGCTTGTCTTACAGTGCACGCGCTCATAGCTCCCCTGCCGGGTCACCCCCGGCCGACGGGCTACTGGTCGGTTTCGTCCTGGTCGCTTTCGTCCCGGTCGCCCTCTTCGGGCGTCACGACCGGCTCGGCATCGCGTGCCGCCTGGATCTTGCGGCGCAGCTCGTCGACCGACTCGCGCGTGAGCATCAGCAGCTGATCGCGCCCCGCGCGCGCGGCGGGGTAGAGACCGGCGACCTCGGTATAGAGCGTCAGCCTCTCCTCACGCTCGTCGATCGTCAACACCAGCTCGAGCAGCGGCTCGGCGGGCAGGATCTCCGCCGCCGCCACGACGCTCTCCGCTTCAACGCCGTCGACCGCGTAGAGCACATCGCTGGCGGTCGTGTAGGCGATCTTCTCGCCACCGCGCAGCCAATCACCCGAGGCGCGCTCGAGATGGAGCTCGTTGTCGCCTTCGGTCAACCGCACTCGATCGATCTCGAAGACCTCGAAACGAGACCAGCTCCTGGATTGCCACCCGGCGGCCGGCTCCGCCGCGAGCTCCGCCAAATCGGTGTCGGTCTCGAACACGACTTCGTCGACCGAGGCGTAGAGCAAATCCTCGTCATCGGGTTTTGCCGACCCGAGACGGATCTCGATCTCTTTGTCGGTGCCGACCGAGACCCGTACGGTAGCCGTGGGCTCGTCGAGACCGTACACGTCCGGATCCCCGGGGTCGTCGATAAAGCTCTCGATCTCGAGACCGGTGATCGCGTCCAGCAACTCCGAGATCTCGTCCTCGTCCACCTCGTCGACGATCGGCGACGCGAGTCGGAAGTCCTCGCCGAGCTTCTCCAGCACGACCTCATCGGTATCGCCGGAACGGCCCTGCAAGCGGATCTTCGAGACCGCTTCCCGGGCGTACGGAAAGGCGTCACGAGAACGCCAGTCCCCCGGTACCTTGTCCAGGTCGCTCACAAAACCGGCGGCGACGACATAAGCCTCGGTGCGGCCCTCGACTCCAAGGATGAGATTGCTCGTCGCCGGCACGTCCGCTCCAACCATGAGCGCCCACTCTCCATCTTCTCCCCGCAGCCGAACTCGATTCCGCGGCTCGGCCAGGCCCATCTCCGCTGCATCTAATACCTCGAGCGTCCGTTCCTTGTCCAGACCGACCAAGCGGCGGACGACTCGATCCACCACGGATCCATCGGCGCGCGCCGACATCGGCTCGACGAGGTCCCAGCCCTCTGCGTCTTCGTCCTCCGCCCTCACCAGGCGCACGCCGGTGCTCTCGATCACCAACTCGGTGATCTTCTCGGCTTCGACCGGCAGGACCTTTTTCGCCTGTTCGGCGCGCTCGTCCGTCGACGGCAGCTCGCGCTCGTAGAACCAGACAAAGGCCCCCAGGCCTGCTACGACAAGAAAGAGAATCAACAGCGAGCGCGGACGCACGACCTTATCTCCGGCGGCGGAAGTAGACCGCCGTGCCGACCAGCAGCGCCAGACCCGGAAGCGCCCCAAACACCAGCAAGCTCAAGTTGCGCAGTTGCGCCGCCGTCAGGGTGAGGCGTGTCTGATCCGGCTTCTTTGGCGAGATCCCAACCAAGTTCTCCCGCTCCACCAGCCAGTTGATGCTGTTGACAAAGAGCTCGGCATTGCCGACATTGGCGAGCTGGGCGTTGGTGCAGAAGTCCGAATCACCAAACACGACGAGACGCATCGTCGAGCCACCACCGGCGGCCTCGCCTTGACCATCCTCGAGCTCCGGGAGCTGGGTCTCCTCTCCCGCCGCCTCAGAAGCGGCACCGAGCCCGTCACCGTCATCCTCCCCCTCCAGGGTCACCGCGAGGGCGACGGACACGGGACCCGCCAGATCCTCGCCGCCCTTCTCCACCTGGCGCAGATTCACGAGATCGCGCTCGCCCCAGCCATCGCTCGATGTTCTCAGTAGCTCGGTGATCTCAAAGCCGTCGGCGGCGTCTCCTTTGCGGATCGAGCGGGCGAGAGGAAAGATCACCGGCACCTGCGCCTGGTCAAGCGACCGCGTGATGGGATGGCTGCCAAAGCTGCTCACAAAGATCGTCTCGGCACCGTAGAAGGGCAACGGATTGGACGGGTCGATGACGATGTCCGCGCCCACCTCGACACCGTACTCGGCAAGCAGCTTCTCGATACCCAAACTCACGATCTCGCCACCGGGCGCAAGCGGCGGATCGACCAAGAACAGCATCCTTCCACCGGCCTCGAGGTAGAAGTTGAAAGCGGCCAGCTCGGGCTCGACAAAACTCGCCGTGGGGCCGGCGACTACAAGGAGATCGGTGTCCGCGGGAACCGCCGGCGCCCCCAGAGACGCCCATTCCGCGACCTCGAAGTTGTCGCGCCCAAGAAGCGACTGCGCCTGATCCAGGCCGGCGGCGCTGAAATCGTCGAGACTCAACTCACCATGCCCCGTGGTGAAGAGGATCTTGGGTTTGCGATCCTCCACCAACTCGATCAGGGCTCCAGTGAAGACCTGCTCACCGTTGAACCCAGTCATCTGGGGCCCCTGGCCGAACTGCATCCCCGAGTAGTCGTAGTCTGCGAGATCCACACCATCCACCACCCGTTTGTCGTCGCCACGATCAAAGACGAC
>CALZKB010000350.1 GCA_945787575.1 Thermoanaerobaculia bacterium | reverse complement strand
GATCGAGGCGGTGCGCGGTTCCCTCGAGGGTGAGCCGGGGGATCTGAAAGGGGTCCTCCCCCTCGCCACCGATGAGGGCGCTGTAGGGAGCCTCTTCTTCCAGCCCTCGGCTGTGACGCGCCAGGGCGGAGACGTGAACCAGGAGAGCCCCTCGCTCGCGCCAGAAGGCGAAGGGCAGCTGGCCGACGTAGGGGAGACTCTCGACGAGAACACCCAGCGCCAGAACCTGGCGCCCGAGCACCAGATCTTCCAGGTTCTCCTGCAGATCAGTCCGCATCGCTCGCAGTGTCGAAGTGGCGCCGAGCTTAGTGCGGGTACTTGAGGGGGTATTGCTCGTGGCTCCCCTCTTCCCGCTGCGACTCGAAGTCGAAAACGAAGTCGTCGCCGACAAACGGGCTCTCGGAGTTGTGGCAGCTGACGCACTGGGCCTCGCCGACCGTGTCCACCATGCCAACCGCCACGACCTCCGCCTTGACGTACTCCTTGTTCTTGAGGCTCATGTACTGATCCTCGGTATAGGTGCCTCCGGGCCCGTGGCAAGCCTCGCAGCTGACGCCCGCGAGCTCGGGCGTCGTCTCGATGTCGACAAAGCCACCGGCCTTTCCGTATCCGGTCACATGGCACTTCACGCACTCGGGATCGGTGGTGTAGTCGGTGTTCGGATCGAGGCCCACGCTCTCTTTGGCCTCGGCCGCGACGCCGGGCTTGAGCGTCTCGAAGGTCTTGGCCATCGACGTCTCGGCCCAGGACTTCCACTCCTTGATGTGACACTTCTTGCAGTTCTTGGTGCCGACGTGGGAAAACTCGGTTTCCTGTGCGCCGAGAGTTCCGGCACCGGCAAACACGGTGAGCACGGCCAGCACTACCCGCTCTTCTTGACGGGCAGCAAATAGTTAGCCAGGGCCGGCAGGAGGAGGATCGCGCCGAGCATGTTCACCAGGAACATGAAAGTGAGCAGAATCCCCATGTCGGCCTGGAATTTGAGCGGCGAGAAGATCCAGGTGCAAACGCCAATGGCGAGCGTGATTCCGGTGAACAGGACACCGTTGCCGGTGACCCCGAGGGTCTCACGGTAGGCCTGGGCCAGCGGCATGCCCTCGGACCGGTAGCGTTGCAGCCGGCTGAAGATGTAGATCCCGTAGTCGACGCCGATGCCGACGCCGAGGGCCACCACCGGTAGGGTCGAGACCTTGAGCCCGATCTCGAGCAGCGTCATGAGAGCGTAGGCGAGAAGCGACACCAGAGCCAGCGGGATCACCACGCAAAGCGTGCCGCGGAGCGACCGGAAGCCGGCGAGGCAGAGCACGATGATGGCCGCGAAGACGTAGATCAGCATCGGGAACTGCGCCGCGGAGACCGCTTCATTGGTCGCCGCCATCACCCCGACGTTACCCGTCGCCAGCTTGAACTGGGTGCCGTCAGTGCCGAACTCGTCGTTGAATGCCTTGACCTCCGCGACGATCGTGTTGATGGTCTCCGCCTTGTGGTCGGTGGTGAACATCAACACCGGCATGACGCTGCAGTCTTCGTTCAGAAGACCGGTCGAGGTCGGCACGTAGGCCACCGACTGCACCAGAACCGACTGGTTCGGCGGCAACACGCGCCATTTCAGCGCGCCCTCGTTCCAACCCGAGTTGATCACCTTGGCGATGCCGGGCAGGGCGATCACCGATTGCACGCCCGGCGTGTTGGCCATATGCCATTCAAAGTCGTCGATCGTCTTCATCACCTCGTAGTCGATACACCCCTCCTCGACCGTTTCGACGATCACCGTGATGATGTCGACGCCGATCGAGAACTTGTTCGAGATGACTTCGCTGTCGATGTTGTAGCGCGAGTCGGAGCGCAGCTCGGGCACGCCGCGGTGGAGATCGCCGATCTTGATGTCGCGCGCTTTCCAGGCACCGAAGGCGAGCAGAACGAGCGCCACGGCAACGACCGCGCCCGCCGTCTTGCGCTCGGCCACCTTCGCCACCCGGTCCCAGATCCCGGTGGTGTGCTGGACCCGCTTGTGGAGACGCACGCGGTACTTGTCGTCGATTTTCAGGAACGATGCGATGACCGGGAGCAGGACGAGGTTGGTGAGGATGATCGTCGCCACCCCGAGGCTGGCGGTGATCGCCATCTCGCGGATCACCTGGATCTTGATCAGGAGGATGGTGATGAAACCGACGGTGTCCGACGCCAGGGCGATGGCCCCCGGGATGATCAGCCGGCGGCACCCCTCGCGGGTGGCGGTGAAGGCGTCGGGCGAGCCGGCGATGATCTCGGCCCGGATCGCGGTGATCATCTGGACGCCATGGCTGACGCCGATGGCGAAGACCAGGAAGGGGACGAGAATCCCCATCGGGTCGATGCCGAAGCCGAGAAGCGTGAGAAGCCCGAGCTGCCAGATGACCGCGACCAGCGAGCAGGCGAGGACGACCGCCGTGAGGCGGACGGAACTCGAGTAGAGGTAGAGAAAGAACGCCGTGATGAGAAAAGCGATCGCGAAGAAGACGATCACCCGGCCGGTGCCGTGGGCGATGTCGCCGATGACCTTGGCGAAGCCGATCATGTGGACATCGACCGGGGAGGTCTGCACCGTCACGTCGACGGAATCGCTGAAGCGGTCGCGAATCTTTTCTTCGAGCTGCTCGGCCACGCTGATGTAGTCGAGCGGCTCACCCGTGGTGGGGTCGACGTCGAGCAGGTTGGCGCTGATAATGGCACCCGAGAAGTCGTTGGCCACCATCCTCCCGACGACTCCCGCCTTGAGGATGTTCTTGCGCACCTGATCGAGCCCTTCGGGCGTCGGTTGAAAGTCGGCTGGCACGACATTGCCGCCGGCGATGCCGTCCTCGACGACCTCCGTAAACCGGGTGTTGGGCGTGAAGAGCGAGCTGACCTGCGTGCGATCGACGCCGGGTAGAAAGAAAACCTCGTCGCTGGCCGTCTTCAGCGCGTCGAAGAACTCGGGGGTGAACATGTCGCCGTCTTTGGCCATCAACGCGATGAGCAGCCGGTTGGCGCCGCCGAACTGCTGGCGGTGCTTCAGGTAGGTCTGCATGTACGGATGCTCGAGCGGCAGGAGCTTCGCAAAGCCCGCGTCGATGTGGATCTTGCTGGCCGAGAAGGCCATGAAGGCGGTGAGGAGGAGAAAGACGGCGATTACCGGCTTGCGGTTGTTGAAGACCGCGTCTTCGAGCTTGGCTTGGAACGAGTTGGCCATATGTCGTCTCTTTCTCGTCAGCTGGCGCCGAGGTCGGAGGCGGAGAGTTTGGTGACGCCGAATTCTCCGAAGAGAACGAGGCTGTCCTCACCGGCGAGCACCGCGGAGTAGCCTTGACGGTCCTCCTGCGGGTGGGATTCGAAGGTGCGGCCGCCGTCGGTCGATGAGAGCACCGTGCCGGCGAGGCCGACGAGGATCACGGTCCCGTCGGCCAGCTCGATGCCGTCGGTCAGCATCGCCTCGGTCCCCGAATCGAGCTGCTCCCAGGTCTCGCCGGCGTCGTCGGAGCGGAAGAGATGGCCCCGCAGCCCGAAGATCAGGACCGATTGCTCGGCCAGCGGCAGCGAGCCGAAGAACGAGCCCGCGTAGGGCGACGGCAGGGCCTTCCAGCTCAGCCCTCCGTCGGCCGAGCGGTAGACCGTTCCGGCCTCGGCGGCGATGTAGAGGTTGCCCGAGGCCGCCTTCGCCAGATGGTTGAGGTGGAAGTCGCCGCCTTCGTCGTAGGCGAAGATGTCTTCGGCGACGTCGTTGTCGGTCACCTCGAGCTGGATCTGCGACCAGCTGTCGCCGCCGTCGTCCGTTTCGAGGAAGTAGCCGTAGGCGCCGAGCGCCACGCCGTTGCTCGAGTCGCGGAACCAGACGTCGAGCAAGGGCAGCTGCTCCTCCGGCGCCGAGTAGACGAGCTCCCAGGTCTCGCCTCCGTCCCG
>CALZKB010000349.1 GCA_945787575.1 Thermoanaerobaculia bacterium | reverse complement strand
GGAACGCTATCGACATGGTGCCGGTCATTGTCGAGGGCTACCAGCGTCTCTTCAACCTCCGGCCCGACCACTATCTGCCGCTGACCAGCTCGCTTCTGGGCGCCGGCGGCATCGAGAACGGGGCGATGAACGTGGAGCCGGCGCCGGGTCACAGCTTCAACGGCCTGGCTTTTGCGGTAGACGATGAGCAGCTGCCCGATCTCGACCGGCGGGAGCACTACTACCTGCGGAAGCGAGTAACGCTGCGGCATTTCGACACCGGGGAGACGGCTGGGGAGGGTTGGGTCTACTCCTCGGCGCCCGATGCGCGGTGGATCGAGCGCGACACGACCGCGCTCTTGCCACTCTGGCGGGATATCGAGTGGGCACGCGAAGGCGCCTACCGGATCTCCAGGCGATTTGGCGAGTACTTCGATCAGACGACGTTTCTCGGTGACGGGACCACGCTGGTCATCGAGCGTTACCACGACCACCTGGACGGAGCTCCGCACCCCTAGAAGAAAGAACCCGAGAGAGGTGACCGATCTTGCCTGATCAGCAACAGCCGTCGCTCGCCATGCCGGCGCTGCCTCCCCGCCTTTTTATCAACTACGCGAGCGAGGATCGCGAGATCGCCAGGGAGCTCTTTGAAGCCCTCCAGGACGCCGGAGCGCAACATGTCTGGTGGGACGCCAAGAACGTGCGTGGCGGCGACGACTGGCTCAAGGAGATCGACGAAGGGCTGCTCAGAAGTCCGATGGTGATCGCCGTGTTGACGCGCAACTCGGTGGACACCAAGAAGCATAAATGGGTCGACTACGAGCAGCAACACGCGGTCGATCTGTTGCAGACGATCATCCCCTGTCTCTTCGAGCCGGAAAAGGAGTTCTTTGCCGAGGGTCTCCTTCCCGAGCGTCTCGAGCGCAGCAGCGTCATTCCGTTCCACGAGGATCGCGAGGCCGGGCTGCGGCGTTTGATCAACTCGATTGGCGCCCGCCTTCCAAAACCGGGGGCCGAGTTCGTCAACCAGGCTCGGGGAATCAAGCACGAGTTTGTCGGCCGCGGGAGGGACCTCAAGAGCCTCAAGGCGCTCATCGACAACGAGGCGCGAACCGCGACCGCCCGCCGCCTCATCTCCATCCAGGGCATTGGCGGAATGGGCAAGACGATGCTGGCTCATGAGCTCGTTCGTAGGCTGGCTTGGCGCTATCCGGGTGGAGTGGTGATCGAAGAGCGCGGCACCGATCCGCCCCGGGCGAGCGGTGTCTTGAGACGATGGATGAGCACGCACCTTGGCGAGCCGGCACCGCGTGAGTACGAGCCGTCCGAAGTGCTGTCGGTGCTGGCCGACCGCTACGGGGAGATGCTCTTTCTCTTCGACGACGTCTCGGCGAGCGACTTCGCCGAAGTGCAGCAGCTTCTTGAAGCCGTGCCCCCCGGCGCAACCAAGCTCCTGACCACCCGCTCCGAGGACCTCGCCACCGAGCTGGGAGTGCGCTACCCGCTCAAGAGACTCGACGAGGAAGACGCGCTGGAGCTGGTGCACACTCGTCTTCGCGACCGGTTCGGGACGGGGGACGGGGCGCCATCGAAAGAGGAGCTCGACCGCCTGCTGGCAGAGCGTAAGAGCGAGCTCCTGACCCTCATCGAGAAGGTCGAGGGGCACCCCCTGGCGCTCCATCTGGGTATTTCGACCCTGGACAACCTGGGTGGGGTCGAAGAGAGAGTCGAGATGCTCACCCAGAGTCTGGCGCGAGGTGTGGAGAGCTTCAAGCTGAGGACGGCCTTGCAGGCCGCCGACAAGAACCAGAGCCTGGCGCACAGCCTCGCGTTGAGTCTGGACGACCTCGCGAGCAACGACGAGCAGCAGGGCACGGACTGGGAACGACGCTTCCGGGCTCTTGGGCTTTTCCCGGACGGCTCCAAAATCCCTCGCGCCTTGATCCTGGCGGTCTGGGGTGACGACAACGCCACTCGGCAGCAAGGGTTGGATGCCCTGAGCGGGCTCGTTCGCCGGGCCATGCTGCGTCTCGAGCTGCTGTCGAGTCTCTACTTCAACCACCCGGTGATCCGTGCCTATGCGACGGGCTTACTTGCCGACCAGCCGGAGGAGCTCGATCGAGCTCGAGGCCGGTACTGGCGGTGGGTGATCGAGAAGGCGACCGAGGGCTTCGCCAAACCGCAGACTGAGTGGACGGAGCTCTGGCCGCTCGTACCGCACATCCGCAGGGTCTCCTTCGACATCATCGATGCGGTCTCGGCCGAGGGGCTGCCGATCAACGAGGCGGCCAAGCCCGAGCCCCTGGTTGACGAGGACGGGGAGGAGCTGCGCGGCGTCCCTCGCGACACGATAGAGCTCGGTTTGCGCTTGGCGAACTCGCTCAAGGAGTACTACATCCGGAGGCCCGAGAGGGAGGAAGGACTCAAGGTCCTGAGGCTCGGGCTCGCGTCCGCCCGCGCCGGTGGGGACCGGCCCCAGGAGATCGAGTTTCTCAAGCGCTTGGGCGGAGCCCTCGCGCGCCGCGATCCGGACCGGGGTCGACGCTATCTCGACAGCGCCCTCGCGCTGGCCCGTGAAGCGCGGGATCGCGAGCAGGAAGGTAGCATCCTCAGCTACAGCGGTGAGCTGGAGCGGACCCAGGGGAAGTCGGAAGAAGCACTGGCTCGGCTCAACGAAGCCCTGGAGATTCACCGAGAGCTCGGGAACCTGCGGTTGCAGGCGTCCACGCTGAAGTACAGGGGCGAGGTCTTCTGGCGCATGAGCCGTCTCGACGACGCGGTGGCGTCCTATCACGAGGCGCGAGAGCTCTACGAGGCGGTGGGCTCGATTTCCGGCAATGCGGACATTCTGAACAAGCTCGGCTCGGTGGAGTTCAACTCGGGACGCCACAGCCAGGCGCTCGAGCTGTTTCGGCAGGCGCTCGAGCTACACCGCCAGGTGGGGAACCAGAGCATGGAGGCCGAAGACCTGAACGACATGGGCGCCGCCCATCGCTATCTCACAGAGCCGGCCATCGCCCTGGGTCGGTTCAGGGAGTCCCTAGAGCTTCATCTCCAGCTGGGCAACCGCCGTCTCGAGAGCATCGCTCGCTCCAACATCGCGGGCACTCTCTGTG
>CALZKB010000348.1 GCA_945787575.1 Thermoanaerobaculia bacterium | reverse complement strand
CCGCGGCGAGCCGCGCTCGTGCTCGCGGCAGAGGGCCTGCTGGCCGACAAAGGAGTCGCGATCGAGCTTGACGGTCCAGCCCAGACCCAGCTCGTAGGGCGACGACTTTCTTTCGTCGGTCAGGCAGTGATGGGCGCTGAAGTAGTCGACCCCGTTCATGATGAAACCGGCCTCGATTCGCGCCACGTCGAGAGCGTCGAGGCCGGCGGGGAGCAGCCCGTAGGTGCGGCCGGTCTCGATCAGCGCGTCGTAGACCCGAGCGGCGTCACTCTCTTCGACCCAGATCTCGTACCCGAGGTCGCCGGTATAGCCGGTGCGGGTGATCCAGACCTCGGCCCCGTCGAGCCGGCAGCGCGTCAGGCGGAAGAACTTCAGCCGGTTCAGCTTGGCGTCGCTGACCTGCTCGAGGATGGCGCGTGAGTTCGGACCCTGGAGCGCGAGCGCCCCGATGCGGCTGCTCGAGTCCTCGATCGCCACGTCGTAGCCACGAGTCAGGCGCCCGAACCAGGAAAGCGACGGCTCGGCGGCGGTGACCCGATAGTGGTCCTCGTCCAGCCGCGAGACCGTCCCGTCGTCGACCACCTTGCCATCGTCATCGCACCAGCACAGATAGGTCACCCGTCCGACCTTGAGCTTCGACACGTCTTTGACCGTCAGGCGGGAGAGATAGGCCGCGGCGTCCGGTCCGCGGACCTCGTACTTGAACAGCGGGCTGACGTCGATCAAACCGGCCGAGTGACGAAAGGCGAAGTACTCCGGTTCGTGCGACATCTCGTACGAGCTCACGGCGTAGTAGCCCGCCCACTCCTTCCAGTTGTAGCTGGTGCACAGCTTGGAGGTTCGCGAGTGGAACATGGTCGGTATCGGCATGGATCAAGCTCCCTCCAAGCGGCTCGACAGGCGGGCGGCAGCCCGTCGCAGCGTTTTCCCGAGCGCGGCCAGACGGCGCCGCGTCAGGCGGCTCGCCGGGCCTCCGATGCTGATCGCGGCCACCGCGTCTCCGGCCGGGTCGCGCAGCACCACCGCCACCGCCGCAGCGCCGACCTCGAGCTCCCCGATTACCGTGGCATATCCGCGGTCCCGGACCCGCTCGAGGTCGCGCTCGAGCTCGGCCGGGTCGGTGATCGTCGCCTCGGTGAAGCGCGCGAGCGACGCCTCGAGAAGAAGGCCGCGCTCGCTCCGGGGCAGGACCGCGAGAAGGGCCTTGCCGGTCGAGGTGGCGTACACCGGCCAGCGGGTCCCGATCTCGGGCGCCGCGGTCACCAGATGGCGTCCGGCGACCTCGGCGACGATGAGCATCTCGCCTTCGGACAGCACCTCGAGCGTGGCCGTCTCGCCGGTCTCGCGCGCCAGCTCTTCGAGCGTTGGCTGGACGACGGCGCGAAGATCGTGGCTGCGCACCGCACGGGCCCCAAGAGCGATGACGGTCGACCCCAGGCGGTAGCGGCCGCGCGTATCCCGCCCCACCAGGCCCTCGCTCTCCAGGGCCGCCAGCAGCCGGTGGCCGGTGGTCTTCGACAGCCCTTCGGCGGTGCAGAGCTCGCCGAGGGTCATCGCCGGCTGGTCCTGAGAGAAGGCCTTGAGAAGGCCGATCGCGCGAAGAACCGCTTGGGTCCCCACGGGGGCTCTCACTGCGTCCACTATATGGACCTCCAGACCACTATCTGGAACTCTAGCAGAAAAGGGGACCTTCGGGGCTAGTTTTCCTTCGAGTCGCCGCCGCCTTTGACGTACTTGCCGTACCAGTCGAGATACCGCTGGTAGAGGTCCTTGGTGTAGGACGGCGTGTCGATGCCGTGGAACTGTCCCGGGTAGACCACGAGCTCGGCTGTCTGCCCCAGCCTCTTCATCGCCAGGTAGAGCTGCTCGGAGTTGATGATCGGGACGTTCCAGTCCTTCTCCCCACCGACGATCAGGGTCGGGGTGACGATCTTCTCGACCTGGTTGAAGGGCGACAGCTCCTCCCACAGCTCCCGGTTCTCCCACGGCAGCCCGAGCTCGTACTCCCACCAGCGCTGGTACTGGTCGTGCCCGTAGTTGGCGACGTACAGGGTGGCGCTGGCGCCGGTGATCGCGGCCTTGAAGCGGTCGGTGCGAACGATCACGTGGTTGGTCAACATGCCGCCATAGGACCAGCCACCGACGCCGAGACGCTCCGCGTCGACATAGCCCTGCTCGATGACGTAGTCGACCGCCGCCATCACATCCTCGGAGTCGGGCTCGCCCCAACGCCGCCAGATCGCCATCGAGAACTCCTGGCCATAACCCGACGAGCCGCGGGGGTTGGGGAGCACCACGACATAGCCGTTGGCGGCGAAGAGCTGCGCCTCGTAGTGGAACCGCGACTCGTACTGCGCCACCGGGCCGCCGTGGATTCGCAGGATGGCGGGATAGCGAAAGCTCGGGTCGAAGCCCGGGGGCTTGACCACAAAGCCCTCGATCTCGGTCCCGTCCCGGCTTTCGAACCGAACCTTCTCCACCGCGCCGAGCCGGATCTCCTCGAGGAGCTTCTGGTTGGTGTGGGTCAGCTGCTCGAGCTCGCCGCGGCGGTAGAGAAACACTTCCGGCGGCAGATGCGAGTCGCCGCTCAAGAGCACCGCCTCTCCCGACCGGCCGAGGTCGAAGGCGTCGACCGACCGCGGGCCCGCAACCACCCGCTCGACGCGGCCGGCCGAGCCGCCGCTACTCGGGATGCGCGCCAGCACGCGCTCGCCGCCGTCCTCGAGGATGAAGTAGATGAAGCGACCGTCGCGCGAATACCGCGGGCTCGAAACGTGCCGGTCGAGCGCCGCGTTCAGGACCTCCTCGCCGCCGCCGGTCGCCGAGGCCCGCGCCAGATGCGGCGTGGCGTAAACGATCGCGTCGGTGTCGACGGCGGCAACGAAGGTGATCGAGGCGCCGTCCGGGCTCCAGGCCGGCGAGCTGTCCGGCCCCGGATTTGCCGTCACCTGCAAGAGAGTGCCGCCGCGATCGGGGCTCTCGGCCGAGACGACCCAGACATCGGTGTCGTAGTTGGCGTCGGGATCGGCGCTGCGGTTGCTGACGAAGGCGATCGACCGGCCGTCCGGCGACCACTCGGGCTGGCTGTCGTCGTAGTCGCCCGAGGTGATCTGGGTCAG
>CALZKB010000347.1 GCA_945787575.1 Thermoanaerobaculia bacterium | reverse complement strand
GGTGCAGGGCGAAGTGCTCGGCGCCGAACTTGACGGTGTGACCGGCGTTGTTTCCACCTTGGTAGCGCGCGACGACGTCGAAGGCGGGGCAGAGCAGATCGACGATCTTGCCCTTCCCCTCGTCCCCGAACTGCATTCCGATGACGACGGTGTTGGCCATGGCGAAAGCTCCCGGAAGCCCGAAGCCCGAAGCCCGCGGAACTTAGCAAAGAGCCCCAAGAGTCACAACACGAGGCTCGAGAAGCATACCGACGAGCGCGGACGCCCCACCGAGACTACACTGCTCGAGATGATGTCTCTTGGAGAAGCGCTCTTCGCGGAGCCGGCGCGGGGGAGCGCGGTCTGGCGGGAGGTGGTGTCACGGGGCGGTTCACCGCGGGTCGCGACGCCCCTGGATCCGACCGAGCCGGCGGATCTGCATGGCTGGCGACACGCGGTGAGCGAGCTCGCCCTCTACCAGTGGGTCCTGTTGCCCACACCGAGCGCCGCGACCGCGCTGCTCGAAGCGTGCGGCGGTTCGCTCGGCGGCACGGTTCGTCTCGCCGCCATCGACGAGTCCTTGCCCGCACTGGACGCGGCCGACTGCAAGCCGGATCTCTCCGCAGTCGACGCGAGCGAGCTCGTCGAGCAGCTGACTCCCCACCTTTCCCGGCGCCAGCGCGTCTTCGTTCCCCACGCCGAAGGTGCCGGGGCCGTCATCCAACGAGAGGTCGAGGTGGCGGGTGGCGAAGCGCGGATCTCGGCCTGCTACCGAGCGCGCGCGCGCGTCGAGCCCACCGTCAGCCGGCTTTCCGGTGCCGTCGCACTCCGCGCCGCGGAGGTCGAGCTGCTGGCCGCCGGCGTTCGCGCGGCCGGATTGCCGGCTCGCCAGGTGCCGATCGCCGTTCGCGACAAGGCGACCGCCTTCGCCGCCGAGGACTTCGGCTTCCTCCGGATTCACCCCTTGAACGAAGGCTCGGGCCTGCATCTCGACTAAGCTTGAACCGATCATGATGACTTCCGCTCACTCTCCGCGAGGCGCGTCCACGTGAGCGAGACCGGCCGCCCTGTCGAGGTGGCGCCGCCGTTCGAGCCGTTGATCGAGGAGCGCCCCGCAGGACTCGTCCGCCGCTACTTCACGACGCTTCGCCACCTCTCCGGCATCCTCGCCGGCGTGCTGGGGGCGGCCGTCGACCAGCGGCCCCCGGCCCGACAGCACGGTTTCGGCTACCGCTCACAGCAGCTCCTGCGCGCTCTGACCCGCCCGTTTCTCGATCGCGACCTGCGCGATCGGCCGTTCGAGGTTCAGCTTCGAAAGCGCCTCGAGACTCTCGGCCCGACCTACATCAAGCTCGGGCAGATCCTCAGCCTTCGCGAGGATCTGCTGCCCCGTTCGATCACCGATGAGCTCAAGAACCTGCTGAACCGGCTACCGGCGGTGAGCCACGAGCGCTTCCTGACGCTGCTCGAGGCGGAGATCGGCAGGCCGTGGCGAGAGGTTTTCGCCGAGGTCGACGAAGTGCCGCTCGGTTCTGCGTCGATCGGCCAGATCCATCTCGCCACCACCGTCGAGGGCGAGGCGGTAATCCTCAAGATGGTCAAGCCGGGGATTCGCGAGAAGGTCAAGCGCGACGTCATCCTGCTGCGCTCTTTCGGCTTCCTTCTCCAGCTGTTCCTCGAACGGATCCAGCCGCAGCGGGTGATCCGGGAGTTCTGCAGCTACACCGTGCGCGAAGTCGACCTCCGGCTCGAAGCGGACAACGCGGAGACCTTCGCCGCCAACTTCAAGGACGAGCCGGACGCGGTTTTCCCCAAGA
Source organism: Thermoanaerobaculia bacterium (assembly GCA_945787575.1). Taxonomy (GTDB): domain Bacteria; phylum Acidobacteriota; class Thermoanaerobaculia; order Multivoradales; family JAHEKO01; genus CALZKB01. The sequence continues at coordinate 1,355 of CALZKB010000347.1, read as the reverse complement.
TCGACCGCCGGTACACGACCGAGAATCTCATCGTCATGGAGTACTTCGACGGCATCGAGCCGGGCGACGAGGCGCGCCGACTGCTCACCGAGGAGGAGCGCGACAAGGTGATCGACGTCGGCGCCGGTACCATCATCCGCATGCTCTACCGTGACGGCTTCTTCCACGCCGACCTCCACCCCGGAAACCTCGTCATTCTGCCGGGACCCAAGGCGGGTTTCATCGACCTCGGCATGGTCGGTCGATTCGACGAGGAGCTCCGGCGAACGCTGCTCTACTACTACTACTGCCTGGTCATGGGAGACGCCGAGAACGCCGCCCGCTATCTCGCGGTGCTGGCGGATGCCGGGCCGGCGAGCGACGTCAAGGGATTCCGGCGGGCGGTCGAGGAGATCTGCCGACGCTGGCACCGCGCTTCGAGTTTCGAGGAGTTCTCGATCGGCCAGCTAATCCTCGAGTCGGTCGGCAAGGGCGCCATCTACCGGATGTACTTCCCGGTCGAGATGGTCCTCATGGTCAAGGCGATCGTCACCTTCGAGGGGGTCGGTCATCTACTCAAGCCGGGCTTCGACGTGGCGGGCGTCTCCCGGCGTCACGTCAACCAGCTCTTCCTCAAACAGTTCAGCCCGCTGCGACTTGCCCGCGAGGGCCTGCGCGGAGCGCCGGAGCTCGTCGACGCGCTGGTCAAGGCTCCGATGCTGATCACCGAGGGTCTGCGGGTGCTCGAGCAGTCGACTCGCCGCTCCAAACCGTCGCCGTTCGCCGGAATCAGAAGTACGGTCCTCGGAGGGTTCTGCCTGGTCGCGGGAGCCATCGTCATCGGCTTCGCCGGCCCGGTCTGGGCGTGGGTGTCGTTGTTCGCGCTCGGCCTCATCCTGGCCCTGCGCCCGGGGAGCTAGCGTTGGCTTCGTCACCACCCGGCGAGACGCCCTACGAGCCGTTCGAGCCCGACTACATCCGGGAGGTGATCCAAGAGCACTTCGGAACGGCGCTCGACCACTACTTTCGGCCGCGGCTGATCGGCCGCAACCGGCTCCCCGGCAAGGGGCCGGCGATCCTCGCCAGCAACCACAGCGGCACCGCCTTTCCGTGGGACGCGATGGCCCTGGACGCCCTGTTGTGGCGGCGCGACGACTACGACCCGGCCAGCCTCTGTCGACCGGTCTTCGAGAAGGAGCTGTCCGTCACCTGGTGGATGCGCCCGTTCGGTATCGACGACTTCTGGCGGCGTGGCGGTGGCATTGACATGACGTTCGAGAACTTCCAGCACGTCCTCGTGGGCGGCGAGCGGGTTCTCTACTACCCCGAGGGGGTGGCCGGCATCGGCAAGGGCTTCGCCCGCCGCTACCGCCTGC
>CALZKB010000346.1 GCA_945787575.1 Thermoanaerobaculia bacterium | reverse complement strand
GTCGCCGAGGCCCGTTCGCGCTCGCGCGCCGATCGAAGCGACGAGGAGGCCGAGGCCGAGCTGCGCCGGTTCGTCGAGCTTGCCGGCCGAGACGCCCTCTCCAAAGGCGTCACCAGCTTCCACGACGCCGGCGCCTCGTTCCAGGAGATCGACTTCTTCAAGCGGCTCGAGGCCGAGAACGAGCTCCCCGTACGCCTCTACGTCATGGTGCGAAGGGAGAGCAACGAGATGATGGACGAGCTGCTGCCCGGCTATCGGATGGTGGCCGACGGCGACGACTTCCTCACCGTCCGTTCGATCAAGCGTCAAATCGACGGCGCGCTCGGCGCGCATGGCGCCTGGCTGCTCGAGCCCTATAGCGACATGCCCGAAAGCGTCGGCCTGGTGCTCGAGCCCGAGGACGACATTCGGGGCACCGCCGAGGTCGCGATCAAACACGGTTTCCAGGTTAACACCCATGCCATCGGAGATAGGGCCAACCGCGCCGTGCTCGACATCTACGAAGAGGTCTTCGCCGCCAACGACAACCCGGCGGATCTGCGCTGGCGCATCGAGCACGCCCAGCACCTTCACCCCGACGACGTGCCACGGTTTGCTGAGCTCGGCGTGATCGCCTCGATGCAGGGCGTGCACTGCACCTCCGACGGACCCTGGGTGCCGGAGCGAATCGGCGACCAGCGCGCCGCCGAGGGCGCCTACGTCTGGCGAACGCTCATCGACCACGGCGTCGTGATCAACAACGGCACCGACGTGCCGGTCGAAGACATCGACCCCATTGCCAGCTTTCACTCGACCGTGTCCCGCCGGATGGGCAACGGCGAGCTCTTCTATCCCGATCAGCGCATGACCCGAGACGAGGCTCTCCGCTCCTACACCTTGAACAATGCCTACGCGGCCTTCGAGGAGGACCTCAAGGGCTCGATCGAGCCGGGCAAGCTGGCCGACATCACGATCCTTTCGCGGGACATCATGACCATTCCCGAGGAGGAGATGCCGGCGGCGCAAGTCGACACGACGATTCTCGGCGGAGGCGTCCGCTACCAACGCGCCGAATGACTTCGATCCCCTCCTTCGAGAGGGACCCCTACCTCAGGCGGCTGGATGTCGAGGTTCTCGGCGTCGGCGAGGCGGAGGGCCGACCCTACGCGGTGCTCGACGACACGCTGCTCTACCCCGAGGGAGGCGGGCAGCCCGCCGACCAGGGTCGTCTCGGCGACATCGCGGTGGTCGACGTGCAGAAGGTCGAAGGCGAGATCCGTCACTTCCTCGCGTCTCCCGGCGAGACCGGGGCCGCGGTCCTGCTGCTCGACTGGCAGCGGCGCTACGACCACATGCAGCAGCACACGGCTCAGCACCTGTTCTCGGCCCTCGCCCTGGCTAGGTTCGGATGGGCGACCCGATCCTTCCATCTCGGTCCAGAGACCAGTGACATCGAGCTCGACGCGCCCGAGCTCTCCTCGACCCAGCTCGCGGCGCTCGAGGACGCGGCCATGGCGGAAATCGTCGCCAGCCGGCCGATCACGACGCGCCGGGTCTCCCCGGAGGAGTACGCCGAGCTCGACGTCCGCAGCCGGGGCCTACCGGACGGGCACCGTGGCGACATCCGACTGGTCGAGATCGAAGGCATCGATCTCAATACTTGCGGTGGCACTCACCTCGAGTCCACCGGCGAGATCGAGGCGGTGAAGATCCTCGGCACCGAACGGCTACGGGGCGGCAACCGCGTTCGCTGGGTGGCCGGAGCCCGGGTGCGCAGCCGATTGGCCGCGCACGAAGCGCGTAACGCCGAGTTGCGCGGCCTCTTCGATACCGACGACGCCAGCCTGGTCGAGATCGCAAGTCTCAAGCTCGACCAGTTCGGCCGAGCCCGGCGCCGTATCCGCCAGCTCGAAGCCGAGCTGGCGCAGGCCCGAGTCGAGAGCCTGGCCGCAAGCGATGAACAGGTCGTCACCGCCCACTTCGAGGACGCCGATGGCGGTTTTCTCCAGACGGCTGCCCGCGCCTTCCTCGAGCGCGCGCCGGCCAAGGCCTGTCTGCTGACTGCTGAGGGAGGCAAAGGCGCTTTCTTTCTCGTCGCCGCGGGCAACGCGAGCTCGCTCGATGCCGGGGAGCTGGGACCGAGGATTGCCGAGATCTTCGAAGGCAGGGGCGGCGGCTCAGGGGCGATCTTTCAGGGCAAAGCCGGCTCGCTCGACAGACGAGCCGAAGCTGCGGCGCTCCTGCAGAGAACCGCTGGAGCCTCCAGCCACCCAGGCTAGCCGAAACTCGTGGACCCGGCTCTAGAGGCGACCTGGTTCAATAGCTCATACGTCGATCAGGTACCCAGAGAACCCCACAGTCCCAACGGACTCGGCGAACTCGAAGGAGGTCTCAAAGCACATCCGCACCTGCACCGGTTGGCCACCCTCGCTGTAGAGCCGTACCGGCGCCACCCAACGTGCGCTGAGAAAGAAACTGTCTCCGATGATGATCGGGTCCTCGAGCCGAGTCAGTGGAGTGTAGATGTGCTCGGCCCCATTGTGGACAAAGATATCGACCTCGACCGGGTGCGAGGACGCGTTGCCGCCGAAGATCGCACTTTCTGCACTTACCCATTCGATAACCAGCCGCTTGTTCGCCGGAACCGAGTACAGGGTAGCCAGGCTGGTGCAGAACGCAAAGCCGCCCACGGAAACCACGTCCACCCGACCTTGAACGGCATTGGCCGCCGTAAAGCCGCCCGCAGTCTCCTGAAACGAGCCGTCCGGGAACTCGATCCCGTCTTCGTGCAGGCTCACTGCGCCGACGCTGACGACCAGCAAGACGCCGAGCGCGAAGTAGAGGACTCGTGTTTCTCTCATGGGTTGATCTCCTTTCTTCCGAACTCAAAGAGAAGAGCCAAAGACAGAACGCCGCGGCGTGCGGGGCTGGGGTCCGGACCTCTCAGCCAGGCCTGGTAGCCGGAACCGCACCATGCGCGCCTCTCGTAACGTAACATGTAACAGGCTCGCCATCGGGTTTTGGGGTGTGAATCAAAGCCAACGGAACTTCACGCTCGTGTGCCATGTCAGGATGTCCGCTGCCGACTCCGAGTCATCCATGAACCAAACGACCCGAGATTCGACTGCGAGAGCCGGCCAGATCGCGACCGCCGCGGCGCTCCTCGCGCTGGTTTCGC
>CALZKB010000345.1 GCA_945787575.1 Thermoanaerobaculia bacterium | reverse complement strand
AGGCGGGCGACGACGGTGTAGCTCAGGGCGGCGGCGCCGACCCGCGCCCACCGGGCGCGCCGCAGCCAGCGCATCGTGTGGTAGCTCAGGAACGCCGCGGCGTACTTCTCGCCGCGCCGGTTGGCGGCGTGGATCCGCTCGTGGATCTCCCGCGCCAGCTGCCAGAAGTCCCGGCGGCCCGAGATCGCGGCCGTGAACCGCACCACCGCGAAGTAGCTGCCGAGACGGTCCGCCGGCACCGGCGGCCGCAGGTAGGGCCGGAGGTCGGGAAAGGTGAAGCTGCGCAGGGGCTGCCGGCGGCCGCCGTAGAGGTGCCGCGAGACCGCCAGCAGGAGGGCGGCCTGGAGGGCGCTGGCCACGGTCAGCCGGCGGCGGCGCGCTCGCCGGGCGAGGCGCGCGGTGGTCTCCTCGGAGACCTCGAAGACCAGGGTCCGGCAGCTCGCGCGGCGGTGGACCGTCGGCCTCCTGGCGTTCCGCGACCGCCAGCGGAACATCGCCTCGTCGGCCAGCTGCCGCAGCACGAAGGAAGCCAGGGGGCGCAGGCGGCGGAGGCCGCGGAAGGCCGGCGGGAAGCGGAAATCGGCCGCGGGCTCGCTCACCGCCGACTCGACCGTCCGTCCGGCGGCGATCGCGGCGCAGAGGGAGAGGAGCTCGCCGCAGAGGCGGACGCCGGAGGCGGCGTCCATGATCGCGTGGTGGAAGCAGAGGACGATCTCCCCCCGAGTCCCCTCCGGAGAGCGGAGGACGGAGCCGCGCAGGAGCGGACCGGCGGCCGCGTCGAGGGAGGCGTCGAGCTCGCCCTCGGCGACGGCCCGCCAGTGATCGTCCCCTTGGCGGTCGACGACGCGGAGAGGGACGGCGCGCCCGTCCGCGGGCTCGAAGTACCGGCGGCTTCCTCGCGCGAGGATGCGGGCTCCCAGCAGCGGGTGGCGGGCCTGCAGGATCTCGAAGGCCCGGCGCAGGATCTCCGGCGCGGGCGGGCCGACGAGCCGCAGGACGACGACGACGTTGAAAGGCGCGTGCTCGGCGGTGAGCGCCGGCGCGCGCTCGAAGACTCCCAGCTGCCGTTTCATGCTTCGCCGTCCAGCCCTCGCTATCCTATGACCTTCCTGGGGGGTAAGCTACGCTTCAGCCGTCGGGCAGACCTCGGCCGTCTGCGACCCCTCACCCCCCCTGGCCCCACTCTCCCATCACACCCACCCGGGAGAGGGGGGAGGGCCGTCGGTGGTGGCAGGGTCTTGGTCGTGTCGGTGCAACTCCTTGGCGGCGGCCATTATCTCGTTGTCGTCGAGGACTGTGAGCCGCCGGATCTGCTGGTTCATCGTTCGCATGTGCCTGACAGCTTCGACGACGTTTCCGGTTCCCGGTTCGCCCTTGGTCCGAATCATCGCGGCGCCTTCACCGATCCGGCGAAGCGCTTCCCCAAGATCCTTCGCACCGCAAACGAATGGCACCGTGAAGTTCCATTTGTCGATGTGGTTCTCGTCCACGGGCGTAAGAACTTCGGACTCATCGATGTAATCGACACCCAGAGACTCCAGTACCTGTGCCTCAACGAAATGCCCGATGCGCGACTTGGCCATCACCGGGATCGAGACCGAGCCGACAATCTGTTCCACGATCGAAGGGTCGGCCATCCGAGCAACCCCACCATGGGCTCGGATGTCGGCCGGTACCCGCTCCAATGCCATGACGGCAACGGCCCCTGCTTCTTCGGCAATCTTCGCTTGTTCGGCGGTCACGACATCCATGATGACGCCGCCCTTGAGCATCTCTGCCAGGCCTCGCTTGACTCGATCTGTCGCTCGTTCCACGCTATGACTCCTCTTTCTTCCGATTCTACTCCCAGCCGAGGCTGCGGCCGATCGGAGTTAGTTCAATCCACACGTTCCCAGGAGTGAGGGCGATCGGCCGACCGCCGTCATCGAGAATTCGGAAGAATCCATCCTGACTACCTCGTTCCCAGTTTCCCCGGATCGCGACGCCGTCGCGAAACACGACCGCTTCCCCCGTTCCGGTTACCTGGTAGTCGGGGACCACCGACCCGGCTCCATCTCGGCGACCGGTGTCCAGTTGCTCAACGAACAGAACGATCACGTTGGTCGCTAATACCGATGTCCCCTGGTCGTCGACGTGGGCTGAGTCGCTGTGATAGCGGAGATAGCCTCCATCCGTCGAAGACCACCGATAGTTCAAGTCGAAGAGCGGAGAGAAGGCAAGGTCGACGGTCAGTGCTTGCTCGCCCTCAGGCGCCGATTCGTCAAAGAAGAACCAGGTCTCACCGGTCGTTGGAGCAGCTCGATCAAGGGCAGCGCTAGGGGACAACATGAGGTCGTACGTTCCGGGCCTGTCGGGATCCCTGCCGTATGCGGAGCTACCGAGCACAGGGTCACCTACATCGATTGCAACCTCCCGCATGGCGGTGATGTTGTGGGCCTCCGCGCCCGAGTGGGCCATCGCTACTCCAAACGGAGCGACGATCTTTGGATCGACCTCTCGAAGGCTTCGGATTGGTCCGATCTCATTCGGAATGACAGATTGGAAGAACGCCAGGAACCTACTCACTCCACTTTCGACTAGGACCTCTACCACCATATCGGCATCCGCCACCCCCGCCTGAGGTCGCGAAGAAACGCTGTTGTCGATCTTGGCTACCAGAATTGGTGCGGTTGGCTCGGCCGACGCGTCGATGACTCCGGTGAGCGGCCAGGATTGCCCAGTTGGATCATCTGCGATCGTCGTGGTGGTCGACGCTTCGCTTGTGATTGTGGTCGTCGTTCCTTCGACGGAGAGGCTGGTCGTCGTCGAAGAGGAAGCGGTCGGCTCCGGCTGATCGTCACCCCCCGACACCACCAACGCAACGATGATGAGTATGAGGACCACGGCGGCACCGCCGCCGACGGCGAGTTGCTGGGCATTCGACAGATCCTTGAAACGTTCGATTAGTTGTTGCATGTTCCTAAGGGAGAAGAGGGTCAGTCACGCCGGAGGGCGGATTCGTACATCTCGATGTACGCGGGGAGCACTGTAGCCCAGTCAAAGCGCTGCGAACGCTCGACCGACGCCACCGCTACTCGTTCGATGCTCTCTTTCTCTGCGAGGAGCTCCACTACACGTCGGGCAAGGCCGTCGGAACTACCAGTCGGGAAGTACTGGGCTGCCTCGCCTCCGACCGCCTGAAACGCCTCGAGGTCG
>CALZKB010000344.1 GCA_945787575.1 Thermoanaerobaculia bacterium | reverse complement strand
CATGGCCATTCCTCCGCTCGAGCTGGTTGCGACCCCGCACCGGCGAGAGCCGTTCACCAGCCTCGGGCAGACAACCTACCATGGGCGGCCCGTCCCTGGAACCGACGCCGCCGCGGATCGATCGAAGCGCGCGCCCCCGCTGCCCCGGTCCTTAGACGTCTCTCAGGAGCAGCTCGAACTCGATCTCGTCCTCGATCGGAGTGCCATCCGCCGCGCACTCGGGAATCTCGGGTTTCAAGCGACGCGACTCGCGCACGGCGCCACGGTGAACCGTTACCAGGCGCCATCCCACTGCCCGGTAGAAGGAAACGGCGACCCGGTTGTCGTTGGTCGTAATCAGCCACAGTCGTCGGCAGCGGTGGGACCTGGCGAGCGACTCGGCCGCGCGCAGCAGCAGACGCCCGATGCCTTGCCGACGGCGAACTGCGATCAGCACGACCACTTCCAGATCCTCCCCCGTCACCCGGTAGTGCAGGAGGCCGAGGGGAACGCCCTCGCCTTCCGCGATCAATCCCGGCAGGGTGAGCGTGTCGTGCAGGACTCCGCGCGATACCACCCGGGAGGAGGCGTTGTGCCTGGCGACGAGGCGGGCCGCCCAGCTTCGGTCCTCGCGTGTCAGCTCTCGTGCTTCCATTCTCTCCTTCGCATGCGTACCGCGGCTCGAGCTTCAGAAGTCGTCGTCGCGCAGATCGATGAGGAACAGCCCCGTGAAGAAATCCGCCAGTTCGACCGGGTCGAGCCCGGCGTCGACGCCCACGAGCAAGGTATGGATGCCGATGCCAAACTCCGTGGCCGAGTAGCCGGGACCCACTGCCCCACCCGTCGTCAAGTCGATAGCGCTCACCTCGACCCCAGTGAGGGCTTCGAGTCCGACCGGAAGCTTGGGCATGCGCCTCCCGCGCGGGCCGGGAAGACCCGCGTAGAAGCTCCAGTAGGAGCCGACGAAGAAGTCGACCGCTTCGGTCGCCCGGACGCCCACGGCGGCTCCGGGTCCGACCCGGGCGCGCAGGCGAACCACATCGAGAAGATCGAGCACGCGACAGGGAAGATAGGTAGCGACACGATGCAACACGCTCGGGCCGTCGTCGCGATCTTCGCCGGCCGCATCGGACACGGTCGCATCAGAGGCGGCCGCAGGCGAGACGAAAAGCGTGAGAGTCAGGACGGTGGCCGCGACATCCCTCAACAACGAGCGGCTTCGAAGTCCTCTGAACACCCTGGTCACCCATCGGCTGGCGACGCTGGAGCTGCTCTCAATCGGTGTCCGAGAGCTTTCCAGTGGCCAGGTAGTCGAGCTCGGAATCCGTCAAATCGGAATCGGCGAGCACCCATCTTGCGCGGTGCACGAGAGAAGAGGGAACCAGGACGCGATACCGCGCTTCGATCCCGGCGACCAACTCGGACGACTCGACGCGCGCCGGAACGCCCTCGGAACCGAGCACGGCAGCGAGGGCCTCGGCCGACCCGCGATCGGAGAAGCTCTCGAACGGCTGCCACTCTTTCTCTTTCATGTCTTCACGACCAACGCCTGACGACTGCGGCATCTCCCGCAGCCGACAGCGCTCACCGGCCTCCCCGGAATGCCCGGGTTCGCGGTTGGATTGTACCACAGACGAGAAACCACCTCGGAGAGAGGGGCCAGGGGTCTCTGCGGCAGAAGAGGTGCGCATCCGGGCGCCTAGGTGCTGGACTCGCAGTGGCGCTTGATGGCCTGAAGCGATGTGCGCACCGTGGCCCTCGCGAGGGGCGCACCCGCCACGCGCTCGAGCAGCGAGCCGATCACGGGAACCGTGCTGCACAGGGTCAGCTCCGCTGCGAGCAGGGTCACCAAGGGTTCGGGAGAGCGGAGCTGGTAGGTCTCGTCGAAGGCGAAGGGGCCGAGGCTGATGGAGGACCGCAGAATCGAGTTGGGGACCACCTCCGATGGGCGATCTTCGAGGATGAGCGGTATCGGACCATACCGGTAGCGCCAGTGGACCTGCTGGCCGGGCTGGGGATAGTCGGGCGGCGCATCGATTGGCTCGATCACGCCCGAGTCCCACTGCACGACCTCGGCGGGAACGGTCAGCGCGCGCCAGACCCGCTCGACGCTCGTCGAAATCTGCACCGTCTCGCTGAATTCGATCAACGGACACCCAACCCGGTTGGCCGGCGAGCTTTCCAGACAGCCTTCAGGCGACCGACACGCCGGCCGCAAGCGTATCACAAGAGTCACCCCGAGGACGCCCCTACCGGCAAGCCGCGTTGATCGCCGTGATGATTCCTCGCTCCTACGCAACCGCGTCGAGCTTGAAGACCCGGCGCGCGTTCTCGTGGAGGAAGAGCTCGGTTGTCTCCTGGCCGAGTTCGAGGGACTCGAGCCCCTCCAGGCAGGCGGCGGCAGTGAGCATCGGGTAGTTCGTACCGAACATCACCTTCCGCGCTCCCCGCCCCTGCATGAAGCTCACGAAGTCTGAGGGGAAGCGCGTCGTCTTATAGGCCGAGGTATCGATGTAGAGGTTCGGAAACTTCGTCGCAAGAGAAATGATCTCCTGGGTCCACGGCGCGCCGATGTGCCCGGCGACGATCCTGAGTTCTGGAAAGTCCAGTGCGACGTTCTCGAGATATGGAATCGGACGACCTGGCTCGGACGTCTGGAGAGGGCCGGTGTGGCCGATCTGGAGACAGAACGGGATGTCGAATTCGATGCACTCCGCGTAGAGCGGATAATATCGGCGATCGTCCGGGGGCAGGCCCCACAGCCAGGGCACGATTCGAAGCCCACGGAATCCGAGTTCCCGCACACACCTGCGAAGCTCGCGAACCGCCTCCATCGGCCGATGGAGGTCGACGGACGCGATCCCCATCAGGCGCCCGGGATGCCCACGAACGAAGGAAGCCACCTCGTCGTTGTCGATGAGTGCACCCTCTGGGCCCCACCAGGCGGTGACCAGCCCGACGCCGACGCCGGCCTGGTCCATCGCCGTTACCGTCGCCGAGAGAGAAACATCGGGAATCGAATCCTGGCGAGCCCATCGCCGGAGCGAGTCGAAGAAGGATTGTTCGAGAAAGCGCCGCGTGGGATGCTGCATCCAGACGTCCACGATGCGTCCACTCATGCGTGCTCCTCTCCCGGCATTCCGTTAGTCCTTGTAGCTCCGGATCCGCTCCGGGCGCAGCTCCAGCACTCGCAGCGCGGCTGCTGCCTTGCGCCAGAGCTCGAGAGTCTC
>CALZKB010000343.1 GCA_945787575.1 Thermoanaerobaculia bacterium | reverse complement strand
GTGGTCGTCGACGCCGTACCAGACGAGCGCCGGCATGTCGATCCAGCGCTCCAGCGCTACGTCCAGCCTCATCTCGTCCCCCGCGGCGATCTCCAGCTCGGCTCGGCCGACGCGGTACTCGATCCCCTTGAACGCCCGAACGCGGTAGCGCCCCGGCGGGAGCTCGAGCCGCGCTGCACCCGTGGTGTAGAACTGCTCGGTTCCGGTTCGCTTGTTGTGGAGGCGGTCGGAGCTGCTGATGGGGCCGCGCAGCCACCCGGGAAGTGGGGCGACTTCGCACTCGAAGTGGAGGAGCAGCGCGTTCGAGGCCGCGAAGGCGGTGCCGAGGGCGTCGAGCACCTCGACGCGGGCGGGAACCTCGCGGCCGTCCTCGAGGATGCGAAGCTGCAGGGTGCCGGTCTCGTCCCCGGCACACGCTGCGGCCAGGGGGAGGGCGAGGATCCACGCCAGTCGCATGGCGGCCATCCTGCCACGGCTCGCGCCACTCGTGTGAACTCATTCTCGGTGGTCTGCGCACAGCCAGACTGAAGCCAGGGAGGGGCACGGAAAAGCTCGCGATTTCGGCGCCACCTCTCTTCAACTCGAGACTGAGGCCGCCCATACTTCTGCGTCCGCGGCGCACATGACTTGCCGATGCGCCCTTTGGTGATCGACTTCACATTCTGTTCCAGCCGGTATCCCGATCCCCGAACCAAACATCGGGGAGGGAAGTCGATGCAGGCATCGGTCATGCTGCCGTTTCAGACTTCAGGACGCCGCGCATTCAGGCTCGTCGAGCCGCGCCAACAAGCAAGGCTCACCACATGGATGCTGGGCATCAGCGCGGCATTCGTGGCGCTGGTCCTCGGCAATAGCTACGCGGCCTATGGATCGCTGATGGATTCACTTCTCGCTTCGGCGCCGAAGGTCTTCGGTCCGGATTTCGTGCTTCAAACCCGCCACTACGTGGTCGTTTCTTTGGTGCTGGTCGGTGGGTATGGCTTCGCGATGATGGCCGCCTGCATTGCCTTCGTTCATCGGCTGTCCGGTCCGATGGTCGCTCTCGAACGCCAGGTCGAAGCATTGAAACGCGGCGACTACAGAGCGCGGGTTCGCCTTCGAAACGGCAGCGGTTCCCATGCCCGACTCGCTCAGAAGCTCAACTCGCTCGCGTCCGACCTCGAGGCCGCCAGCCGGAGCAAAGAAACGGCAGCGGTTCCCATGCCCGACTCGCTCAGAAGCTCAACTCGCTCGCGTCCGACCTCGAGGCCGCCAGCCGGAGCAAAGACCGCGTCTCCACCTAGGAGCCTGACCCAAGACTGCGCAACGCAGCCAGCGGGGCGTCTTGACGTCTGGGCCGCACCACCCAGTCTTGGGTCAGGCTCCTAGCCAGACGACCCCACTCGCGATCGGCGTGCAGGGCGGTCCCCGGGTTCTCCTCGTCTTCGCGGAGGCGTCCAGGACCACTCCCAGCAGACGTCTCACGCCAACAGCACCTGCCCGTAGGACGAATCGAACAGCTGCTCTCCGATGCAATAACCGAGCTCTCGGTAGGCCTCGAATTGATTCTCGTCGAAGAACTGGTCCGCCGTGGTCTCGTCGGGGAACTTCTCGTGGGAGAGCTTGTAGCCGTAGAGATCCTGGGGCAGCTCGGGAATGAGCGTGGTCTTCAGGTAATAGAGGCTGCCGGTCTTCTTCGGGAGGCCGCGCAGCTCGTCGGCCGGGTAGTGAATCTTGCCCACCGCGAAGCCGCGCTGGGCGAGCTGGATCTTCTCGCCCGAGGAGAGTGACGCCTCCGGTGGTGCCGACCCGGGCAGCAGCCCGCGCAGGTCGACGTTCTCATCCTGGAACCGGATCTTGACGCCGAAGTCCACGCGCACCCGCTCGACCGCATTGGAGAGGTCCCCGAACTTGAACTCCGGGTCGCAACCTCCGTCACTCACGACGATGACGCCGACCCGACGGCGGACCAGCTCGTAGAGACCCAGGTTCTCGAAGTGGCCACCGTCGGTGAGCTCGACGATTCCGCGACCTTCCCTGAGCCCACGGCCGAACACCGCCGGCAGGCCGGGTCGCAGGTAGTTGGGCGGTACATAGAACGAGCCCGTCCTCGGATTGGGCGCCCAATACCCGAGACGCAGATTGAGGAGTGACATCAAGATCGAGACCGACCGACTGCGGGTTGCGCCGCGGCCCGCCACGCCGGTATTGGGATTCACGGCAGCACCCGAGATGGCCATCCCCGTCGGCAGCGTCATGCCGCGTCCGGAGCGCTTCATGTAGGTTGAGGATTTGCGCCAGCCGGTCGCTTCGCTCCCGCAGAAGAGTCGCGAGATCGTGAAGCTGTCGCCGGCGCGACCTCGATACTTGGCATTCGTGGAGTCCACCAGGACGACGTTGGTGTTGATGAGGTGATACGGTCGCTTGTTCGGCTTGGCGCACACCGTATCGATGAGCTGCTCATCGGCTTCCGTCGCCTGGCCCCACTCTCCCGAGGCCACGTTGCTGCGATTCGGCATGAAGGTCTCCATCAGGCGATCGCGGTACATCCGATGCAGGCTCAGGTAGTTGATGTTGGTGATCAGGCCCACCACCAGCGCAGCGCCGCCGATGAAGATGCAGATGCGGGTCCCCACCGATTCGGCGATGACGAAGCTTCCGAGCAGGAAGCCGAAGAGCAGCAGAGCCGCGCCGGCGTAGACGCGAAGCCAGGCCATCCAGCCGCTCTTCGCCGACACGCTCTGCTGGGCTCTGGCCTGGAAGACCCCGAGCACGCTTCCGATCAGCGTCGATCCCCCGGCGGCACCGCCCACCCCGAGGTCTCCGAGCTCTGCAACACTGGAGAGGTGGCGCAGGTAATCGTGCACCAAGGGCAGCACGCCGAGTACGGTGGTGGCGGCCGCCCCCTTGAGCAGAAAGCCGAACCACCGCTGTCCCCCCGTACGAAGTGCGTAGCGGGCGCCGCTGCGATCGAGCGAGAGCGAGCTGACGACCTTGTAGGGTGAGCTTCCGAACTTGAACGAGCTGAACACCGCGTAGAGAAGTGAGAAGAAGGCGAACAGCACAACCAGGATTGCCGCAAGCGCCAGCAGCGGGTTCAGGAAGATCTCCGCCACGGGCGTGCTGATGGTGCCCGCCTCGAGCCTCGTGAGCTGCTCGATCGTCTGAATGACCGGTGAGGCCCCCGCGACCGCGGGTTCCCCGATTGGCGCAGCAAGCGAGAGGGCGGGTGGAGTCGATGCGGTGCTGCCAGAGGGGGTACCGAAATCAGGTCTCGCGCCGAACAGCCCGCCGGCCAGAAACCCGCGCATGAGCACGGTCAGCAGGCCGCCGTAGATGAAGAGCGAGACGACGATGACGCGCAGCGCCACCGCCAGCAGCGAGGTGTTGTTGAGACCGCGGCCGGGAACCAGGTAGTTCCCGTGCTGACGGAGATAGTTGAGGATCTGGTTGCCGGATTCGTTCCCCACCTTCTCGCCCGCCGGCCCGCCTCCCAAAGGGAAATTCTCGGGTTGGGTACCGAAGTTTCGATCGTCCGCGTCACTCTGATTCAAGAACCAGGTCAGCGAGGAGCCGATGTAGCCACCGCCGGACACCGTTGAGAGATAGTCGACCTTCGGGAGAAACCGGTGCTTGACGAGCGCTTGAAGCACACCGAGGCCGAAGGATGCGGAGCGGATTCCACCCCCGGAGATCGCGAGGCCTCGGAGGGGTTTTGCGCCCTCCGTCGCTTCCCGGTTGGTGCCGAGATATTCGAGCTCGTCATCCTCGACGCTCGCGAACTCCTCGGGTCCGAAGTAGTCGGAAGCCTTCCTGTCGCCTTCTTGGGCCATCGGGACACCCTCCTCATCCGGCAGGATATTCCTCGGGTACATGAATGTGTCAACCAAATCGAGGTCGACCGGATAAATCTCGATCATCCCCAAACGCGCCTGTGCATCACGGAGATGGGGCATGTTTCGGATTCGTTGTCTGAGGGAGATCGCATCCCCTTCCTCCGTTCCATATGGGAACCCAGCCTTCCTACCGGAAGAGGAATCGGCAGTTCGGGTCTTGGGGAGGCCGCGGAAGCGGCAAGGGGGTGCACCGAGGCAACGCCCGCTGGACGGCTCTCCGAATGAGAGGAGCTGCCATCGGATCGTCACGACCGGTGCACCGTCACGGCGGCGGAAGGGCAGGGCGCTGGCTCACCCCGACCCATGGGCGGGGTTTGGGGCCCGCCATCGGAACGAGAAGGCGCGCGCGAGAACCCGGCCGCTGCGATGGCACCCGGTATCGGGGTGGGGGTGAGCGGAGCCGATGGGGGGACGGGGCCCCAAGAGCCGCCCCTGCGGTGGCGGCGAGGTATACTTCGGAGACCTCATGATCCATCCGGGCTCGCGAACAGCGCGTAGGGCACCGGTCATCGCCGCTCCGATCATCGCCAG
>CALZKB010000342.1 GCA_945787575.1 Thermoanaerobaculia bacterium | reverse complement strand
GCCCTCGGCGGTGTACGACCGCTGCCGGTCGTTCCAGGCGAGGTCCGGCATCTGCTCCTGCTCCCGGCACACCCGGCCGAAGTCGTCGAACAGGATCCGCTGCGAGGTCAGGGTCGTCACGCCGTCCAACTGCTGGACGTCGACCCGGGCGTTGGTGCCGCCGACCGGATTCGCGACCTGGTAGGTATAGGTCGTGCGAGCTCCGTCGGCCGGGAAGATCTCGGTCAGCCGCCCCAGGTCGTCGTAGGCGTAGGAGGTCGCGAAGCCCGAGGCGTCGCGGCTCGCCGACACCAGGCCGGTGTCGCCGTCGACGTCCTGGTCGAGGGTCACCAGCACGTCGGCGCCGCCGCAGACCCAGGCGGTGCGCCGGCGCACCCCGTCCTGGTAGGCGTGCGCCCGCTCGTACCCGGCCGCCGTGCCCGGGGTGCAGGAGCCCGCGTCGGCGGTCGAGAGACCGCCGGCGTCGCCGCCGTAGACCTTCTCGCCGTCCATGTCGCCATCGCCGTCGCCGTCTTCGAAGACCACCAGCACGTCTTTCGCCCCCAGCGCCGGCTCGCCTCCGGCGTCGGGCGTCGTGTCGCGCAGGGTCCGACGGCACTCGAGGTAGCCGGTCGCCGGGTCGAACACCGCGTAGCTGCGGTGGATCGAGTCTTCTGCCCCTTCGAGCTCTTCGCCGGCGCCGTCGCCGGCGACGGCGGGGCTCTGGAAGAGCTTGCGCGTCTCCTGG
Source organism: Thermoanaerobaculia bacterium (assembly GCA_945787575.1). Taxonomy (GTDB): domain Bacteria; phylum Acidobacteriota; class Thermoanaerobaculia; order Multivoradales; family JAHEKO01; genus CALZKB01. The sequence continues at coordinate 2,526 of CALZKB010000342.1, read as the reverse complement.
TAGGCGTAGGTGCCGAGGATCCAGTTCTGGAACGGATCGCAGCCGGTGTCGATCCCCTGTACCAGCTCCCCGACGCCGTTCACCCGATAGGTGCCGCATGCCGGGTTGTACTCGGTCCGCGACGTCAGCGGCTCGTCGAGGTCGCGGGGCGTGAAGAAGCTGCCGCGCCGCACCTCGGACCGGTAGTGGCCCAGCCCGTCGAACTCGCCGCGCACCGTCTCGCGCCAGCGCGGCGTCGCGCCGTCGAGGTCGTCCCAGTAGACCGTCCGCTGGGCCGCCAACCGGCGGTTGAGCTCGTGCGCCAGCTCCCCCGTGCCGAGCATCAGGAGACCGTTCTCGTCGCGCTCGTAGCGCACGTAGCTCGAACGCAGCAGCGCTCCCCCGGCGGAGAGGCTCTCGGTCGACAGGTAGAGCGTGCCGTCGATCGGATCGGTCGCGTCGCGGCGCAGACCCAGACCGTACTCGTACTCCGTAAAACCGTCGGGATCGCCCGAGCAGCCGGCCGGCACATTGCAGCGGCTGATCGAAAAGTGATTCCGCGTCAACGCGCCGCTCGGCGCCGTCACCTCCACCGCCATGGCGACCGGTTGATCCTCGGCGAACGCCGTCCACTGCCAGTCGTAGTCCCATTCCCAGAACTCGCCACCGGTCGACGTCAGCCGGCGGGTCGCGACGCCGGTCGTCGCCGGTGGCTGGGCGTTGCCCGGCGGCAGCGGATCCTCGCGCCGCCCATAGGTGTACGCCTGGTACGTCCAGCCGATCTTGCCGCCGGTCGGCAACGTCACCTCTTTCACCCGGCCTGACGCGTACCGGCAGGCGTTCCCCGTCGTCGGATCGTCGAAGTACTCGAAGCCGTACTCCGAGCCGTCCGGCAGGACCAGCTTGTCGAGCAGCGGCAGCCGGATCGGCCCCGGAAACTCCGCGTTCTGCGGGCAGGAGCGCGGCAGCTCGGGTTGGATGTAGGTGAAGTCGTACGCCGCCGGCGTACCGTCGAACGCCGCCACGTTCACTCGGCTCACCTGCCGTGGGTAATTCTCGAAGGCGGTGGTGAATTCTACCGTGTGCTCGCGGCCGTGCTCGTCGCGAATCCGCCAACGGATCCAGTTCGCATCCTCGGAGTTGGCGCTGCAGGAGATCGGGTTCGCGCAGTATCCGATCTCGACGTCGTTCCCGTAGGGGTCCGAAACGTCGGTCAGCACCCATTCGTCGTCCGTGCTCGATGTCAGGTCCCGAAACGTCTGCACCACCCCGTCCGGAAACTGGACCTTGCGCACCCCGGCGATCAACGTCATCCGCAGATAGCTCCCGTCGCGGCTGTAGCTGACGTTCGTGGATGACGTCTCGCCCGCGTGAAGCGTCGACCAGAAACGGTGGCGGCCGCCGTCGGAGCCCACGTACACCCACTGCGGTGCCTCGTTCAGGTACTCGATGGTCGGCGGCAGCAGCCGGCCCATCGACAGCGTCCACCCCATCCCCGCCTGGAACCCCGGCGCCGGCCAGGCGGCGGTGAAGCAGCGGTCCCCCGGCGGCCCCTGGCCGCACCAGTGCTCGAAGTCCCACAGGTTGCCGTTGTAGACCAGCGTCAGGCCGTACGACAGGTGGCTGCTCACCGGGTAGCTCGGCCCGATCGGGATCGTCAGCAACAGGTTGCCGTTGAACAGATTCACGTGATCGAGGTCGCCGAACTGGAACACCTTGTCGGCGGCGAAGCCCCGCGCGGTGACCGGGTCGTCCTGAAACATGGGACCGTTGCGCTGCGCCAGGGCGCCGCCGGTGAGGATCAAGGACAGCCACAGCACCAGCGCCATGGCGCGAATCGGGGTCGATCGCAAGCTCATTGATCGCCAGCTCATCACATCTCTCCGAGAAAAGTTCATGGCAGGGCCTGGTCCCAGGCCGTGACGTCGCCGGACTCGAAGCCGTCCGTGAAGATCACCGGGTTGAACGTGACGCTGACCACGACCTGGGGGCTCCAAGCCGTACCGTCGTAGGCCCGGTAGACGATCTCGCAGGTCACCGGCTCCGACGCCGGCGCCGGCACATAGGTCAGGAGCCCGAGCTCCCCGGCCGTCAAGGTCCCGGGGCAGTCGTCGCTCACGACGCTGACGGTCAGAAGGTCGCCGTCCGGGTCGGAGTCGTTGGCCAGGACGTCGATCAAGAGCGGCCGGTCGTAGATCGTCGTCGCCGCGTCGGCGACGGCGACGGGGGGAGCGTTGCACTGTGCGGTCAGGGGGCCGGCGAGGCCCAGGGGGAGGAGGGCACAGAGGCCGAGGCGGAGGCGGAGGCGAAGGGATGGACTCATCGGAATCCTCCAAGGGAATGCACGCCCCGCCGCCGATCCGAGATCGGCGGAGGGTGGACGATGACTCGCGGCCGGCGGCTCCCAAGAGCCGCGGTCCGCGGCGGAACAGATTGGACGAAAGGTAGCAGGTTTTCCGGCGCCGGTCAAGGGCAGGGCGCCGCGCCGCGTGTCCAGCAACCTCGATTTCGAGGAGTGGGGCGAAGCCCTGGCCCGCTGCGTCCGCG
>CALZKB010000341.1 GCA_945787575.1 Thermoanaerobaculia bacterium | reverse complement strand
GTCCGGATCCTCGTCCAGGATCACGTTGATGCGGGAAAGGGACGGGGCGAAGATCCGGAACCAATCGCTGGTTGCCAGAGCGCTTTTGATGTGGCCGGTGATGATCGTCTGGGTGTCGACGATGTCGGCAGTGGCGGCACCGTCGTTGAGCTCGCTCTCGGCCTGGCTGTCGGCCGGGTTCGCCACGACCTGGAAGAGCCGGTAGGTAATAATCTTGCCGTTGGGCTCTCGCACCCGCGTGAAGACCCGTCCCGTCTGCGGCACGGTGGCCCCGGCGATCGCCGCCGCAAGAAGGGGCGCCCCCCCAAAAAAAGTCCCGCCATCGTCGTCGTCGTGCTCGATCAAGGTCGTGCCGTCGTCGGCGAAGATGTCCAGAACGGAATCCTGGATGGGCGCATCGGTGAAGGGCGAGAAGACCGTATCGGCCCATGCGAAGACCAGATCCCCCGCCGTTGCCGGCGCCGACCACCAGTCGGTCTGATTGCCTCCTACCCTCCCCGATCCCCTTTCGAGGCAGTACGGCGTCGCCTGGGCAGCGTTGTTGTTGGGCTCGATCTCGGTGAACACCCGGCCCTCGAGGGTCCGGGTGAGACAGGCGACGTCGGTCTTCGTCATCCCGAAGACCGTCGAGTCGAGGCCATCCAGGTTATCGGCGTTGACGTTGGTCAGCTTCGAGCCGTCGCCTTCAAACCCCTGAGCCTTGATCTCGCCGTCCGTTTCCAAGCTCTGGGCCGCAAGCGGTGTCCCGAGCGCTGCCACCACCAACACCAGCGCAACCGCCGTCCAGAATCCCAAACGAATCGCGCGCTTCATCTCGGTATCCTTTTCTGCCGACAAAACCGAAGCCGCACCCGCCGCGCGGCGGAACCACTCGAACCGGAATGCACAGCCGGCCGTGCGACCGCATCGCCCAGAACAACCCTCCACCCGGCTTGCACTGCAGCATCGCTGCCTTTGCGACCGCCGGGGACTCTCCCCTCGGCTCTCGCCTGGCTCGCCTTCGCAGAGGCCTCCAAGCTAGCTTTCTGAGCGATGAGAGGGAAAGACCCCAGAAGGTGGGTCTTCGCGGCCACTTCAACGGGTAGGCCCAGCGTCAGGGCCACTTATCCAGCGAGCTGGGAGTCAAGAACTCTCACTAGCGCGCCCTGAGGCCGCCGCTCACTCCGAGTAGTCGAGAGCTCTCTCGCCAAAATCAGGGAACACAGGCGGCGAGCTTGCTGACCTCGAGAAACCCGAAACCAAGATGCTAGTCCACCCCCGTGCAGCCCACAGCTAACCCATTTGCTCCCATGCTTCCACGAGAATAAGATCATCCTAACGTGTGATCTGCGATGGCAGCGCGTCTATGACGACGCCAACCACAAAACTCCTGGTCACGGGCGCCTCCGGATTTCTCGGGCGGCACCTCTTGCGCGGACTCAGAGACTCGTACCGGATCTTTGCACTCGCTCGCGGTACTCCGGAAGTCACCGGTGCGCCTCGGCGGCGCAACATCGAGTGGATCCAAGCGGACATCAGCGAGCCCGAACAGATGAAGCTCGTCGAGGAGCGGATCTCGGAAGCCGGGGGCCTCGACCTGGCACTACACCTGGCCGCCTATTACGACTTCACCGGCAGGCCGGCGCCCGAATACCGGCGTACTAACGTGGAGGGCACCCGCAACGTCCTCGACACCCTCGGCCGGTTGAAGCCTCGGCACCTGGTCTTCGCGAGCTCCGTGGCGGCATGCGACTTTACCGAGGACGGTCAAGTCGTCAACGAGCAGAGTCCACCCAATGGGGAGAGCTTTTACGCCAAGAGCAAACGCCTCGGCGAGGACCTGGTGCGAACGCACAACGGCCCCTTTTCTACCTCTGTCGTTCGCCTCCCCGCTCTGTTCTCCGACTGGTGCGAGTATGAGCCGCTCTACAGCTTCCTGACTGTCTGGCTGTCGTCCAGCTGGAGGCGGCGCATTCTGGCCGGCGGCGGAAAAGCCGCCATTCCGTTTCTCCATGTCGACGACGCGGTCACGTTCTTCCACAGATTACTGGCGCAGTATGATGAGTTGGAGCACGGCCAGGTCTTGATCGCCAGTCCCGACGGGTCAACTTCGCACGCCCAGCTTCACGCGACCGCGACGGACTGGCACTTCGGCCGGCGGCTTAGCCCGATTCATCTGCCCCGACTCGCCTGTCGGGCGGGTATCGGTCTTCTCGACACCGCAGGCCGAATTGCCGGCCACCGTCCCTTCGAAAGGAACTGGATGGGGCGCTGCATCGATCGGCGTATCAATATCGACTCCAGCTGGACTCGGCAGCGCCTCGGGTGGGAGCCTCGGGATCGTCTTTCGATCATCCGACGAACGCCCTTCTTGGTTCAGAATCGAAAGGCCCACTACGCCGAGTGGCTGAAGCGGAATCATGCGGTGGCCTACCGGACACGACTTCGCGCCGGCGCCAGAGTGCATGAGCTTCTGTCAAGACACCAAGACCGGATCTGCGAGACATTCCTCGACTACCTGGGCGACCCATCGCAGCGTGCTCGGTTCGCGGACTATCTGAACTGCTCGGGCGTGCAGCTCGAAGACCGGCATCGTCTCCTGCTGGATCAACTCATCGCGGCCGTCCGCAATGGCGACAAGGCCGTCTTCATGACCTGTTGTCAGCACATGGCTGAGCGCTGGTATGCGGACGAGAAGTCCCTGAAAGAGCTGTGGGAAGCCCTCGAGGCCATGGGCGAGATCTGCCTCACGGTTCTCCAGGAGGACCCTGAGGCAAAGGGCCTGTTTCAAGATCTCTACGATCACATCACCATGACGATCCAGTTTGCGATCGACGCTGTGCACGAGGTCGACGAGACCCTGGGCCAGCGAGAGCAGGACCGTGCCGAGGCATCTGGGTGCCCCCTCCCCTACTGCTCGAAACAGTAGAGATGGTAGCTGTTGCTACAGGCCGTATTGTCTTTCATCGTCCACTCCGAGTTGCTCGCGGTCGACACGCCGTATCTGCCGGACTCGAAGCCGCTTCCCGAGGTCCACACCGCGCCCAGCGCCGATCCCGGTCCGCAGTCGCGCCGGTAGTCGTGGGCCTTGCCGTTGGTCTCGGTGTTGGTCCAGACGTTCCCCGAGACCGAGGCGCCGTTCTCGTCGCGGTTGATCGCGTGATCGAGGCTGCCGTCGATCAGGTCCGTCCAATCGTCCGCGACCTTGGTCCCGGTGACCAGAAGATACGGCACCGTCGCGTGGCTGAGGTCGTCGGCGGCGTTCTGACCGCCAAAGCCATCC
>CALZKB010000340.1 GCA_945787575.1 Thermoanaerobaculia bacterium | reverse complement strand
ACCACTTGTTGAAGTCGTCTTCGACCTCGTTGGTCCGCTCGAAGGCCGGCGGCTCCTCGACGTGGGCTGCGGCGACGGAGCCTTCCTGGTCGAAGCAGCCCGCAAAGGAGCCCAGGTCGCCGGAGTTGACGCCTCGGAGGCGATGCTTGCCGTCGCCCGTCGACGCGTTGCCGACCACGGTGTCACCGCCGACCTCCACCAAGGTGATGTTGAAGAACTCCCCTTTGCCGACGCCACGTTCGACGTCGTCACCGCAGTCACCGTTCTCTGCTTCCTCCCAGACGCCACCCGTACCTTGCACGAGATCGCCAGAGTCCTCACACCGGGCGGAAGGCTTATCATCGGCGAACTAGGACGATGGAACACCTGGGCAGCCTGGCGACGCATGAGAGGCTGGCTCGGATCCCCAACATGGCGACACGCCACCTTCCGCACCGCACGCCAAATCAACCAACTCATCCACCACGCGGGGACTCCACCCCGAACGAGTCCAAGGCGCCGTCTATTACCCCCCAAGCGGCCTGCTCGCCCGGATGCTGAAGCGACTCGACCCGATCGCCGGATCCATCACCACCGCCGGAGCAGCCTTCATCGCAGTCGCCGCCACCAAGCCTCAACGGTGATGTTCTACTACTCAGCAAGCGGTGCAGCTCAAGTTGGTGTCATGCGAACTGGCAAAGGGCAGAACGAGCCTGCTCCATACCGCGTCCATACCGCGAGAGCGTGGGATGGAAGGGGCAACAACGCGAAGCGTTGAGAGGCGAATAGCCAGTCAGGACAGGCGCTTCGCGGGTTTCCCCCGGTCAGCCGATACCCCGGACTCGGGCTCATAGCCCGACGGTCAGAGGCTCAAAACCTCCCCGCTACGAACAAGATCCCGTGCAAAGACAGGGGTTTAGGCTGTTCTGTGATTACCGGACTCGGGCGGGCTCGATGACGCCAGCGTGGCGTCGTGACCGGATGTGATCACCCAACTGCTTACAATTGGCCTCATGGACGGCGAGCGGCCCGCGCTGTGGCTGAGACGGTTCACCCAATCCGTGCTCGCCGAGTGGCGGGAATTCGGTTGGATCGGGCGGATCGCGCTGGTCGGGGTGCTGCTGTCGATCGGCATCGCCGTCACCCTCGGGTTCACGATCCCTGCGTCTGCAAGGGGTCACCTGCTCGCCGCCCAGGCCGACATCATGGAGAACGTGGCGGAGGATCTCGCGTCACGCGGCTTCATTCCGGCCGATCCGTCCGACGTCACGGGATATGCGGAGTTCGATAGCGAGGTTCGGCTACGGCTGCTCGGCGGCGAGACAGTTCGGGTCAAGGTGTGGACCGCAGACGGAACGGTCGTGTACTCCGATGCTCGCGAACTGGTCGGCGAGCGATTCGTGCTGACCCCTCTCGCGGCGCGGGCATTCGAGGGCGAGCGGTCGATCGACGTATCGAACCTCGAGGATCCGGCGCACGCGCGTGAGCGCGACCTCGGTGAGCTGATCGAGTTCTACATCCCGTTCGAAGACGACCAGGGACGAGTGGTTGGCGTGTTCGAGGTCGAGCAACGCGTTGATGCCCTCAACAGCACCCTCGGCCACGTCCGCCGGAACGTGTGGTTCAGCATCGCCACGGGTATCGGCGTACTCATGATCTTCATGGGAAGCCTTGCGATCGCCGGCGGCCGGGCGATTAACCGCAGGCGTCGCCAGGCAGAGCATCTTCTCGGCGACCTCCTGCGGGCACAGGAGGCAGAGCGGAAGCGGATCGTCGGCGCCCTTCACGACGAGGTTGGCCAGCCGCTGTACCGATTGCTGTACGGTCTCGAGGGCAGCCGATCCAAGGTCGACGACCCCGCGGCGGTGGCCGGAGAGTTGACCCGGCTCGAAGAGATCGTACGAGACGTCGATCGCACGCTGCGGGCGGAGCTGCGGCTGCTCCATCAAAGCGAGGTAGAGGACGTCGGCCTGGGGCCCGCCCTCGTTCAGCTCGTCGAGACTACGCGGGCGGAGACGGGCGTCGGCATCGAGCTCGACCTCGGTCTTGATGGCGAGCTGGGCCCCGTGCCGAGCACCGCTCTGTTCCGTGCCGCTGAGGAAGGGCTGATCAATGCCAGGAAGCACGCCGGCGCCACCAAGGTGGTGGTGAAGGCATGGCGTGATGCGACCCGGGCGATCCTGGAGGTCGCCGACGATGGCGGAGGCGTACGGAGGCCGGAGGGGCTCGGGCTGACAACCACGAGGGAGCGCCTCGACGCCATCGGCGGCGGTCTCAATCTCAGAAGCCGACGCGGCGGGGGGACCGTGTTGCGAGCATGGGTCCCGCTGTCGGAACCGGAGGAAGCATGAGAATCATCATCGCCGACGACCACCGTGTTGTACGCGACGGCCTGCGGTGGATGCTGTCGGACTATCCCGACATCGACGTCGTTGGCGAGGCGGCGGATGGGAAGGAGCTCCTCCACGTAGCCGCCGACACGCCTGCGGATGTGGTCCTGCTCGACGTCCGGATGCCGGAGATGACGGGGCTCGAGGCCCTCGAGCCGCTTCGAGAGGTGGCACCGGACCTCAAGGTCATAGTGCTCTCGATGCACGACGAGCCCGCCTACGTACGCCGCGCCGTAGAGCTAGGGGCATCGGGGTACCTGCTCAAGAGCGCAGGGAGAGACGAGATCATCCGCGCGCTCCAACACGTCGACGAGGGTAGGGCCTACGTGCAGGGGGAGATTACCAGGCCTCTTCTCGAGCACGTGGCGGGCGGGAAGCAAGGCAGCAGTCCCGTCGAGCTGAGCCCTCGTGAGCGTCAGGTTCTCGCGCTCGTCGCCGAGGGCAAGGAGAACAAGCAGATCGGACGGGCGCTAGACCTGTCAGAAGCAACTGTCAAGACGTACCTCAAGTCCGTCTTCGAGCGGCTCGACGTCCGTACAAGGGCTGAGGCGGTCGCCGTTGCCCTTCGACAGGGCCTCATCGACTGAAATGCCTGATAGGGCCGAAAGTCCCCATTCTGGACCACGAATGGGTGAGGCGCCCTGGCCGGACGGGTGTCTGGTGAGTCTGGCTTGCTGCTGTGTACGGTTACTTCATGAAAGAAGTGACACTTCAATGGGACGTTGGATCAGCCCGGGACGCTCTTCCGCCGGCCGTGTTCATCGATCTTGCGACCAGGGTGACCGTGATCGACGTGTCTGCCTGGGGTGAGAAGATCGACATGGCACGGATCGCCGCAGTCGGGGATCCAGTCCTGGTCTGCTTTGGTACACACGAGGGCGATCCATGCCCACTGGATTCCTCAGGTCGCGGCTGGCGGGGTGACCACGG
>CALZKB010000339.1 GCA_945787575.1 Thermoanaerobaculia bacterium | reverse complement strand
TGTCACGCAAGCGGGTTGAAGAGGTGGCGGCACGGCTCAAGAAGGAAGGGATCAGCGCGGCTCCCTACCACGCGGGCCTCTCCGCCACCGAGCGACAGAGGGCGCAGGAGGCCTTTCTGCGCGACGATCTGCAGGTGGTGGTGGCGACGGTCGCCTTCGGCATGGGGATCGATCGCTCGAACGTCCGATTCGTCGCGCACGCCGGGGCGCCGCGCTCGATCGAGCATTACCAACAGGAGACGGGGCGAGCCGGTCGCGACGGTTTGGCGGCAGAGTGCGTGCTCTTCTACTCCGCTGCCGATTTCTTCAACTGGCGGCGGCTGCTCGAGTCGAGCGGCGAGTGGTCGGAACAGGCGCGTGAGCTGATGGCTGCGATGCAACGCTTCGCGAGCGCCACCCGATGCCGGCACCGGCGCCTCCTCGAGTATTTTGGCGAGAGCTACGAGCGGGCAAATTGCGAGGCTTGCGACTGGTGCCTGGGCGAGCTCGAGCTGGCCGAGGATCCGGTGGTGCTCGCGCAGAAGGTGCTGTCGTGCGTCGTGCGGCTGGAGGAGCGCTGGGGGGTGATGCGTTTGGTCGATGTGCTGCGGGGGCGCGAGACGGACAAGATCCGTTCCGCCGGGCACGATCGGCTCAGCACTTTCGGGCTGCTCGAAGAGCTGTCGATCGGTGAGTTGCGCGGTTATATCGACCAGCTGCTCGACGGGGGCTTCTTGCGGCAGAGCGGTGACGAGTATCCGGTTCTCAAGCTCACCGCGCAGGGCGCGGAGCTCCTGCGCGGCAACACCGACTGCCAGCTCTACCGGCAGGAGCGCCCGAAGTCGAAGGGATCACTACGGCGGACAGCGGCCGCCGCCGACTGGGAGGGTGTCGATCTGGAGCTCTTCGAGAAGCTCCGGGGGTTGCGCCTCGAGATCGCCCGCGAGCGAGGGGTGCCGCCTTACGTCGTCTTCCACGACAGCGTCCTGCGCGACGTCGCTCGCACGAGGCCGACCTCGATCGGGGAGCTTCTGGAGCTCAAGGGCGTCGGCGAGAGGAAGGCGAGCGATCTCGGCGAGAAGTTCCTGGCCGCGGTCGCCGGGCACGAGGCCGCTCTCGTCGAGCGCGAAGTCGATCCCGCCGAACTCGCCGGGTAGCCGGGGGAGCCGTGCCTTCGGTTGCTTTGAGTCGTCGCTCCCCGATTGCCGGCCCTCGTCGAGAGAGGGATGAGCCCCAGGGGTACGGCACGCGTACTCGGACTGCGCTAGGGCGACGCGCGCTCTTTCGCCGTCGTCCCGGGCGGCAATGAGATCCTGGGTGATTCAGAGGGCTCGGCTCAAGAACCCTGGGCTCTCATCCCTCTCTCGCTCCGGCCTACGGTCGTGAGTACCCGTCGATCGCCGGACGGCAACCCCGTCGTAGACTCGCCTGCCATGAAAGTTCACGCCTTGGTTTTCGTCTCGATCCTCGGGTTGGGCCTCGGCTGCGGCCCACCCGCCGAGCCGCCGCCGACCCCCCGTCCGGAGCGGGAACCGCCGGCGACCGCCGCCGAAGCGCTCCGGCCGGTGTCGTCGATCGTCCTGCGAGAGCTGGTGGACGATGGCGACTCGGAGAGCCTGCGCTTGGCGCTCGGGCGCAACCTGGAGTGGCTGTCGCGCCAGCCGGCCGACCGCCTTCTCGTCTTCGGCCCGCGCACGGTGACGACGGGTGAGCTCGCCGCCGCGCTCGCGAGGTTCGACGGTTGGCTCGCGGCGGGCCTCCCGCCGGCTGAGCTGGCGGCGCGGTTGGCCGAGCAGTTCGAACCGATGGTCGACGTCGCCAACGGTAGGAGCGAGCTCCTCGTGACCGGCTACTACGAGCCGGTCATCGCCGGCAGCCGACGGCGCTCGGCCGACTACTCGGTGCCGATCTACGGGCCGCCTTCGGATCTGTTCAGGATCGACCTCGGCGGTTTTCGCGACGAATGGTCGGGCAAGAAGGTCACCGGCTTGCTTCGTGGGAATCGGCTGTTGCCTTATCCGGATCGGCGAGAGATTCGCGAGACCGGCCGTCTGCGGGGGCGGGAGATCGCCTGGGCGCGGGACCCGGTCGAGCTCTTCTTCGTCGAAGTCCAGGGCAGCGGAGCGGTGGCGCTCGAAGGGGGTGGCGAACTACGGATCGGGTATGCGGGGGCAAACGGTCGTCAGTACCGCAGCATCGGCAAGCTCCTGATCGACGAAGAGAGGATCCCGCGTGAGCGGATGTCGATGCAGGCGCTGAGGCACTACTTGGCGGAGCACCCCGAGGAGGTCGAGCGGGTGCTCGACTACAACGAGTCGCAGGTCTTCTTCCGGCAGCTCGACGGACCTCCCCTCGGCAGCCTCGGCGTGCCGGTGACTCCGGGGCGCACGATCGCCGCCGACCACAGCCTGCTGCCACCGGGCGGCCTCGCCTTCCTCTTGACCGACGTCCCCGGGGTCGGCCCGGACGGATCGACGGTGGCGGTCAGCCCTTTGCGACGTTTCGTGCTCGTGCAGGACGCTGGAGGTGCGATTCGCGGCGCCGATCGGGCGGACTTGTTCTGGGGCCGGGGCGAAGAGGCGGCGTTGCGGGCCGGGCTCATGAAGCAGCCGGGGCGGCTCTATTTTCTCGTGCCGCGAGCGAGCGACGAAGCGCCTCTGCCCGGCGGGTAGCTGTCGGGCGAGTCAGCCGGGGGAACGGGTCCCCCGGCTACCAGGGTGGAAGTCCATCAGGGCACGGTGTTCGACCAGGCGGAGGTGTCCCCACTCTCGAAACCGTCGCTGAAGATCGAGTTGCTCAGGTCGATTCTCCAGATGCCGCGTCCCTGGCTTCCGACGTACGCGTCGACGGTGCTTCCGCCCTCCTCATCGAAGTAACCGTAGCGGGGGCGGGGTAGATGGGGAACGCCGGAGGTGTCGGAAGTGAACGGGTCGGTGATGAGGGTCCAGGAGACGCCGTCGTCGGAGCTCAGGAACACACCAGAGTCCTTGCCTCCAGCCAGCGCCATGCTGCCGTTGGGATCGAGCGCCACGAAGCTCGGCTGCCAGTAGCCGTTGAAGCCGGTGAAGTCGGTCGGTCCCCGCTGGTTCTTGAAGGGGATGGCGCCGCCGGCGTCCATCAGGCTGTCGAGCGAGGGAATCGAAGTCCACGTCGTTCCGCTGTTCGTCGAGCGGTACATCCCGCCGCCCGCCGACGTGAGGCCGGAAACGAGCAGCAGAGACGGATCCGAGGGATCGACCGCCACGACGCCGAAACCGCCGCTCGGCAGGAAGAGCTCCGTCCAGCTGGCCGATGGATTGGTGCCGGTGAAGCGGAACAGCCGGTCGTTCG
>CALZKB010000338.1 GCA_945787575.1 Thermoanaerobaculia bacterium | reverse complement strand
GCCTTCGAATGCCACTGTGACGCAAGCAGTTGTAGGGGCACGATTCGTGGCGAGGACCATTTGCTCGATCTCGTGGACCGATACGGCGACCACGTGTCGAACTACGTGCGACAGAAGCGCGCCCGAGCCGAGTCCAACGGTTCCGAGTGAGTCGCCGATCCTGATTCGTCGCGAACAGCTACTCGACCAGCTCCGCGCCCCATTCGCCCGACTCGACGTCTTCGATGACGACCGCCACCCATTCGTCTCGGTCGAGCGCGTCGAGCGTCGTGCGATAGACCCAGTCCGACAGCGCGGCCCCGGAAGGAAGGTCGATGCGTTCGTGCTGCACTCGAATCGCTCCTCCCGGGGTCCCGATGGCGAGCGAAACGCGCATCGTGCGAGGCTCGTCGTCGGGAGCGCCCGGCTTTCCCTGTGAGACGCGCGCTTCCAGCTTCCGCTCTCGCCCCCGGTCGAGATTCGCCCGGACGTCGAGTGCCCCGTCGACCGCCTCGCCCCGGAGGATCGACCGAGCCCGAGCAGCGGCCACCGTCTCCAGCGCTCCCGATCGCACCCAGCCCGGATGGCGCAGCCGATTCGGGGAACCGGCAATGAAGACGTCGAGCTTGGCCAATCGGCCTTCGGGCCGCCCCTCGACCTGATAGGTCAAGCGCGCGCGGCGACCGAGGCTCTGCACTGCCTCGTCGATCGCCTCCGCATCGCGCACCGTGCGGCCCGCCGTTACCAACGTGACGGTTTCGAGCGGCCTGATCGGATCCAACAGATCGAAGGCGGCCTGCGGATAGAGCGGCGCCAGCTCCGGATCGAGAGCGACGGCATGTCGATACATCTGCCGAGCCTCGGCCGGCCGCCCGAGGGCCTCGAGCGACCTCCCCAGGCCGGCTTTGGCCGCCGCTTGACGGACCCCGCTCCGCGGGTCACCGGCGAAGTGGTAGAGCGCCTTCTCGAACGCCTCGCGCGCCGACTCGGCGTCGGCTTGCCCGAGCTCCGCCTCGCCGATCTCCAGATACGACTCCGCCTTGTCCGGGTCCCTTCGCTCCTCGCGAGTGAGCGTCCCGCCGATCAGGCCGGCGGGCATTCTCGGACGGTACAGCCACTTGCCGAACCGCTTGCCGGGAACGAGGCCGGGGCCCGGCGCGCGCGGCGCGAAGCTGAACGTCACCCAGCCGTAGCCGGCCAGGGTCCTGGCGAAGGACAGAGCCGTCGAAGTGAACACCTCCTGCCAGCCAGGAAAGCTCAAGCCCCGCTCTCGATAGAAGGAAGCCGGGTCCAAATCGAAGCCGTCCGTGACCCAGATGAGGGCTCGTTTGGGCTCGCTGGGTCCCCGTTCGACGACCCACAGCAGCATCTGGTCGAGCCGCCGAGTAACCGCCGCCGCTTCGGCCTCGACCACGGCCCGAACCCAAGCAGAGGAAACCGAGCCGCTGGATGTCTCGGGGAGCTCCGACAGGTTGGCGACCCTGGCTTCGATTACTTCGTGAACGCCTCTGGGATCGAGCGCGAGGCCCGCCAGTTGATTCTCGATCAGCTGCGCATCGCGGGTGGGGCCGAGCAAGCGCCTCGGGGACTCGTCGCCGACGACGATCTCGACCGATCCCAGCTCCACAAGAGTGTCGACGCGCTCGGCGAGCTCGGACGCCGCCCAGCGAATCGAGTCGCGCTCGGCCAGCCGGAGATCGAAATAGATCACGGTGCTCCACGGCTCGGTCTCGTCGCGCCGGGATCTCGGGTCCGAAAAGCCCACCGGCACCACCGCGAAGCCATCGAGGCGCACGTCGAAGTCCTCGGCCTGGAGGTTTCTCGGGAGATCCGGCGCCGGGCTCCTCGAGCCCGCCGGCGCCCCCACTTCCACGAGAACATCCAGAGCCGTAATCGTCTTTTCCTCGGAGAGAGGCGTTTCCGCGACGGCCGACGCCGGCGTCAGAAGGACGAACAGCAAGACACCGAGCGGCGGCAGGCACCGAGGAGAAACGGATCGCGGTACTGGAGTGGCGTTGCTCACAAGACCCCCTTTGGCCCGGGCTGCCCGGCTCTCTACCTAGTTCTTATACTGTGCCGGGACTTGACGCAATGCGAGCACCCGCAAGCATTTACTCCATGGCCTCCGTCGCGACCCTCGCGGCACTCGGCGTGTTGACGCTGTGGACTCCGTTCTCGATCGACCAGACGCTCTTTGCCCAGGGCGCCCAGACGATCCTCTCAGGCGGCACTCTGTACTTCGACTTCTGGGACATCAAACAGCCCGGGATCTTCTTCTTCTACGCTCTCGCCGGAAAGCTCTGGTTGCTCGACGAGATCGGTGTTCATCTGCTCGAACTGGCCTGGACGCTCGCCGCGGCTCTCGCCCTGGTCTGGATCGCGAGGCGATGCCTCGAGCACCCGACGGCCATCGCCATCGCGCCGCTTGCCTCGCTCGGCGTCTACTTCATATTCGCCGAGGGACAGCACCGTACCCAGGTCGAAGCTCTCGTGGCGCTGCCACTCGCGCTCGCCCTGGCGGCAGCGGTCGACCTCACGGACCGGCCCCGCTCGGCGACCCTCGCCCTCACCTTCGGAGTCTCGACGGCCGTCGTCGGAGCGCTCAAGCTCCTCTATCTGGCATTGCCGGGGGCGTTTTCCCTGTTGACCGCCGGCGCGCTCGCGAGAAACCTGGGGAAGCGCTCTGGATCGGCCCTTCTGCGGATCGCCGGTCTCGGCCTCGCCGGCCTACTGGCCGTCTGGGTTCCACTGCTCGCCTATTTTGCCGCAAACGGCGCCCTGCCGGAGCTCTGGTGGACCAGCTTCGGCTACCCCGCCGAGACCCTCCAGGACGTCGCCTCGGCGCCCATCCAGAGACTTCAGTCCTCGGCTCGGTGGGCTCTCGGCATCTACACGCCCTGGGTGCCGCTCGTCGTCCTGGGACTGCTCGGCCTGGCGCGCTCCCGCCGCGGCGTGGCCGCCCTGGGCATCGCCCTCTATCTCGCGCTGGGAAGCGTCCTCATCTGCATTCAGAAGACCTCCTGGTGGGAGTACCATCTCGTGCTCTTGTTCCCGCCGCTGGGACTGCTGGCGGCGATCGGACTCGAGACGCTTCTCGATCACCTCAAGCGACTCGGCTGGCGAGATCGCACGGTCGCCTTCGTCGCCGCCGTCCTACTCGTGCCCGCACTCGGCTCGATGGTCATGGGCACCGCCGAGCGAGCACGCCGGATCGTCGAGGCGCGCGCCATTGAAACCGACGCGTCACTCGCGATCCGCCTCGACCCGGAGTACCTGGAGATCTGGGAAGGCACCCGGTTCCTGCGTGAAGCGGGCTGGCCCGGTTCGCTCTACGTTTTCGGAGACCCCCGAATTCTC
>CALZKB010000337.1 GCA_945787575.1 Thermoanaerobaculia bacterium | reverse complement strand
GGCGGGCATCGACATCGACCTCCGGCGGCTGAATCAGCTCTCCGATTCCACCCCGGTTCTCGTCGACCTGAAGCCCACCGGGGAGCACTACATGGAAGATCTCTTCGCCGCGGGCGGCATCGGCGCGGTGCTGCGCGAGCTGCGCGACCTCTTGCACCTGGACTGTCCGACGGTCACCGGCGAGACCCTCGGCGATCGGCTGGCTCGAGACGCCGACTACGTCGACAGGGCCGTGGTCCGTCCGCTCGCGGAACCGGTTCAGGAGCGAGGCGGGCTGGTGTCGCTGTTCGGCTCCCTGGCGCCGCGCGGCGCCATTCTGAAGCGCTCGGCGGCCAGCGCAGACCTCTTCGAACACGAGGGACGCGCCCTGGTGTTCTCCTCTCCCGAGGATCTGGCGGCACGCATCGACGACCCCGAGCTGGATGTGGGTGCGAACGACATTCTGGTGCTCAAGAACGCCGGTCCGACCAGCCCCTCGGGCATGCCCGAGGCCGGCTACCTGCCGATCCCGGCAAAGCTCGCACGCTCCGGCGTTCGCGACATGCTCCGCATCTCGGACGCGCGAATGAGCGGCACGGCCTTCGGCACCGTGGTGCTCCACGTCGCCCCCGACGCGGCCAGCGGCGGCCCCCTCGCTCTGGTATGCACGGGAGACCGCATCCGCATCAGCGTGGCGAAGCGGCGCCTCGACCTCCTCGTCCCCAAGGCGGAGCTGGCCGGTCGCCGTTCGGAGCCCATCGCCCGCCCGGAACGCGGTTACGCCAGGTTGTACCGGGACGAGGTGCTCCAGGCCGACCTCGGCTGCGATCTCGACTTCCTGCGCCACACACCGACACGACAGCGCGGAGGAAGCTGAGCGGGGGCGCTTCGCGGTGCCGAGAGGACCGGCGGCCCGTGCTCAATCCCCCGGAACCATGAGGTTTTTTTTCGCGCCGAGCGCCGGATCGGGCGACCGTACGTAAAGTGGCGTCCAAAAAAGGTCGATAGGACGTCCGATGGCCGAGGAAGCTTGCGGAGACCGACGAGCCGCGCCCCGAAAGAAGAAGACCCTCTTCTGCCAGCTCGAATGTCGGGGAAAGCGTATTCCGGCTGTCGTCCTCGACGTTTCGCCCTCGGGACTGTTCGTGCGTACTGCCATTGCCGCCCCGCTCGCCACCGAGGTCGAAGTCACGCTTCGCTGCGCGGGTGGGAAGTCGTGGCAGCTTCGCGCAGAGATCGCCCGCGACGCTCAGACTGGCTGTAGCCGCGACACGCTTCACAGTCTGGGAATGGGATTGAGGATCACCACTGTTCCGGATGGCTTCGCCGAGTTCGTCGAGGGCCTCAAAGCGGACGGATGGCACTCCAGGTAGGTGGAGTCGACCCGGTGCCGTGGACAACGAAAGGCCGCAGTCTCCAGCGGCTCTAGAGGCCTCGGACCAGGTACCAGTGAGTGCCGGGCCGCAAGCCGAAATCGATGACATAGGCGCTCCCGTCGCGAGCTCCGATCAGGGGCCGCCCGGGCCTGCCGTCCTTCGAAATCGGCCTCACCTCGAGACCTGCCCGGGCTGCTACGCGCACGACTCCGCGCACGGGCTCTGAGAAGAGTGGGAGCTGGCCATCCGGACTCGCGCTCTGAGCGATTGCGGTGATGAGGAGGTGGCTGGACTTCCGAATCGGCAGACCGTCCACGCTCGAGACCGAGATCACGGCTTTGGGTGTCTCGAGAGCGAGCTTCATATCGCGAAGCGCGATCTCGTGTCCGCCGAGCCAGCCGCTTGCCGCCTGGGTACGGGGTGTATCGATGGTCTGAATCCCCTCTCGCCAATCGCGCCGCAGCTCTCCCGTATCGGATTCGACGTGGTGGCGACCAGGCGGAATGAAGTCCCTGTCGAGATCTCCCACGCGGACGACGCCCTCCGCGGGTGCGCGATCGCGATACCAAAAGTGCTCGCGCACCTCGGGCAGGCAAACCGAGAGGCGACTCTGCTCCGCCAGGGTCCGCAGCGCAGCGCTCGTGGCGGCCGTCACTTTCTGGTAGTAGAGCGCTTCGCGATCGAGGTCGAGGCAATAGGAGCGCCTGGCTTGACGGACATCAGCTCGTCGAAACGCCAGTGCCGCTGCGGGCATGACACCCATGAGAGCAGGGTCGGAGAAGCTCGACCACCTCGACACCGGACCCGTTCCTGTGAGGTTCGCGGTTTGGGAATAGTTGTAGATCAGGAGCGCATCCCATCCCTGAAGCGCAGCCACGCTCGCGGTATAGAGCGGCGCGGTGAAGCGATCCACTGCGGGATACGGGACATTCCATTCCGTCACTGAGAGTGGCATTCCGACCACCTGAGACGCGCCGATCCAAGACAGGTAGTTGGCCTCACTGCGTGGGTCCCTCGAGAGCGCCTCGGCCTCTCCATAGCTGTGTGCGTCGATGATCGATCCCTCGGTGAGCGATGGCAGTGATGACAAGCCATTGTGGCCCCACATCGATGTGGTGGCGATCGGTATCGCGATCCCCAACGACTCGAGGTGTCCGATCAGCTTGGCATTCAGGTGGTGCTCTCGATCGTTCAAGAAGATCTTGCTCGGACCCGGAGACCAGGTCTCCATGGTCTCCACCAACGAGTGCCCTGTCGACCGTGAGAACTCCCTCGCTCGCATCTCGAAGATCGCCGTGTGTGCGGGATTCCGAGCCTTTGGCAGGAACATGCTTCCGAAGTGATGTGTGATGTCGTTCTCGTTGGTCAGCAACAGTCCCATGATGGAGGGATCGTCTTTGTACGCGAGCCTGGTGTATCGATTGACATGGGTGAGGTAGTTCTGATTGAACTCGACCATCAGGTCCTGAACGACCTCATTGAAGTAGACCAGGCCCCGGATCTCGGACTCGCGTCGCCGGAATTCCTCGAAGCCGACGAGGTTCCCCCACGGAGTATCGACGTCACCCCGCTTCAGCTGACGACCCACGTGGAGATCCAGCCAGATGTAGACGCCCTGCTTCTTCAGCTCGGCGATCCACCGGTCGAGGCGGTCGAGACCCTTCGAGTCGAGGTGCCGGGAATCGCTTCTCGACTTGTCGATCACCGTCGGGTCGACCCAGCGCGTGGAGTCGTGGTGGTGGATGCGGATGAGGTTGAAGCCCAGCTGGGCAATCCGCCGGGCGTGAACCTCGATCGCGACGTCGTCAACGAAGAGCGCGTGGGCGGCGAGGTTCGCACCCCAGAAGCGAGCGGGCGATCCGTCCTCGAATTCGAGGTGATCTCCCCAAAGGGATCCGACAGCTTCGTCCAAAAGTTCCTCGAGGACAAAGGGCCCGGCCTCCATCACATCACCATCGAAGTAGACGACATCAAGAAGGCAGC
>CALZKB010000336.1 GCA_945787575.1 Thermoanaerobaculia bacterium | reverse complement strand
TGACGGTGTTGCACTAGCCTTTGGCCCGGACCTCCCCAGTCGGCCGATCGCGCAGGCGCGATGGCGCAAGTCAGTATCGCCTCTTGCCGCCGATTCGTCCACGGCTCCGGTGACGGAGGGGTGGGATCGGCGAGAGCTTCCGACAGTTTTGCTGCAGCCGCTGCCGTTTGCAGGTCGAAGTCTGCCGGTCCTGCGATCGCGGCCAGCGGTACTGCTCGAAGGACTGTGCTGGTGTGGCACGTCGAGAGTCAGTGCGGGCAGCGGGGCGGCGCTACCAGCGGAGTCGACCGGGCCGGCTGCGTCACGCGGCTCGTCAGCGTCGTTGGCGCCGACGCCAAGGCGAGAAAGTGACGCATCACCCATCGACGCGGGATCCCGATCGGTCCAGACTTTCGGCTCCCGAGGTCGACACGGTATTTCGAGCGGCGCCTGCGCACCGCGAAGCCCAAGCGCTTCAAGGCCAGGTCCGCGAGACGCCTCAGCGAAGACGACGCGATTCGAGGTCTGGGAAAACGATGCGCTGCCACTTCTGCGGCTGGCGCGGTGCAGCCTGGATTCGTCCACGATGGCCTGGCTGACGATGCGGAGAGGAAGGGACGTGACGTGATTTCCAGGGAGCTCGAGGCCAAGATCCTACGGCTGTACCACGTCGAGCACTGGCGTGTGGGGACGATCGCCAACCAGCTCGGCATCCACCACAGCACGGTCGAACGCGCGCTCGAGCGTGGGGGTGCCGAGCGCCGACCGCCCAAGCGCCCGTCGATGATCGAGCCCTACCTGCCGTTCATCCTCAGCACGCTCGAAACATACCCCAAGCTGCGTGCGAGCCGGCTGTACGAAATGGTCCGTGACCGCGGCTATCGCGGGGGCCCCGATCACTTCCGACACATGGTCGCGCGACACCGGCCGCGGAAGCCGGCCGAGGCCTATCTGAAGCTGCGCACGTTTCCCGCCGAGCAGGCCCAGGTGGACTGGGCCCACTTCGGAACGACTCGCATCGGTCGTGCCACGCGGATCCTGTCGGCCTTCGTGATGATCCTGAGCTTCTCTCGGCAGCTGTTCGTGCGCTTCTTCCTCGATCAGCGTCTGGCCAACTTCCTGCGCGGACACGTCGCCGCTTTTGGCTGGTTCGGCGGCTGTGTGCGGGTCATTTTGTACGACAACCTCAAGAGTGCCGTGCTCGAACGACGGCACGATGCGATCCGCTTCCACCCCGAGCTGCTAGCGCTCGCAGCGCACTATCGCTTCGAGCCCCGTCCCGTTGCACCGGCTCGCGGCTCGGACAAGGGACGGGTGGAGAGGGCCATCCAGTACCTACGCCATTCGTTCTTCGCCGCCCGCCCGTGGCGCGACATCGACGATCTCAACGCTCAGGTCGAGCGCTGGTGCGCCGAACTGGCCTCGACACGACCGTGGCCCGACGATCGATCGCAGACGGTGCGCCAGGCTTTTGAGCAGGAGCGCTCCTCACTGATCGCCTTGCCCGCAGAGCCCTACCTGACCGAGGAATGCGTCAAGGTAAGCGCCGGCAAACAGCCCTACATCCGCTTCGACGGCAACGACTACACCGTGCCGCACGCGCGCGTCCGCCGCACGCTTGTCGTACGGGCTGATCTCGAGCGGGTACGGATCCTCGACGGCCTCGAGGTCGTCGCCACGCCCGACCGCAGCTTCGACACGGGTGTGTGCATCGAGGATCCCCGGCACATCGCCGCCCTGGTCCAGGACAAGCGCAAAGCACGGAAAGGGCGAGCCACGGATCGACTGGCCCGGGCCGCCCCCTCCAGTCCGAAGCTGCTCGTACAGCTTGCCGAGCGTGGAGAGAACCTCGGCGCGGCAACGACCGCGCTCGTGCGCCTGCTCGACCGCTACGGGGCGGGCGAGCTCGAGGTGGCCATCACCGAGGCGCTGGGGCAGGACGTCTGCCATCCCCACGCCGTCCGCCACGTCCTCGAGCGGCGGCGGCGCGAGCGTGACCAGCCTCCGCCTGTGCCGGTCGAGCTGCCGGACGACCCGCGCGTGCGCGATCTCGTGGTCCGACCCCACGCACTCGACGGTTACGACAAGCTACGTCAAACCCAAAACGAGGAGCAAGCCCATGACCACGACGAGGAAAACGAAGGCGACGGATGAGGAGCTGAAACAGCGGCTCGCACGGCTGGGGCTGTGGGGTCTCGTGGCCCGCTGGGACGAGCTGGGCGACCGGCCCTGGCTGCCCGAGCTCATCGACTGCGAAGAGGCCGAACGGCAACGGCGCAGCTTCGAGCGGCGCCTGCGAAACGCCAAGCTCAAACGCTTCAAGGCCATGGCCGACTTCGAGTGGGACTGGCCGACGAAGATCGACCGCGAGCAGACCGAGGAACTCTTCGAGCTCGGTTTCATCGCCGAGGCCGCCAACCTCGTACTCGTCGGCTCCAACGGCGTCGGCAAGACGATGATCGCCAAGAACCTGGCCCACCAGGCTTTGCTCGACGGTCACACCGCGCGCTTCATCACTGCCAGCGAACTGCTCAACGACCTCGCGGCCCAGGACGCAGGCGGCGCACTCGATCGCCGCCTCAGACACTACGAACGGCCTCGACTGCTCGTCATCGACGAGCTGGGCTATCTCCCTTGTGCCAACCATCACGCCGACCTGCTCTTCGAGGTCATCAGCCGGCGGTATCACGAAAAACCCGTTATTCTCACCACCAACAAGGCGTTTGCCGAATGGAACGAGGTCTTTCCCAACACGGCCTGCGTCGTCGCCTTGATCGATCGGCTCGTGCACCGCGCCGAGATCGTCGACATCGAAGGCGAGTCCTATCGGCTCCGCGAAGCAGAACAGCGCGCCGCCGAACGCGCCCGCCAACGGGCCGAGCGACGGGTCAAGCGCACTCGCAAGTCGGCAGCTCAACGCTCGGCGGCAACCCAGTAAGCATGACCACCCGCGGCGACTTCGAGGACGACCGCCAGCAGATTCTCTCGCGTGTCCTCGACTATCTCGACCGAAGGCTCCCGGGCTACCCGTTCAATCCTGACGTCGATCGACCCTTCGTCGAAGAACTCCTCGACGACTTCCCCGACGTCGACATCCTCGAGGAGGTCAAGACCTTCCGCTGGTACTATGAGAACCAGCCGCTGGCGCGCGTCCGCTCGCCGCGAGTCGCGCTCCGACGTTGGATCGCCAACGCCAAGTCAGCGTAGCCAAGACGCCTCGCACTCCCGGCACCCACCCTCCATCGCGCACGCAGCCCCAACCGCCAGATTCACGCGCTTCTCGACAGCCGCCAACACACACGTCTCCCAACTCCTTGAACTCCGCGGGCAACGTGAGGTGGATGGCGTCAGAACCGACAATCCGAGTTCCCCACTCGCTCCTGTCGGCGGGTTCTC
>CALZKB010000335.1 GCA_945787575.1 Thermoanaerobaculia bacterium | reverse complement strand
AACGCCCGCTCGATCCCGAAGGCGCGGTGCAGGATCTTGACGATCGGCGCCGCGCAGTGCGCCGTGCACGAGGCGTTCGAGACGATCCGATGCTCGGCCGTGAGCTTGTCGTCGTTGACCCCGATCACCACCGTGATGTCCGGCGGATCCTTGGGCGGCGCGCACAGGATCACCCGTTTGGCGCCGTTAGCGAGATGCTGCTCGAGCTCGGCGCGGGTGCGCTCGCGCCCAGCGGCCTCGATCACGATGTCGACCCCGTACTCGCCCCAGCGCGCATCGGCCAGGCTCTCGGTCGCGATCAGCGGGATCTGCTTGCCGGCCACGTAGAGGTGCCCCTCCTTGATCGACAGCTCGTCCGGGAACGGCCCGAGCATGGTGTCGAATCGGATCAGGTACTCCAGCGTCTTGGGGTCCGCGATCTCGTCGATCGCCACCACTTCGATGTCGTTGCTCTTGTAGAGGATGCGGAACAGATTCCGCCCGATCCTCCCCAGGCCCATCAGGCCCACACGTATGGGTTTCATGGTGTGAGGTCTATACCTGCCTTTCTGGTCTTCTACGGAAGGTCGGCGCCCGCCGCGCAGCTCATTATCTCCCCCTTCTCGGCTCCGCTGATGAGCCCCGCCTTCTTGAGCGAGTTGGTTAGATGTGAGACCTCGCTCACGAAACCGCCGTGGTTGCCGGCGCCGGCCGCGATCTCGGCGATCTCGTCGCCGATGTTGCAGCCGCCGGCCACCTGGAGGTTGGCGACGCCCGAGTCACAGCCGTCGATCACGACCGTCGGCGCCGGGTCCGACATCGCGCACGCATCGTCGCCGTCCGCAACGCCGTCGTTGTCGTCGTCGCCGTCGCAGACGTCGCCGACACCGTCACCGTCGAAGTCGGCCTGATCGGCATTGGCGTCGAGCGGGCAATTGTCCTCGGTGTCGCCGACGCCGTCGTCGTCGTCGTCGCCGTCGCAGACGTCACCGCGCCCGTCGCCGTCGTTGTCGGCCTGGTCGGGGTTCGAAAGCGCCGGGCAGTTGTCGAGAACGTCGGGAATGCGGTCACCGTCGCCGTCGAGCGGCTGCTCGGTAAAGCTCCAGTAGTCGGTGCGGAAGGTGGCGTCGGCGCCGGCGGTGCTGATGACGACGTCGACCACGTTGACGAGACCGCCGTTGCCGCCCCGGGAGACCGGATCGGTGTCGAGCACGCCGTTGCCGCCGAAGAGGAACGAGTTGTCGTCGAAGAAATCGGCGAGCGGAATCGACACCATCTGCCAGCCGCCGCCGGCGATCGCGCACGGCCCGCTCGAGCCGACCACACAGTTGAACTGGAACTCGTCGTCGTCGGGCGGGTTGATCGCGCCGTCGCCGTTGTCGTCCTCCTGGAGATTGATCTCCAGCGTGTAGTCCTGTGGCCTACCGGCGCCGTCGACGCCGTCGGGGTTGATCCAGAAGTTGAAGTAGTCGGTGTCGAAGAGATCGATCGGGTTCGTCCGCCCGAAGCCGCCGAAAAAGCCCGGTACGCCGCCCGAGCCCCAGCCGGTCTCGAGCGACGCCGCGCCGCCCAGAGCCGGCGGAAGGTCCGCGAAGTTCGGGCCGATCCCGCCACCGCCGACCGAACCTCCGAAGGTGAACCAGCCGTTGCCAAACGGATTGCCGTGCTCCATGTCGTCGAACACCACCTCGGTGGGCGGCGGCGGGGTGAAGTTCCAGTAGTCGGTGCGGAAGGTGGCGTCGGCGCCCGAGTTGGAGATCACCGCGAGGACCACGTTGATGAGCTGGCCGTTGCCGCCGGCTCCGACCGCAACGGCATCCAGAACGCCGTTACCACCGAACAGGAACGAGTTGTCGTCAAAGAAGTCGGCGAGCGGAATCGACACGCGCTGCCAGCCTCCGCCAGAAATCGCACAGGGCCCGATCGGGCTCACCACGCAGTTGAATTGGAACTCGTCGTCATCGGGAGGCGTCGTGGTGTTGTCGCCGTTGTCGTCATCCTGGAGGTTGATCTCGAGCGTGTAGTCCTGGCCCGCGTCGGGATTGATCCAGAAGTTGAACGAGGCCATGCCGGAAAGATCGGTCGGGAAGGTCCGGCCGAAGCCGCCGAAAAAGCCCGGCACGCCGCCCGAGCCCCAGCCGGTCTCGAGCGAGAAGAAGCCGCCGTCGGCAGGCGGGACGTCCGCGTTGGGCCCGATGCCGCCGCCTCCGACCGAGCCGCCGAAGGTGAACCAGCCGCTGCCGAAGGGATTGCCGTGCTCCATGTCGTCGAAGACCACCGGCCCGCCCGGCGCCGGGGGCGTGGGCTCGCCGATCCGGATCTTGTTGACGTTGAACTCGCCGGCGTCGATCGACAGGCGCAGGGTCTGGACACCGCCGTCGAAGGCCACGTCCGGGACCACCACCGTGGTCCAGTTCTGCCAGGCGCCGGTCGCCGGAAAGCTCACCGGCCCGGTCTTGTCGACGCCGTCGGCCTCGAGATGGAAGGTGCCGCCGGCCGTGGCCGAGGCCACGCGTACTTCGACGTCCCAGGTGCCGGCGGCGACGTCGGCCGTGTACTCGATCCACTCGCCCGGCACCGTCCAGCCCAGGTTGAAGCCGAAACCGGCGTCGGTAGTGCTCTCGAGATCGACCGCCTCGGAAGCCCGGTAGGCGCCGCCGTTGTTGGAGGCGTCGGTGTCGTTGTAAGCCACGCCCTGGCCGCCGAGGTCGTAGTTCTCGGCCTCGAAGGTGCCCGGAATCGCGACCGGGGTCATCCGATAGGGCGCCTGGTGGCAGCCCGCGCCGACCATGATCTCGATCGGATCGGACCCGGCGAGAACGCCGTCGTCGTCGCGCGCGCGGGCCTTCAAGGTGTAGCAGCCGGCGGCGACGCTCGGGACCGTGAGCTCGTAAGGCCCGGTGTCGTCCTCACCGAGCTTGGCCGCGTCTTGGAAAAACTCGACCATCTGGATCGCGCCGTCGTCGGTGGCGTCCACCGTGATCGTAATCGGATCGCCCGGCGTCAAGACGTCGCTCGGCATCGGACTCGTGATCGCGACCACCGGCTTGTCGTTCGGAATCTGGTAGACGCGAACGTAGTCGATCACGTACTCCTGCGGAAACACCGTGGTCCCGTCCGGCGGCCCCGGCAGGTTCCCGCCCACCGCCAGGTTGAGAAGCAGATGGAAGTCGACGTCGAAGGGCGCCGGAAACGGACCACTGGTCGAAAACCAGCTATCGCGGCTCGCGAACTCGACGCCGTCCACGTACCAGCGGATCTCGCCCGGCTCCCACTCGATCGCGAAGACGTGGAAGTCGTCGTGGATGGTGCCGAAGATCCGGTTGGGGTCGCTCCCGATGTACTCCACGATGTCGATCTCGCCGCTCGCCGCCCACGGGCCGTAGATCGAGAGATCCGACGACAGCATCCAGAACGCCGGCCACAGGCCCTGGCCGATCGGCATCCGGGCGCGCATCTCCATCCGCCCGAACGTCCAGTCGCCCTTGCCGAGCGACCGCATGCGAGCCGAGGTGTAGTCGAGCCCGCCGACCGACTCCTCTCTGGCGGTAATCGTCAGCAACCCGCCCGCGACCGTCGCGTTCTCGGCCTGGTAGTACTGAAGCTCGTTGTTCCCCCAGCCCCCTGGCAACCCGACCTCGGACCCGTCGCCGAGCTGAAAGGTCCACTTGCCGAGATCGACGTCGGTGCCGTCGAATTCATCCGACCAGACCAGCACGCAGCCGGCGAGGCCGTCGCATTGCGCCGCGGCCGGCGCGGCGGAGCCGAGCAGAAGCGCCACCAAGAAAGCGGCCTGAAGGAAACTGACACGGTTCGGGGATCGGAAGAGCGTCATCTGAAATCTCCGTGATTTAGTCAATGAGTAAATCGATTTAATCGCCATTCTCTACTTTCTCGCCCCGGGAGTCAAAGCGCGGGCTCGCGCGTGTCGGCCCGCGCCCGGAGAGCCCCCCACCCCCGAGGGTGGTGCGCTGCGAGAGGAGCACTCAGACAATGGTCTCGTTCTCGAAGAGACCTGATCCATAAGGAGGAGCCATGCTCAGCCTCGAGTTGGAAAGCAGACGCGCGTCGTACCAGAAGGTGGCCGGCGGATCGCGCGCCCCCGATCCGTTGCCGGCCGAAGAGCTGGCTCATTTCGAGACCCTCGACCTCGTCTACCGCTCGCTCTGCGCGCTGATGTTCAACTACGTCCCCACCTCGGGGCACCCGGGCGGCT
>CALZKB010000334.1 GCA_945787575.1 Thermoanaerobaculia bacterium | reverse complement strand
GCGCGCGATGGAGGTCTCGCTCTGCGTGGTCGATGAACTCGTGTCGCCGGTCGAGTCGTTGACTTGGACGTCGGGGTTGATCGGCCCTTCCGCCGGCACGCCTTCCCGAAAGTCCGCGCTGCGCACCTGGCCCAGTTCGTCAGCCCGGCCGCAAGCCACCAGCAACTGGCGCAGCAGGCCGTCCATCTTGCCGCGTGCCTTCGGGTCGTCCAGCCGGGCGCATTCCTCGGGCGTCGGTTGCCAAGAGCCGGTCGGTGTGCCGGGCGTGGTGATGGGAGCGATGGCCGCGGCAGACAGCGGCAGGGCCAGGGTCAGGAGCATCGCGAGGGCGGTCCAACGCAAGGGCCAGGGGAATTGCCGCACCGTTCACCTCCTTGAGGATCGGTAGACCAAATATACAGGCTGGCGGATGACACGGGCATGACAACGTCGCCGGGGCCACCGGCGCGGTGGAGCCTTGAGCCCATCCGAGATGCCGATCCGATCCCCGATCTGAAGCACTACCGGAATACTGCGAGATCGCCGGTGTGCTTTCCTTCTACTCGTGCATGGGACGAGGGCCGAGCAGCTCGTGCTTGCGGCGGCGGATCTCGCGCAGCGCCCGCTTGAAGGTCGCCTTGTCGCCGCTGGTCAGAGCTTCGTCACGCCGCTGCTTGAACTGCCGGACCTCGGCCTTGTTTTGGCACCAGGAAACCTCGTTGAAGAGGCTCGGATGGACAACCCTCGAGACTGAACAACGAAGTGGAACACCACAGGCAGTCCGCCTGGGGGTGACTGCTAGACTGCCGCGATGTTCGCCTCGAAGCACGGTTCGACTCTGGTTGCCGGACTCGTCCTGACTCTCGTCGGTTGTGGCGGCGGCGACCCCTCGTCTCCCGAGGTCGAGCGCCCACAGAATCGCTTCCTGAGCATCGGTACCGCCCCTCCCGGCGGCGCCTTCTTCGTCGTCGGCGGGGCGCTTGCCGAAGTGCTCAACACGGCGGGTGAATCCGACTGGCAGGTGACGGCGGAGGCGACCAAGGGCACTCAGGAGAACATCCGGCGACTCTCCAGTGGCGAGCTCGACTTTGCCTTGGCGAATGCCGCGATCACCTACTTCGCGGTGCGTGGCACCGAGGGTTGGGAGCGAGCGCACGAGGCGCGGGCGGTGATGACGTTGGCGCCCAACGTGGCGTTTTTCGTGGCACCGCGCTCGGCGGGTATCGACTCGCTGGCCGGGCTCAGAGACCGACGGGTGGTCGTCGGTCCGGCGGGCGCCGGTTTCGAGTACTTCTTGAGGCCGATCCTGGGGGCGCACGGGCTGACCTACGACGACTTCACGCCGCTCAACGGAACCCAGGCGGCGGCGGTCGATCTGCTGGCCGATGGCGCGGCGGCGGCGGCCTTCCTGGGCGGCGCCGTTCCGACCGCTTCGATCACCCAGGTGGCAAGCGGTCAGGACGTGGTGTTCGTACCATTCACGGCCGAGGCGCGCGAGCAGCTTCTCGCCGACTATCCGTTCTTCGCGCCGGCAACCGTACCGGCCGGGACCTACCCGGGGCAGGACGATGCGTTCGAGGGCCTCAACGTCGGTTCGATGCACCTCATCACCGGCGCCGAGGTCGACGAGGAGCTGGTCTATCAGGTGACCAAGACCCTCTATGAGCAGCGTGAGCAGGTGATCGAGCGTCACCCCGCCGGGCGCGCCATCAACCCCGGGAACGCGCCCCGGGACACCGGCACGGCGTTTCATCCGGGTGCCGAGCGCTACTACCGCGAGATCGGCGTCTGGCCGCAGGCTGACGAAGCCGCGGGCGGATGACGGTCGAGAGCGTCCGGAAGGTCGTTGCGCGGGCCACCGCGCTGCTGCTGCCGGTCTTCGTCCTGTTCCAGGTCAATTATCCGACCCTGCGTCCGGAGACCCAGGTCGCGAGCTTCGCCGGCCTTGGAGCGATCCTCGTGTTCGCCGGGCGGCGCGAGTCGCCCACCTGGATCGCCAGGGCGGATCTCCTGCTGACCGCCGTCAGCGCGGTGGTCT
Source organism: Thermoanaerobaculia bacterium (assembly GCA_945787575.1). Lineage (GTDB taxonomy): Bacteria > Acidobacteriota > Thermoanaerobaculia > Multivoradales > JAHEKO01 > CALZKB01. The sequence continues at coordinate 1,380 of CALZKB010000334.1, read as the reverse complement.
TCGGGTACATCATCGTGCAGAGCGAGCCGGCATTCTCCGCTTGGTGGCTCGAGGGGCGATCGCTCGGGGAGCGTGCCGGCCTCGAGCAGCCGCTCGATATCGCGGTCGCCCTCGTCGGCCTGGCGATCGTCTTCGAGGCGGCGCGACGCACCGTCGGACTGGCGCTGCCGATTCTCGCCACGTTGTTTCTGCTCTACGGCTGGCTCGGAGCCTCACTGCCCGACTGGCTGCTGCCTCACCGCGGCTACGGGGTGGGCCGGTTGGCTGCGCAGACCTTCCTCCACAGCCAAGGAGTGTTCGGGATCGCGCTTCGAGTGATGTTCACCTACGTGTTCCTGTTCGTGCTATTCGGCGCTGTTCTCGAGGCGACCGGCACCACCCACGCGATCGTCGGTCTGACCCGCCGCCTCTTCCGCCGCAGTGTCGGCGCGCCGGCCAAGGTGGCGGTGGTGTCGAGCGGTCTGCTCGGCTCGCTGTCCGGAAGTGCCGTCGCCAACACCGCGACCACCGGCACCTTCACCATTCCGATGATGCGCGGAGCGGGGTTTCGCAAATCGATCGCGGGCGGCATTGAGGCGGCGGCGAGCTCCGGCGGCGCCCTCGTGCCGCCGGTGATGGGCGCCGGCGCGTACATGATGCTCGAGCTCATCGAGCCGGCGGTAAGCTATCTCGAGATCGTGCGAGCGGCGTTGCTCCCGGCTTGTTTGTACTACTTCTCGCTGCTGCTCGTCGTTCACTTCCAGGGACGGCGCGACGGCGTCGGTCGGGCGCCGACGGAGTCGGACACCGACGACGACCTCAGGGCCGTCAGTATGGAGACCGCGGTGTTCGCCGCGGGCCTCGGGCTACTGCTCGCGCTGCTGTTCGCCGGCTTCAGCGTCTTCCGGGCGGTGACCGGAGCGATCGCCGTCGCTTGGCTGGTGAGCTCGCTCTCTTCGAGGACTCGCCTCGACCCCCGGCGCCTGCGCGAAGTCTGCGAGCGTGCCGCCCGGGCGACGACGCCGCTCATTGCGGCGGCGGCTTGCGTGGGCGTGGTCATCGGGGTGGTGACCCTGACCGGCATCGGCACCCGGCTGCCGACTCTCATCCTTTCGCTCGCGGCGGGCCAGCTGCCGGCGGCGCTCGCCCTCATCATGGTGTCGTCGATCGTCCTCGGCATGGGCCTGCCGTCGGCGGTCTGTTACCTGCTGATGGCGACGTTGATCGGACCGGCGTTGGGCGGTCTGGGGATCGTCCCCCTCGCCGCGCACCTGTTCATCTTCTACTTCGGGATGATGTCGATGGTGACCCCGCCGGTGGCGCTCGCCGCCTACACGGCGAGCTCGATCGCCGGCTCGAAGCTCATTCCGACGAGCTTCGCGGCGCTGCGCTTCGCGTTGG
>CALZKB010000333.1 GCA_945787575.1 Thermoanaerobaculia bacterium | reverse complement strand
CCGGAGCGGCTCCGAAGGGCGGAGACCAGCGTCCACTGGTCGAGCCATCCCCGTTGCGCTTCGTCGTCGGAGAAGCTCCGGAGCTCCTCGCGGAGCTCACCCCCCGCGCGGCGTTCGAACAGCTCCCAGGAACGGCGCAGGAGGCGCTCTTTCCACCGGGTCACCCGCTCGAAGGCGACCCGGTCTTCCGGCAACGGCGAGACGTCGCCGAGGTCGGCGGAGTCGAGCAGACCGTCCTGGTGCAGAAGCTCCGGGGAGATCAGGAGCGGGTTGCCGGCGAAGGCGGAGAGGCAGAGATAGGGCGAGTTGTTGAAGTCCGGCGGCCCCAGGGGCAGGATCTGCCACAGGCTCTGGCCGGCCTCCCGGGCCCAGTCGAGGAACCGGTCCACCGCCGGGCCCAGATCGCCGACGCCGAAGCGGCCGGGCAGCGAGGTCGGGTGGAGCAGGAGTCCGGCGGCGCGCTCGTCCATGGCGACGTAGTCTATTCGAGGCGCAAAGGCAGTGCGTGGCTCGTTTCCGGAGTGGGCGGGGGCGTCCTTCTCCCGGGGCCAGCCGCTGTCTCGCGGGGCCTCGATTGTCGTACACTCGATGGGGACTACCAGCTTTCGACTGCCGATCCACGGTCAGAGTAGGAATCATGGTCACCCACGACCCCCTCCACAGATCCCAGCGTGCGGAATTACCGCACTGGGCTCCTACCTCGGGTATTAACGCCAAACCGTTGAGCGGGATAAGGATGGCAGACCCGGGCCGGAGGGAGCCAGCGGCCGATGTGGCGCCGCATTCGGCTCCAGGGCATCCGGTGCTTCTGGCTGCGGCGTCGCAGCGTTCGGCACCACAGGCGCCCGACTTCCTGCCGGAACGCCCGGAGGGCCGGTCCGTTCATGGGCACGCCGTAGTAGCGCACGTGACCCGCGACGACCGACCGCAAGTAGGCCCCTTGCTCCGGGATGGAATGGTGCATACGGAACCGAAGCTCGGTCTTCACCGCCTTCAGTTTCGCCTGCCACCGCTTGCGCATCGTCTTGCGACGCACCGTGAACTTCCCCTTCCGGGTCGTGGCACAGCAGTGCGTGAAACCCAGGAAGTCGAAGGTCTCGGGCTTCCCCAAGCCACGCCGGCGACGGTTCTCCGCCGTAAAGCGGCCGAACTCGAGCAGGCGCGTCTTGTCGGAGTGCAGTTCCAGGCCGAAGCGAGCCAAGCGCTCGCGCAGGTCCGCCAAGAACCGCTCGGCTTCGTTCCGATACTGGAATCCCACCACGAAATCGTCGGCGAAACGCACCACGATGACCTCACCGCGGGCGGACCGGCGTCTCCATTGGTGGACCCACTGATCGAACGCGTAGTGCAGGTAGAGGTTGCTCAGCAGCGGGCTGATACTCCCGCCCTGGACCGTCCCCTCCTCGCTACGGATGCGCTTCCCATCCTCCAACACGCCGGCTTTGAGCCATTTCTGGATCAAGCGCACGACGCGCCGGTCTCCGATGCGGTGCTCGAGGAATTTCACCAACCACGCGTGATCGAGGGTCTCGAAGAACCCGCGCAAATCGGCGTCGAGCACCCAGTTCACCTTCTTCCTCAGCAGCCCGATCGAAAGCGCGTCCAGCGCATCGTGCTGGCTGCGCCCCGGCCGGAAGCCGTAGGAGAAACCGAGAAAATCCGTCTCGTAGATCGCGGTCAGTACCTCGACGACGGCACGCTGGACGATCTTGTCCTCCAGCGTCGGGACTCCGAGCGGCCTCGGCCGCCCGTCCGACTTCGGGACGTACGCTCTCTCGACCGGTTTCGCCCGGTACGCTCCCCGTTGCAGCCGCGCGGACAGATCCTGAAGGTTCTCCTCCAAGTTCTCCCCGTACGACCGCCACGTCACCCCATCAACGCCCGCGGCTGCGTTGCGCTTCAGCGCAAAGTACGCCGAGCGCAATCGCTCCAGGTCGTAGACGTGGTGGTAGAGCGCGGTGAATCGCTGACTCCTATCTCTTCTCGCTGCTTGACGGATCCGCTCCAGCGCACTGTGCGCGTGGCTCCGGCGCTGCGTCCGGGACGCGTTTTGCTGGCGCGAATTCCCCTTGGCCAGCCCCCTTTCCTCCACCGTCTCCGCCGCCGGTCCCCCGGCTTTGTTCGACGGCTTCCCAGGTACTACGGAGCTGTCCGACTTCCCCCGACCGTGCATCATCGGCGTGCGTCCTTGGACTTCCCGATGCGGTCTGCGGACCCTCTCTCCACAGACGGCTGGGGGACCTCCCGGTTCCCGCGCAAGGTGCTTCCGAGCGTGCACGGGGTCTCTGACCGCGCGGGGGCCGAGGACGCCTCGCGATATCGGCGTCCCCGGTGTGGCCTTCCGCTTATCTCCACAGCGTCGGCACCCCGAGGGACCCACCGGTCACCCGGCAGGGCATGGTTTTCGCGGCTCAATACCCGGCCCGCACGTTCCCCTGTCAACGCTTCGTCATTGCCCTTACGGACAACACCGCATGACTCGGGGCCGGTGTGGGTCGCTACTCCTTCACCGTATGACTCTTTCATTCACTACACCTTGCCGGTTTGACCGGCGCTATCGGAGACTCGACATGAGATCAGGATACGTCACGTCGGCAATTGTGGGACTTTTTGTGGTCGGCTTCATCACCTTCTTGCCAACCACCTCAAAAGCAGCATGTAGGTGGAACTCCGAATGCGGCGACCTGTCGTTCTGCGACAAGCACGGTTTGAAGTGTCACGAACAGGGAAGATGTAAACCCAGATTTAGCCTAGTATGCGAAAAGGAACCACAACCCACTGCCTGGGTCTGCGATTGTAATGGAAGACGGCATCCAAGCGAATGTCATGCCCGGTTAGCAGGGGTGGCGTTGGTTGCCAAAAACGAGAGTAAGTGTTGTACCTGCCTGCACTGCGCTCTTTTCTCATATCCGTCCGACACCGATGACGATGGCTGTTACGATACCTGTATTCAAAAAGACGCGTTCAGCTGCGCCAGTCTCCGCTTCTGCCGACCGGGCGAGGTCGCGGTTGACACCACCTTCGATGGCTGCCCAAATGACTGCGCTCTTGCGCAGCGGACAGAGCCGCCATGCCCACCTCTCGAGTTCTGTTGCGAGGAGCCCACCACCTACGTAGACACTACCGACGATGGATGTTGGGATGCATGTGGCGAGCGTCCCGACGAATTCGAGTGCCCGGAATGCCTGCCTGGGTTTGTTCTCAAAGACAAGGCCAAGTGTATCTGTGTCAGAGAGAGACCATTGTGAAGGAAGCAAAAGGCACTTGGCCCCTGTACCGGTGTACGAATCTTGGACAGTGGTTTGAGTGTATTCATGCGGCTTCTGCAAGTCCAGCATAGTAGTCGGCGCGGACCGACGCTGGGGTTCGGTATTTGTGACGTTGGATCAGCCATTGTTGGTTG
>CALZKB010000332.1 GCA_945787575.1 Thermoanaerobaculia bacterium | reverse complement strand
TTCAAGGCCCTCGGCGACGACTGGGCGGCTCGTGGCGAAGATCCGGGCTATCCGACCGCGTTGCGGCTATTCATCGCCGAAGAGCAGCGCCACGCCCGCGAGCTGGGACGCTTCATGAAACGTGAGGGCCTGCCGCTTCGCGAGAGCCAGTACAGCGACACCGTGTTTCGTGGATGGGGGTGACGGTCTCCAGGGTCGGGAGCTCCTCGAGAGGTCGGCGCGGGTTGGAGATCGTCCAGGCCGCGTAACCTCCGGCGCTCGGCACGGTATTTCCTGGTGAGACCCCAACACCGAGCCCCGCGGCGTCAGCAGAGGAGACGATGGATGCGGCCGACGAATTCGTGCGCCAACCTGTACGCCAGCACTTCTCACCGAACACGACGGTCGTCTGCTCGGCCAGACTCTCGGGCGTGGAGCGTGTACTCCATGCAGATACTCAACGGCAGGGAGTTTGTCCCGGATCGGCGCAGAGCGTTTCGAAGGAGCGTTTTCTGTGTCGCGCTGGCTGCCGCTTGCACCTTCTGCCGTCCCTCTTTGGCGGATACGGCCAGCTACACCCTTCGGCTTGGGAGAGAGGACCGTCGCCTCCTCGAGGTCGAAGCCGTGGTCGAAACGACCGAGTCCGAGCTCCTGATGTATGCGGACAACTACGACGCCTCGCACCTGCCGGGTGGATGGGCCAGTTACGTTCGCAATCTCGTCGCGACGGACGGACTCGGCCGAGAAGTTCCCCTCGATCTCTCGGGACTCTCTCGGTGGCGGCTCCCCTCCGGTGTGCCACAACCCTTGAGTTTGCGCTACGAGGTGCTGATCCATCACGACCAGGGAAATTGGCCGGTGGGATGGGACGAAGCCGCCTATGCCAAAAGAGATTGTGACTGCGTCCTGCTCACCGGCATGGCCGTCTTCATCGGCTCGGCCACCCTGAGAGACATCGGCGTGACCTTCGAGCTGCCCGACTCGCACGAGGATCGTGGAGCGTGGAGGTCCGTTGCGCCGTGGGCGCGGCTGGCTGGAGAGCTCGAGTCCTACAGGGCCGCTGACTTCGCGGAGCTCTCCGAGGTCGCGTTCGTGATCGGAGACATGCCGGTCGAAGAGATCCGGCTGGGCCAGGCGGAGATCGAGATCGCTGTTGGAAGGGGCCTCCCTGCGGGTCCTCAGTTGTTTCGCAGGGCGGTCGAGGACTACCTTCGGACGCTGCAGGTGCTTCTTGGCGAACCGCCTACAGGCAGGTTCGTGATTGTCGCCAACCCCGACGTCTACTCCGGCGGGGGCGCCTTCATTCGCAGCGTCAGCATGCTCTTCAAGGACCCGCCGGTCTGGCCGAGCCGGCACCAATGGGGGCATGTGGTTGCTCACGAGCTGGTCCATCTATGGAACGGTCACGTCTTGCGGTATGACGTTACGGAGGAGTGGGTCAAAGAAGGGCTCACCGACTACCTGAGTCGGCTCGTCCAGTTCAGAGCAGGGCACCTGACCGAAGAGCAGTTCTTTGCCGCAATCGTGCGTGGCTATCCGTGGTATCTGGCGAAAGTCGGCGAGGCATCGCTGCGGGAAGCGGGGCCGCGAAAGCAGGAGCTCGGCGTGCTCCTCTACGACGGAGGTCTCTATGCCAGTCTCGCAATCGACATCGAGATCCGGCGGCTCACCGAAGGGCGGGTCGGGCTCGCCGACGTGATCGGCAAGCTCTATCGCGAGGTCCCTTCCCGCGGCGGCCAGGTTGCACTCGGCGATCTCGCGGACACGGCCGCTTCGCTGGGTGCCGACGACCTGGGCCAGTTCATTCGAGACCTTGCCGAGAGCCCGCGGCCGGTGGCGCTCGATTCCCTATTCGGCGAGCTCGGTTATGAGCTCGTCCATGATGCCGGCGAGGACCGATGGACGGGCCGGCCTCAGGCCGCTCCCTCCGAGCGCGCCGAGACCCTGAGGCGCTGCTTGCTCAGCGGCTGCTAGGCCGATCGGGATCTGCTTTCCTTCGATTCCCGCGCTGACGTTGGGCCGACGATCGATCGGCTTCGCCATTCAGATCCAGCCGAACGGTACGGCGGGAACGGCGCGAGTGTGGGGGACCCTGCCGTTTCCACAGGGCTGCGACGAGTTCGCAGTCCCCCTCTTCTTTCCGTGTCGCGTCAGAATCTGTGGGCGATCGCGACCACGGCCTGTTCTCGCTCGAGGCGATTGCGGAGGAGGTCGGTGACGATCGTGCGCTCGACTCGGCGGGTGCCGACGCCCAGATCCCAGTTGGGGTGGAACTGGTAGCGCAGAAGGAGGGCGCCGTCGAGCGAGCGATCTTCGGCGCTCCTGCCGGCGTCCACCTCGGCGATGAGCCGCAGCCTCTTGTTGGTCGTCAGCCGGATCTCGCCCGCAACGTGCGCGAACGGTGCCCAGTTGCCTTCCTCGATGTCGGCTTCGCCATCGGGCCAGGTCAGGGTCGCGACGATGTCCTGGAACGAGAGCCCGGCGCCGGCGTGGAGTCGGACGCGCTTCGTCGCTCGCAGGAGATAGCGATAGCGCAGACGGTAGTCATAGAGCAGATACTGCGTGCGCAGTCTGGCGCCGCCTGGCACGAGCGTCCCGGCAAACGACGTGTCGCTGGCGAAGCTGCCGAAATCTCTCACGTCGAACGGTGAGATCTGGACAACGAATTCCTGCCGCTCGTTCTCCGGCGGCTGGTAGCCGAGCTCGACGCGGGCAGTCACGGTCGGGTTGTTGGCCTCGTCGAATAGATAGGAGATCGGGCCACCCGAATCCGAGGTCGCGAACTCGTTGATGTCGATGTGGGTGCCGCCGAACTCCCATTCGTAGCGCAGGCCGCGTTTCGGTGGTGGAGCGGGGGCGTCGAAGGAGCGCTCCTTCCAGCGTTCGAGCGAGCCCTTCCAGCGCAGCGCGACACCCGTGGCGTCATCGCTCACCAGCGGAATCACCTGCAGGTCTTCGACAATCGGAAAGACGTGGAAGCGATTGGCCAGCAGGCTGATGCTCATTCCGGAGAGGACATCATCGAGGAAGTGTTTGTCGGCATAGATCCGGCTGGCGCCGGTGTAGCCGGCGAGGACCAATGCCGGTCCCCCCCAGCGGGCGCCGTAGCGAAGGTTCAGAAAGCCAGCGCCGGAGAAAGCCGATGCGGTGTGACCGGACGGGAACGAGTTGAGGCCCTGGGCGTTGGGGCGGGCCTTGTCGAGAGTCTCCTTGAGCAGGATGACGGTGAGGGTGGAGGTAGCCAGGGACTCGAGAAACTCCCGTCGTCCCGGGGCGTCCCCGGCGAGGTAGGTCGCGCCGAGGGCCGTGGCTGGAAGCGCGAGCTGGAGGACGTCGCCGATTTCCTCGATGGTGTCAGCGTCCGAGGTCCCGAGCACCGTGAGAGCGCCGCCAATCAGGGCGAGGGTGACGATCTTGCTGGTTCTCCCGAATCCTCCGATGAGCGGGCCTGAGGACGAAGCCTCGGGAGTGACTTC
>CALZKB010000331.1 GCA_945787575.1 Thermoanaerobaculia bacterium | reverse complement strand
TCCGATCCTGCCGGGGCTGCTGCTTCTGGTCCCGGGCTCGTTGGGTTTCCGGAGCCTGCAGGCGCTCATCGCCAAGGACGTGGTCTCCGGTGTCGAGGCCGGCTTCACGATGGCGATCATCGCGCTGGCGCTGGTGACGGGCTTGCTGGTCGCGAACCTGACGGTCGAGCCCCGAAAGCTGTTCTAGAGGGGGACCGACACGTCTCCGAGATTCTGGGGTTCGAATCCCGTACGGTCTACCATTTGTTTTCAGTTGTTTAGATGAAAGCTGGAAGGCCGACGCTCGTTGGCGTGGGTAACTTTTGGGTAATATAGGGCTTCGACGGGCTGTTCGGTTGTGCTTTTCGGGAGATCGTGAGGCGACAAGGTTGGAGCGACTGTTCAGAGGGAAATATTGGGCTTGACCGGTCTAGTCTGCCGTGCATCAAGGCGGATGGTCAACTAACGATCGAGATCGACCCCGATCTCCAGTTAGTACCACCGTAAGCCGACAGCGCTGGCCTCTGGCCGGTGCGCGGCGGCCAATGAGCGGCTCCTGAGCGGGCTAGATTCGGCTTCTAGGCCACGATCTCGGGCCAGGGCAGCGGCTTGATTGTCCTTGCTGAGTGTGCGCCTCCAGATCTCTGACCCTCGCCTACCCGTGTGGGTATTGCCGGGCCACCCGCAAGCTTGTAGACACAGAAGCACCTAGTAAAAGGCATAGCCGGGGAAACCCGGTGTCGCAAAGCTACGGGTCCTCGCTTCCTTCTCGCAGAGCAGGGCGTCAGATCCAGAAGGACCCCAAGACCGCCGGGCTGCCGAAGGGCACTGGGAAGGGATATGGCTTTGCTAGACCCTAGGAGGACGCAATGGACCGAATGAGCTTGCGTGTCCAAACGCTCGTCGTGTGCGCCACCCTGCTGGCAACCACACCTGTCCTGGCGACGGAATGCAATGACCCACTGGACATCGGAAGAGGGGAAGTGGTGTTTCACGTCCCAAGCTCCTACGACCCGATGTTTCAGACTCCGCTGGTGATCATGCTCCACGCCGGTACGTACACTGCCAGCCGTGAGGAGGATTATCTTCGCCTCGCACCGCTCTCCGAACGACACGGCTTTCTCTATGCCCTTCCCGAAGGGACCGGAGGAAACTCAAGCGGCGATCCGTGGTGGAATGGCGTTGATCCATGCGGGTGGGACCCAGGGGCCGAACCGGACGACTCGGGGTACCTGAAACTGCTGATCGACACGATTAAGAGCCGGTGCAACGTAGATCCGCGACGAGTCTACTTTGTGGGCCATTCGAGCGGTGCCTTGATGTCCTATCGTATGGCCTGTGAACACGCCGAAAGCGTCTCGGCAATTGCCAGCCTCGCAGGAGCAACATTCTTCTTGGAGGAGGACTGTCAACCCCTGGCCCCGGTCCACGTTTTGCAGATTCATGGCACTAGCGACGAAGGCCTTTCCTACGATGGCGGCAAGTTCTGGTGCGGAGTGGACTATCCAGCCGCTGCACAAACGGTCGAGATGTGGGCGAGCTACAATCGGTGTTCCGAGCCGCCCGAGGAGATTCTCGACACTCTGGATCTAGACGCCTCACTGCCCGGAGCGGAAACCAGCATCACTCGATACGCTGAGGGATGCCGGGCCGGGAGTTCGGCTGAGCTTTGGGCCATCAAGGGTGGGAAGCACTTCCCGGAGCTTACCGACGAGGCCAGGAATCTCATCGTCGAGCATCTTCTCTCCCGCCTCGGGTGCAGCGGCAAAGAGCGGCTGCTGAAGGTCAAGTGCAACGCCAAGGGCAGGCTGCTGGCTAAGCTAAAGAACGGCCTGGGTGGCGATTCTTATCGGCTAGAGCTATCCGACGGCATAGTGGTTGAAGGGCGGCTCAACCGCAAGGGGAAGGCGAAGAAGAAGATCACGCACATGCCGCCGGGAGAAGGAACGGCGACAGTATCCTGGGGATGCGGGGCGACGGCGCGGCGATCTTATCGCTGTCCATAGGAGGACGCGGGAAACTCTGTCTGGCCGGTGCGCTCCGGCCAGTGATCGGCTCTCTGACTGGCTTAGCTCCTTGCTGAGTGACTGATTGGACGCGAAGCCCCAGGAGCGCCTTCATGGGGTCACCAGGCGTCCATGAGGGGTATCCGGCGTGATTCCTCGCTGACCCTCTCTCTTGCTGAACTATCGTCTGTTTCGACTCATGGGTTTTACCGCCACTCACGGGGTACTGCCCGCACTCAGACCCGGACCTCTTCATAATCAGGCATCCAGGCGACGCCGACGCCGGAAGCCCCCTATTCCGTGGTTCCAATAGAGAGTGGGAGGTGCTGTTCAGTCCCGAGGGTCTTCCATGCATGACTGGCTTCAGGCCGGAGCCTGGCAGGAAGGCAGTTCTTGTCGTAGCTGGCTGAGATCGGCTAGCCAGGCGTGAATCTGGTTCCAAGTCGGAACAGGTTGGGCTACCAAACCCACGCTTTCGCTTCAGATCGGCAGCTACTCCGGTGATCAGCGCGGTTTTGGTCCCCACCCACTGATTAGCCGGAGGGCTGGCGTTCGCGCTACGGATCCGGCTCGCCGCCGCTTCCCTCGCGCCGCTCGGCGGCTCGCTCTTTCCAGTCCTCGGGGACCGGGGCGCCGTAGCGCAGGACCACCGTCGAGATTCCGGCTTCGCGACTGCCGGTGAGAATGTACAGGCGGTCGAACTCCATGCCCTCGTCGATCGGCTCGCCGGGCTCGCCGCCGAGGAGACCGACTAGCTCGGGAGTCGTGTTGGAGTGGCCGGCAACCAGCGTTCTGCCCGGGGTCGCGAGAAGCACCTCCGCGAGATCGGTGAGATTGCCCGGGTCGTAGAGCTCGACGTCTAGCCCGAGCGCCTCGGCGATCGGCGCCGCGGTCTCCCGAGTGCGGTGATAGTCGCTGCTCAAGACCCGCTCGATCCCGGCGGACTCGAGCAGCCGCGCGAGGGCGTCGGCGCGGTTCTGGCCCATGGCGTTGAGCCGCGGATCTCTCGGCGCGTCTTCGGGAGGCGGATGGATCGGCTCGGCGTGCCGGACGAGGAAGAGGGTGATCGCCGCGGCATCGCCGGCGGGTGGCGCGAGAACCGCGGACAAATCGGAGCGGGCCGCCGGGGAAGAACAGCTCGAGCAGACCAGCGCGACAAGCATCGCGAACCCATGAAGTCTCGATCTCATCCGGTGATTGTAGGCCAGAGCCTCGAGCCGCTCAGCCGACCGGTCGCCGCGCGGAGCGGATCACCGAGCCGGCGGTCGGCAGTGCAACGCCCGCAAGCAGTAACGCGACCCCCAGCCATTGGATGGGTGAGAGATCTTCGCCGAAGAGAAGCATCGCCCAGAGCACGGTCGCCATCGGCTGGATGAGAAGAAGAACCGAGGTCTCGGCGGCCGGAAGCCTGGGCAGCGCGTAGGCGATCATCAGCCACCCGGCGACTTGCGAGCCGAGGGCGAGGGCGATGAGCCA
>CALZKB010000330.1 GCA_945787575.1 Thermoanaerobaculia bacterium | reverse complement strand
CCGTAAGTTTGCCGACATCTACTTTCAGGCTTTTCTGGATCTCTTTTAATTCGTCCAAAGGCACCTCGACTGTCGGTTCATCAGCCATCGTACTCACTCTCCCCCCGTCAGGTTGCGGAGGAAGGCGTCGAGCCAGCCCTCCTCGGGGTCCTTGAAGGCGCTGGCGGCCCAGCCGGCACCGGGTCGGCCGGTCTCCACCCGGCCCGTCTTCTGGCCGTGGGCGCCGAGAGCCTGGAGCGACAGGTCGATGATGCGGCGGTCGAGCTCCTCGAGGAGCTGCTCGTCGCCGAGGTGGCGCACATCGTGCCAGTCGCTCAGCAGCTCACGCACCTCCTGAGCACGATCGAGGAACTCCTTGTAGGTCTCCATCGTCAGCACGTCGTCGGGATCGGGAGCGATCGACTTCGTCTCCAGCGCCAGGTAGCGCGCTTCCGCCTTGGGATCCAACGTCTCGCCGGCGTCCACCCGCTTGCGCAGGCCCTCGTACTGCTTGCGCTCGACGGCGGAGAGCCCCTCGCCGCGCTCCTTCCTGAGCTTCACGTAGCTCTTCGCCTCGTCCGCTACCTCGAAGAGCCTTCTCACTGGCCAGAGCTGCGGAGCATCCTTGGCCCGGGCGAAGAAGTTGCGAAACACCGGCAGGTCGGAGAGGTTGACGTGCTCGCCACCGGCGGCTGTCTCGGCCACCTCGAGCGACCGGCGGACCTCGCTCCCGACTGAGCCGGTGAGGAATTGCCCGTACTGCTCGAGCCACAACGGTGAGGTGAGCTTGCCCGATGTCTTCGCGGTCGTGGAAAACCGCTCCTCGCTGCCGAGGCGGCCGCCGGTGGCGAGGGACGCCGTCCTGGAGAGCTGTTCGCCGGGGTGGGTGGCAGCGAAGATCGCCTCCTCGGCGTTGCCGGGAATGAGGCGGGCGAGGTCGCGGTAGACCTCCGGCGTAGTGCGGAAGCTCTGCTGCCGCGGCGGCCGGCGTTCCGACTGCCACTCGGGCACCACCAGGCGCTGCTGCCAGGTGGAGCGTCCGGTCATCAGGAGCTGGGCGGGCTCGAGCGCCGGCGGGATCCAGCCCGTCTTCAGCCCGAAGTCCGCGGCGTCGTCGGCCAGCACCAGGTTCCGGTGCGCACCGAAGCCTACCGGCGCCTGGGCCACGCCCGGGATGTCCTCCTGGAGGATGTTCAGGACACTCTCCAGGGTACGCGGGTTGTCGCGGTAGGCCTCGTCGAGGGCCTGGCCGACCGCGTAGCCGAAGATCCGCGAGAGGTAGCCCAGGGGGCGCGGCGTCTTGAGCCATTCCCCGTCGTCGAGCTGCGCCCAGAAGTAGTACTTCTCCTTCTCCCACTGCTCGCGGGTGGTGTGGAACTCCTCGTCGTCGGCGTGGATCGCCCAATGCACCAGCTCGGGCAGGAAGACCATGTACATCAGCGGCATCAACGCAGCAGCGCCTGCCTGGAGCGCGGTCGCCTGGGTGATGGTCCACCCCTTTTTCGCGGCTCGGGCCACAGCGCTTGCCTTCTCGGACTCGCGTCCGGCGCGCTTCACCGCCTCCCGGTTCAGGGCGAAGGCCTGGGCCTGCGCGCCCATGAAGGGGATTGCCTGGGTCCAGTTGGCGGTGACCTCGCCGCCGAGCGCAAAGTCGGTCGCTGAGCGGCGCGAGATGGCCAGCGCCTCGGCTTCGCTGCGTCCCTTGTCGAGGGCTCGAAGGTAGGCGCCCATCCGGGTCGCAGTGTCGAGGGTCTCGAGCAGTCGGGCCATGGGGTAGAAGACGCCGGAGAGCTTGTGCTCGACGTCGGCGCCGACGATCTCCTGCTTCACCCAGGTCCGCGAGAAGCGCAGCAGCGCGTGGGCGGCGTGCATCGCCGTCGACTTGATGTCCTCCTCGCGGGCGCGGAGCGCGACGTCGGACAGCATGTCGGGAGCGGTCTCGATGTCGAGCGAGGCGATCGACCCCATGCCGCCGCCGAAGGCGCGGAATCTCTTGGCCTCTGGCGAGCCGGTGAGCATGTGGACCATGCCGCGGGCCGCCTCGATGTAGGGGCGGTAGCCCACCTCGGCCGCCCAGATTGCGGAATCGGGCTGGTCGCGTATCACCTGGTTGACCGCGAAGGTCGGCGTCAGGAGGGCTGTCACGCGCCGCATGTTGGCGACCATCCGGAAGTAGCTCATCACCCCTTCGGTCAGCATGTCGCTTTCCGTGGGCGTCATCTGCTCGAAGGCGGCGAGCAGAGGCTTGGGCATGAAGACCGGGATCTCCTTCCCCTCGCGCATCGCCCGCACCTTGAACTCAGGCCGATGCAATCCTTCGATCGGCTTGAGCGTCACCCCCGCCTGCGCCCAGAACTCCGGCGCCGCTTCCACCAGCTTCAGCAGGTCGTTCTTCTTGACCTGCTCGAGAGCCTCGCGCTGTCGCGCTGCCATCATGAAGTGCGAGGCTTCCGATGGAAGGAGTAGAGGCTGTTCGCGGCGGAGCCCAACTTTCACGCGGGGTGGTTATTCTGCGCCACGCTTTAATCGTTGGCGTATCACCGAAGGAGCATCCTTGGACCTGGCCGCAAAGAATCCCGCGTAGTGCTTACCCCGCTCAAGGATACGTTGTTCCTGAGAACGAGAAATGATCTCGGAGTCCGCCAGCATGGTGATCGCGGTTTGGTCCCAAGTCGCCGCGGCCTCGGCTGCTTGTTTGAGGAGCCCCCACTGCGGATGTTGCTCTAGCCAAGCCAGCCGATCTCTCGCCGTTTCAACTTCTGCCGGATGTATTGAATTCAAAAACTTGTCGGTTTCTTTGATCCGTTCATCGAAGAAAGCGATTTCTTCGTCATACGCCGCAACCTTTTCCGCTATCTCTTCTCTGATTGCTGTAGCTGAGTCTTCCAGCGCCGCTAACTCTATGGCTATGCGTTTTTGTGCAGCAGCCAAGTTTTTCATCGGTCGGGTCTGCTTTTTCCCAACTGACAATTTCGCGCGAATGGCGACTGCTCGGTCATGCAGTGTACTCGTCCGCCCTTTGATCTTTGCCAATTCGCGCTTCACCAACGTATTTGGTGTCTCGGCTTGCCGTCGCTCTTTGACTTGCTCGTCGCGTTGTTTTCTAAACGACTCTCGGTCGGCACGGACCATTTCAACTTGCTTGGCCATGTCATCCACACGCAGCACCCAGCGGGTCTCTTCGAGGTAGCGCAGACCCGGGCTTTTCTTGAGGAAGTCGGGTAAGAGACGATCAACCAGTTTTCGGATCTTTCCAGCGGGATTGACGTGGCCAGGGAGAATTTTCTTCGGCACCCATTCCCCCGTCGTGGGATCCCAGACGTCACTTCTTTCGCTGGGTTGTCCGGCGAATTGCTGAAGCCAGCGACCATTCGTAGGATCGGGAAGCGGATGCTCCTGAATCGTTGTCACGAGAGCTTGGATGTCCTTGTAGGCCGGAACGATGCGCTCGTTCGCGTGGTTGCGGATCTCAGCGTCGACGATCGTCCGGCCGATCGTC
>CALZKB010000329.1 GCA_945787575.1 Thermoanaerobaculia bacterium | reverse complement strand
GACGATGTCGAGCTCGTATTCGACCTCCCCGGAGACGGCCTTGGCCGCGACTCGCACAACGTAGCCATCGAGCTCGTTGGTCGTGATGACCTCGTTGATCTGCGCCACGGCTTTGTCGGTCAGTGAAATGGTCACGTCGGTTGCTCCTCGCTCATCCACTCGGGACTCGACAAGAGGGGTACCAGACGTCGCGCGAGGTGCCAAGTGGCCCGGGTTGGGCCGGGTTCACAGGTAGGATCTCAAGGCCATTATTTCGTTCCGTTGCCGCCAATGTGGCGACGCCTTCGCCTACGCCTTCGCCTTCGCCTTCGCCGTGGCCGTCGTCGACGTTGACGTTGACGTTGACGTCGTCGTCGTCGCCCTTGACGTTGCCGATCGCCCACCAGTCTGCCTTCCGGCCGACCATCGGACGCGACACGAGTAGTCCACGGGCACGCGCAAGTCGTCCACGCCCACGCTCACGCGCGAATCGGCCAGGGCCGATCTGATGCCGCGTTTCACCCAGGGCGATCCGTATCACTCCGAGCCTTCCCCATTTTGATCACCTCGTGAGGCCGAGGTCGATGATAGCGACATCGGCAGCAGTCGTGTAGTGAAACACTTTGATGCATAATAGTAGATAGATGTCGCTGTAAACGATTTCAGTTGCGTTTATCACTTTGATGTTGTAGTACATTGATATGTTCTTCCGAGTCACAGAGACCAGGCGCGGCGAGCACGTTTACAGGTACGGCTACCTGGTCGAGAGCTACCGGCGCGAATCTGACGGACGGCCGACCCAACGGACCCTCCTCAAGCTCGGTAGGCTTACCGACCGAGAAATCGCCAACTACCGAGTGGCGTTCGACGCTCAGAAGCTCGGCGCGCGAGTTGTGCTTGCGGATGATGTTGGGGCGCTGCCTCAGCCCAATGCCAACCTCGAGTACCTCGACATTGCGGTGCTCCTCGAGGCGTGGAAAGGCTGGGACTTGTCTGCGCTCGTGGACCAGCTGATACCGAAGGGCCGCAGCGAGGTTCCCGCGTCCACCCTCCTGGCGGCACTGACCTGCCAGCGGTGTGTGGATCCGGGCTCGAAGCTCGCAGCCACGCGCTGGATTCCCACGACCGCGCTGCCGGAGCTCTTCGGAGTCCCGCCAGTGTCTTGGAACAACAGTCGGATTCACCGGGTCCTCGACCAGGTGGCGGACATCGACGGCGCCCTGCAGTCGGCGCTGTCCACTCGATATGCGCGGCGTGATGGTGCGTTCGTGGCGCTCTATCTCGACACGACGGATGCCGTGTTTGTCGGCCAGGGGCCGCCGCAGGCTCAGCGGTCCAAATGGAAGGACGGGGTGTTGAAGCGGCGAATCGGCATTGCGCTCCTCTGCAACGAATACGGCTATCCGATGCGGTGGAAAGTCGTCGAAGGGAGGGCGGCCGACTGCGAGACCTTTGTCGACGTCGTCAAGGAGGTGGCCGGACATCGATGGGCTGCAGACGTGCCGGTGATCATGGATCGGGCTGCGGGTAGCACCGCCACGGTGGAAGAACTCCTGGCGACCGACCTGCACGTACTCACTCCGCTGAGACGCACGGAGTTTTCTGCCTATTTGCCGTCGCTCCCGACGGAACCCTTCGAGGGGCTCTCTGGCGACGGTGAGGCGTTGCGCCAGGCCGCCATCGACGAGGCTAAAAAGCTGTTCAAACGCGTCTCTGACGACCTTTTTGTACTCGACTTCGAAACTTTGCGGCGTTCCCCACGAGACGAGCGTCATCAGCATTCCCAGCTGAAAGATGACCCCGCCGGAGACCGTGAAAAGCTGCGTCGCTGTAGAGAGGCGCTGGCGTTGGCTCGCGAAGCGGTCGAGGCAGTGGAACGCGGCCACGCGCCCTCGTTTGCCGCCTTCGCGCGCCAGCGCGAAGTGGGAAAATCAGTCCTCACCAAGTACCGGTCGTTGCTGCGCCTGACGCCGGAGCTGCTCGATGCCATCGACAATGAGCAGCTCGTCGGTGTGAGTTTGGGGCGGCTGACCGAGATCGCCAAGCTTCCGAAAGAGGAGCAGGGGCCTGCTGTCGCCGCAATTGTTGCTCCCCGCCCTGCCCCTGAGCCCGACGAGATGGCGGATGAGCCCGAGCCGACAGAGCCTCTGGTCCGGTGCGTCGCCTACTTCAATCCCGACATCTTCGTCGCACAGCGAGCCACCGCCGCCGCCAAGCTCGAGCGCGTCCACAAAGCCATCGTCGACTTCAACGCCGGTCTGCGCAAACGAACTCGAAAGCTCCGAGATATTCGAGCGAGGGTTGACCGCCTGCTCCAGACAGAGGGACTCCTCAGCGTCTTCTCCGTTCGCATAAAGACCCGCGGGAAGGGCAAGTTCGCCAGGCGCCAGGTGGTTCTGGACTTCGATGCCGAGCGGTGGCAGCGGCGCCGCCGTTACGATGGCTTCAGCGTGCTCGTCGGTCACCCCGAGCTCGGTCGCACTGCGAAGGAGCTAAGCTTCCTTTATCGTACGCGCAATTGCGTCGAGCACGACTTCCGTATCGTCAAGAGCTTCATCGAACTCGCGCCAGTCCGTCATCGCCTCGAGCGGAAGGTCAAAGCCCACGTCACCATCTGCATGCTCGCGTTGCTGCTCGAACGAACGCTGCGACGCAAGTTCGACGGAGCCCTGGCGATGGATGCCGCCGCCGCACCCCCGAAGGACGGTACGTCGCAAGATGGCGAGGCGGCGGCGGAACCGAAATCGAAGGAGGCTCCGCTTACGGTCCAGGCTGGCCTCGAACTCCTCAAAACCTGCAGGCTCAACCACTTCCATACCGGCGGATACATCGTGACTCGGCCTACCCCTACGCAACGAGAACTCTTGGCAAACCTCGGCCTAGACCACCTTGCAGACAACGAGGCAATCGCCCGACGAATCACACCGCGCTAAGGCTGTTTTCACTACACGACCCCCGCTCCAGCCCGCTGCGCACGACCTCGCGAAAGAGCACTGGTCAAAATGGGGGCCGTGAAGCGTCGACCGTGACCGTGACCGTGACCGTGTGCGTGCGCGTGAAACGTGAGCGTGACCGTGCACGTCGGCCGTGAAGCGTGACCGTGGCGGGGGCGTGTCGCGTGAGAGGAGGGCGGACGATCAATGTGGCACCTGAGCAGCGATCAATATCAGACCCACACCCATCCGTATCAAGTGGGCTATTCCCAGGCGATCCGCATCACTCCGAGCCTTCCGTGCCCGTGCCCGTGCCCGTGCCCGTGCCCGACGACGTCGAGGCGAGCCCCCCACCTTCTTCGCGGTTTCCGCACGTGCGAAATTGGTCCGCCGTAAGACATTGTTCTTACCCCAAAAGACTGATCCGTATCACGTGGGATTCTATGCGCGGCCCTTTCAGGGCCGATCTGATACCGCGTTTCACCCAGGGCGGCGCCGGCCAAGGCCGGCTTGCCCTGGGCTATTATGCCCGGCCCCTTCAGGGCCGATCTCCAGCACCAGGCTCCGGA
>CALZKB010000328.1 GCA_945787575.1 Thermoanaerobaculia bacterium | reverse complement strand
TCCGTTGGGCGGCGGAACGAATGACGGAGAATTGCCTGGCGTGTTCCCTCACGGAGGGCGATCGGGTTCCGGGCGGCCGGATCTTCGAGACGGACTATTGGGTCATCGAACATTGCATAGGGCCCCTGGGTGTCGGCACGCTCATCGTGAAGCCCTTCCGGCACTGCATCCACGTTTCGCGACTCACTGACTCGGAAACCTCCGAGCTGGGCGTGGTGCTCAGGCAAGCCAGCACTTGTGTTCAGGAGCTCAACGAGGCCGAGCAGGTCTACGTCTGCCTCTGGTCACACATGGGTGGCATCCCGGGCCACATTCATTTCGTCGTCCAACCCTCGTGGGCGCACCAGCGGGAGCGATTCTCCGGACTCGGCCCAACCATGCAGGCGCAGCAGTTTCGCGACAACCAGCCCCTCCCGCCCTCCGATGTCAACGCATTCTGCGAGCGCGCTCGGAGCTGGGGTGGGTGGTCCGCCGCCCAACAAGGCAATGAAGCTGACCGTCCATAGCCTCAACCGAATTTGGTAGCCTCTTGGCAACGGTGTTGGTTGGCTTTCCGCTGGTGGTCAGTGGCCGGCAGCTTATCGCCGATCCGTTAGAGCCTATGAGTCATGGGCTCCGGAACGCAGAAGGTCGCTGCTGTTAACCTCCTTGTGAATTCACCAACACAATGGAGGGACACCTTGTCCAAGAAAACAGCAGCGACCTCGAAGATCGAGATTACCTCAAGCGAGCCTGTTCTGATGCTGGCCCTGGAGCTGGGAGAAGAGAGCTGGAAGCTCGGCTTCAGCTCGGCCTACGGGCAGGCTCCTCTGGTTCGCAACATCCCCTCGCGCGAGAAGAGGGGTCTGATGGACCAGATGGCGTGGGCGAAGCAGCAGCTGAGGCTTCCCGATGGGGCTCGCGTCGTGAGCTGTTACGAGGCCGGCCGAGAGGGCTTCTGGCTTCACCGGTTCCTGGTCGATCAGGGCGTCGAGAGCCTGGTGGTCGACTCGGCGAGCATCGAGGTGCCGCAGAAGAGACGGCGGGCCAAGACGGATCGGCTGGATCTCGGAGGGCTCTGCGATCTTCTGGCTCGGCACCTCGCAGGCAGCGCGAAGCCGGTCTGGAGCGTCGTTCGGGTGCCCTCGTTGGAGGAGGAGGACAGGAGGCACCTTCACCGAGAGCTGAAGACGGCCAAGCAGGATCGGACCCGAGTCAGCAACCGCATCAAGAGCTTGCTTGCGAACAACGGGCTGCCCTTGCCGGGCTGGCGGGATCTCGTGAAGAGACTGGAGGCATTGCGATTGTGGAGCGGAGAGCCTTTGCCGCGCTCCCTGCGAGCTCGACTCCGGCGCTACGCGAAGGACTACAAGTACTACACCGAACGCATCCAGGAGCTCTCGGCCGAGCGGCGGGAGCGGATGCGCCAGGGGGCTTGCGACGACCCCGCGGCGATGAAGGCCGCGCAGCTCTTCAGCCTGAGAGGTGTGGGGATCAATACGGCCTGGCTCTACAGCATGGAGTTCTTCAGCTGGCGGACCTTTCGGAATGGGAAGGAGGTGGGCTCCCTCGCGGGCCTGACTCCGACGCCGAAGGACAGCGGGAAGCGGTACCGGGAGCAGGGGATCGGGAAGGACGGGAGTCGGCACATCCGAGGTAGCGCGATCGAGCTGGCCTGGGCGTGGCTTCGATTCCAGCCGGAGAGCGAGTTGTCGAAGTGGTATCAACGCCGCTTCGGGCCCGGCAGCAAGCGGGTCCGGAAGATCGGGATCGTGGCACTGGCCCGGAAGCTGCTGATCGCCCTCTGGCGATTCCTCGAGACTGGGCTCGTTCCCGACGGGGCCGTGCTGAAGACCGATCTGCGCATTCGATGGTAGAGGGGTTCGCTCCCAGGGGCCGGGACCGGTAAACGATTCCGGAGAGAGATCAGATATGATTCTGGTGCGTGGGGCTCGTTATGCCGCCTGGTGCCCGGAGACGGCACCGCCCGTTAGATTGGGCTCCCGCACAATGGCTTTACAGTCGCCTCCGGCGCACAAAGGCTCTTGTGATCGACGGCGTGCCGTCGACACGGATAGAAGGTAGTTGGGGTGATGCCCCACGCTCTCGAAAGCCGCCAGAATCAAGCTCAGTTCTCTGTCGACGAAGGGCTACACCATGTAGAATCAAGACGATGTCAGCCACGGGGGTTGACAGAACGGCCTACATAGAGGGCGGCGGGACGAAGGCGGAATCGAACGCGATGATCCACCACCTCGGCGTGTTCGCGGCGGACTTCTCAGCCAGCCGCGCCTTCTTCAAGGCGGCGCTACGGCCCCTCAATATCGTCGCCGGCTACGAAGCCGACGGCGTCTGCGAGTTCTGGCACGCGGAGAGCGACACTCCGTCTCTCTCCCTGCATTCTGCCAAGGGCGAGATTACGAGGGGTCTGCACCTCGCGTTCGACGCCAGCGATCGCGCCGCTGTGGACGCCTTCTTCCAAGCTGCACTCTCATCTGGCGGCACCGAACGGCATGCCCCCCGGCACTGGTCTGAGTACCGCGCGTACTGCGCGTTCGTGAGCGACCCTGACGGCAACAACATCGAGGCGGTTCACAAGGAGACGTGAGCCCGCCGCCCAACACCTATCAGGCCCCCGGTTGTCAACAGGCAATGACGTCCCTTGACGCCGGCCTTTCTGGGGCGGCGTTGTTCTCGAGCGCGGCGTCCCTCCTTCGTCTCTGACTTTGGTTTCCGTCTTCTGGCTCCAGGCCGCAGAGGCCTGCACCAAACACCTATCGGGGATGTGGTTCGGAGCGTCGTTCTGGCTCCGTCCCCCAGAAACACGTCGGTTCCCTCACTCGTCCAATCAAAGTCGAGCTGGCTCTTTGTCCAGTTGGCTCCGGGCTCGAGCAAGGGGCAGAGCTCGATGAAAGAGCGCTCTTCGGCGCCCCACGAATGGGCGGAGGGGAGGTGGGCCTCCAATCAAGCCGAGCGGATGCCGGGTATCGTCCAGGAGGCCATCGCGTGCTTCGCGGTTGCGAGCACAGATCTCCGGATCTCTTTCGGGCCTCATCCTGTTGGCTCTACCCTTGGTCCCTTTCGGAACCGGCTCCAGTTGGACGGCGGGATCACCCACCCCCGCTCCTTTCAGGTTCGAGCGAGAAAGCGCTCCATCTCGAAGACGCGCTCCTGGCTCAGCATAAAGTAGACGGCCCGGCCGAGCTTGGCGGCCAGGATCGAGAGCGCCTTGGCCTTGCCGTGGCGGCCCGCGAGTCGTCGAAGATGCTTCTGGCCTTCCGGGTTGCCCCGAAGGAAGAGGGCCGCGGCCTCGTACGAGAGGAAGTCCTGGACCCTCGGGAAGCGGCCGATCTCGTGGATCTCGTAGAGGATCGTGAGCGCCAGGATCTTGCCGATCCCGGGGACCGAGCGGAGGCGATGGAAGGCCTGCGGGTCGTGTTGCTTGGCCTGCCGGACCAGATGGAGCTCGAGCTCACGGATGACTCGGTCGTAGTGCTCGATCAGCAGGAAGTCGACCTCCATGCTCTTGCGGGCATCGGGATCGGCGAAGGCCTCGGCGACGCCCTCCCGGTTGGCCTTGTACGCGATCTTCGCGCTGGGGACCGGGAGGTTGTACTGGTGGTGGGTGTTCTGGATGTGGGCCAGGAGGTTCCCTCGCCGGCGGACCAGGTGGAGGCGTCTGCGGAGCAGATCCCGGGTCGCTCGCATCTCGGGCGGGTAGACGTAGGCCATGGGCAGGTTCCCGCCGCGCAGCAGCGTGGCGATCTTGAAGGCATCGAGCTTGTCGTTCTTGGCCTTGGCCCCGTGGATGGCCTTCATGTAGAGGGCGTGGCCGAGAACGAAGGCGATGCCCTCCCT
>CALZKB010000327.1 GCA_945787575.1 Thermoanaerobaculia bacterium | reverse complement strand
GGTTTCGACGATGAACGCGCTGCTCTCCGTCGTCCGTCGAGCCGGTGACGACAACCTGTTGATGGTCGAGGACTACATCGTCCGACGGGACGACCCGCACGCCGCCGAAGGTGGCGCGTAGAGCCGGTCCAGAGACCGCGGGAGAGCGTCGGCTTTGCCGCCTTCCTCAGGGAGCGGTGGACCTCGGAGTCGCGACCAAGGTGGCGCCCTCGTGGAGCCGCATCCCTCGCTCGACCTCGACGGTGTACGCCTGGGGGACGAGCAGATCGACTCGCGAGCCGAACTTGATGAGGCCGATCAGCTCCCCGCGCTCAAAGGAGTCACCGACCTCGGCGAAGCTCACGACCCTGCGCGCGAGCATCCCGGCGATCTGCCGGACGCCGAACCGCTCGCCATCGTCGGACTCGATCACCGTCCACTGGTTCTCGTTGACGTCTCCGGCGTCTGCCCGGAACGCGGCGATCTTGCGCCCCTTGGTATAGAGGCTCTCGATGACCCGGCCGGACACCGGCGAACGCTGAACGTGCACATCGAATACCGAAAGGAAGGTGACGACGCGCTGAACTGGCTCGTCGCCGAGACTCGGCTCGACGACCTCGTCGACGAGAGTGACGATCCCGTTGGCCGGCGCCAGGACCGCCGTCGGATCGGGATGAGAGGGCCGCGTCGGAATCCGGAAGAAGAGGAGGATGGCGAGAGCGAGGACCGCGACGACCACCCCGGTCTTGGGTCTGCCGAATCCGACGAGCGCGATCGCCAGCAAGACCACCGGGAGCACGAAGGGCAAAGCCTCTCGGGCGAACCTCATCGGTTGAGATCCCGGTGAGTCGAAGTCGGCGCGTGGACTAGGCCGAGGCCGCGACTTTGGGGGAGGACCGGGAGATCTCTTCCATTCGGTCCTTCAGGAACAGCTTGTGCCGCTTGATCTGTTTGACGGAGAGTTCGTCGTGCTCGGAGAGCGACCCTTTTTCGCGGAGATCTTGGAGCCGCCGCTCGCAGTCTTGATGCTCATCGTAGAGACGGCGGAATTCACCATTGGTTTCGAGCAGCTCCTGCGTCAGGCTTGGGTCGGGCATTCTGGCAAACCTCCTCGGGTGAGTGATGGCGACCACGGTCCGCGCGGAAGGACTCGAACCCTGGTCTCGTAGGACACGCGTAGACGACACGGAACCCGACTCAGCCGTCAAGGCCGGAGCTCCTCGGATCTGTCATCGGGACTTCGGGGGCATGCTGCCTTCTACTGCCGAGAGTCCATGGCGCGCTCATGGTCACGTCGGTCGCAGGATATCACCAGCCAAAGGCACCCGACAAGGTTCGCGCGGAAGGCGCGAGAGGAGCCGAGCAGGATGTGGATGCCGGCCGGAGTGCGGCGTCGGGGACCGCTCGGCCCACCTTGCCAGCCGTCCCGAACGACTACGAAGGCCCGCGAAGAGCCGCCGCGGGGGGGCGCAGGTATAGAGGCTCGAGCAGGGCGCTGGGCTCCCACTCTACGGCTCGGGTCGCCAGATGGTCGAAGGCGAGAGGTGCCAGCTTCGCGGCTTCCACGACCTCGGTGGCCGGCGGTAGCGACCGCGCCAGCTCAGTCAGGCCGTGGCCGACCACCGAATCCGGCTCGAGCGCCGAGATCTCCCCGGCTCGGCGGAGGCTCGGGGCTTCGGCGACACGTGAGCTGCCGAAGAGCTGGGTGAACCACTCGCCCCGGAGGGCGTTGACCACGGCCATGATCGACCCGCTCGAACGCCTTGGGGCGAGCGCCATCACCTCGAGGGTCGAGACTCCGGTGGCCGGTATGCCGAGCGCTTGGTGCAAGCCGAGAAGGGTCGCCATCCCGACCCGCAGGCCGGTGAAGCTGCCGGGGCCGATTAGGCCGACGAGTCCGCCTAGAGCGGTCTTGGCGATGCCCGCTGCCGCGAGCGCGTCGTCGATGAGGCGCAAGATCGCCTCCGAGGAGTGCGCGATCTCGATCGAGCGTGTGGCGATGGCGCCGCCGCGAGCGGTTCCTACCGCGACGCTGACGATCGGCGAGCCCGAGTCGAGCACGAGGAGGGACTCTCCGTCACGAGGGGCGCTCATCGTCCGGCTATACTCTTCGCCCATGCCCAAGTCCGGCCAGCTGACGCCGATGTTGCGCCACTACATCGAGACCAAGGCGCAGCATCCGGATGCCGTCGTTCTGTATCGCATGGGGGATTTCTACGAGGTGTTCTTCGAGGACGCGGCGCAGGTCGCTCCCATCCTGGAGGTCACGCTTACCGCCCGGCACAAGGGGAGCGATAACGAGGTAGCGATGTGCGGCGTGCCGCACCACGCCCTCGAAGTCTATCTCGCCAAGCTGGTCAAGGCCGGGGTCAAGGCCGCAATCTGCGAGCAGGTCGAAGACCCCAAGCAGGCCAAGGGGCTCGTCCGCCGGGAGGTGACCCGGGTAGTGACCCCGGGCACCCTCTCCGACCCGGCGCTGCTCGACGGTAAGAGCTCGAACTACCTGGGAAGCGTTCGTTGGAACGGCAATGCCGGCGCTGGCGCCTTCCTCGACATCTCGACTGGGGACTTCCAGGTCCTCCGCTGGGATTCCGGCGAGCAGGCGGTCGACGATCTCACCATGCTCCAGCCGCGGGAGGTGCTGTTCGAGGAGGGGGAGGGGCTTCCGGCTCCGATTCGAAAGTGGATCGAGGGAGCTGCGTGCCGGACGCCGATCGATGGCGACCGCTGGTTCGACCCCAAGCGAGCGGCGGAGGAGCTCGAGAAGCAGCTCGGCGTGCAAACCCTCCGGGGATTCGATCTCGAAACGGGAGAGCCCGCCGTGCTGGCGGCGGCGGCGGCCCTGGCGTATGCCCGGCAGACGCAGCACAGCGAGCTGACGCACGTCCGCGAGCTGACGGTGGAGGCGACGGGGCGGGGGCTGCTCCTCGACGCGACGACTCTGGCGAATCTCGAGGTCTTCGAGACCCTTCGTGGCGGCCGGCGAACGGGCACGTTGCGGTCGGTCGTCGACCGTACGAAGACGGCCGCCGGCGCCAGGCTCCTCGTCGATTGGCTGCGGCGGCCGCTGACCGCCTCGATCGCCATCGAGCGACGCCACGAGGCGGTCGCCGAGATGGTTGCCGACGAGCGCCGGCGGGAACGGGTGATGGCGGGCCTCGAGCGCGTCGGCGACCTGCAGCGCCTTCTCACCCGAGCGGTTCTCGGAACGATCCCGCCTCGCGAAGTCGGGGCTTTGCGCGACACGCTTCTCGCCGCCCCGACGCTGCTTGCCGAGCTCGAAGGGCTCCAGTCCTCGCTGTTGCGGGAGATCGCTGCCGTCGACGCCGTCGCCGACGCCGCCGGGGAGCTCGACCGCGTACTCGTCGAGCAGCCGCCGGCCAAGCTGCGCGACGGGGGAGTGATCCGCTCGGCGATCGATCGGGCGCTCGACGAGCAGCGTTCCCTCGCCCGCGACAGCAAGGAGCACGTCCTCGCGATTCAGCGGCGGGAACGAGAGCGCACCGGCA
>CALZKB010000326.1 GCA_945787575.1 Thermoanaerobaculia bacterium | reverse complement strand
CTCGGTGATGTCGTGCCCGTTGCGCGACAGGAGCCGCGCGTCACCACCGCTCGCCGCGGCAAGGATCCGGTAGCCGTCGTATTTCAACTCGTAGATCCACCCCGGGCGGGAGAACGGATCGGGACGGGACTCGGCGAGCATGAACTCGACGCCCCGAGGATCGACCGGGGCTGCCGGCGCCCCGAGCGTCTCGAGTCGCTCGCGGACTTGTGCGGATCGATCGCTGCCGGCCTTCAACTCGTCGACCGTAAGACCGGACAGCACCGACCCCTCCTGCCACACGTCCCCGTCCTCGCGAACGAGCGCGTCCCGCTCCTTGATCAACAGCCACTCCTGCTCCGCCCGCTTGATCTTCACCAGCGTCCACCGGCCGCGTAGCTTGTAGCCGCGCAACTCGAACAACAGCTTCCCCTTCTCGAGCCCCTCGACCGGATCCTCGAGCGGCACCCACTCCCCGCGATCCCACACGATCACCGCGCCGGCCCCGTAGTTCCCCTCCGGGATGACCCCCTCGAAGTCGCCGTACTCGAGCGGGTGGTCCTCGACGTGGACGGCCAGGCGCTTGTCCTCCGGATTGGCCGACGGCCCCTTTGGGACGGCCCACGACCGCAGCACGCCTTCCATTTGCAGTCGCAGATCCCAGTGGAGACGGGTCGCCGCGTGCTTGTGCACCACGAACAGGCGCCCTTCGGCCGGGCTTACCGCCCCGACCGGCTCGGGGGTGACGCCGGGCGAACGCTTTGCGCGGTAACGATTTAGGAGGTCTTCAGACCCGTTTCCAGTTGCGCCCATGATCGGGAAATCCTATAGTAGCGGCCCCATGAGCGCACGTCCCATTGGCTCCGCCACGCTTTCGTTCGGACTCGTTTCGGTTCCGATCCAGATGTTCTCGGCCAACGAGTCCAAGTCCGCGGTGCGTTTCAACTGGCTGGAAAAGGAAACCGGCGCCCGCGTGAAACAGCAGTACATCTCCACCAAATCCGGCGAAGTGGTCCCGCGCGAGGAGATGGTCAAGGGCTACGAGTTCGCGAAGAACCAATATGTGCTGTTCACGCCCGAGGAGTTGAAGGCGCTGGAGCAGCAGAAGAGCGAGTCGGTAGAAATCGTCGAGTTCGTCCCGGCGGAATTGGTTGACCGGGTCTTCTACAACAAGATCTACTACCTCGGGCCCGACAAGGGCGGTGCGCGGGCGTATCGCCTCCTGAGCCGCGCCATGCACGAAACCGGGTTGACCGCTCTCGCGCGCTACTCAGCGCGGGGCAAGCAGTATCTGGTGCTCGTCCGGCCGCTCGAAGACGGGCTGGCCATGGAGCAGCTCTACTACTCCGACGAGGTCCGTCACTTCTCCGAAGTCGAGATGGAAGCGGGCGAAGTGAAGGACGAGGAGTTGCAGCTCGCCGTACAGCTCATTAAACAGGCGGCGTCCGATTCGTTCGAACCCACCAAGTACCAGGACGAGGTGCGCCAGCGCATCCTCGAGCAGATCGAGCGGAAGGTGCAAGGCGAGGAGATCACCGCCGCACCCGAGGAAGAGCCGACCACCCAGATCATCGATCTGATGGACGCGCTCAAGCAGAGCCTCCAGCAGGGCGAGTCCGCTGCCGGCGACGCGTCGGAGAAGAAGGTTGCCAAAAAGAAATCGAGTAAGAAGACGGCATCCCGCCGCAAGACCAGCAAGAAGGCGTCCTAGCCCCCCCGCCCCCTACAAGCCGCTGTCCGTCTAGCGCCGTCTAACCGTCTGAGCCTCAGGGCGTTGCGCCATCGCAAACCGGAACTATTCCCTACGTTGGTGAGTAGAGCGCTGATGCGCGTTGCCCTTCTCCTGTCATCCCTCAGCGGATTACTGGTCGCCGGACCGGCGAGTGACGCGAGCATTCAGACGCCCGATGCCGCTGCACTACGACGCGTCCCGGTGGGCTACCCCGATGGGCGGGCGTTCTACTTCACGCGGGCGGCGTACACCGACTTTCGTCGGGGCGACTTCGGCAGCTTCCGCCGGCGCCGCGGCAGCTGGAGTACGGACTATCCCAAGGCCGACGTCCAGTTCCTGATCGGGCTCACCCGGTTGACCAACATCGACGCGTACGAACTCGAGCATCCCATGCGGCTCGACGACCCCGACCTCCGCCGCTACCCGTTTCTCTACGCAGTCGAGGTCGGCGCGATGGCGCTCACCGACACGGAAATCGAGGGGCTTCGAAGCTACCTGCTCGCGGGAGGCTTTCTGGTCGTCGACGATTTCTGGGGGTCCAGGCAGTGGGCCAACTTCGAGCGCGAGATGCGCCGGGTCTTCCCGGAATACACGATCGTCGACATACCGATGGAGCACCCGCTGTTGCGGACGTTCTACCGGATCGACGAAGTTCGGCAGGTCCCGAACGTGTGGCAGGGGCGGACCGGAGGGCCCACCTGGGAGTACGACGGCTTCGTCCCGCACCTGCGCGGGATCTTCGACGACGCCGACCGCCTCATGGTGTTGATCAACTGGAATAGCGACCTCGGCGACGCCTGGGAGTGGGCCGAAGACCCTTTCTACCCACTGCCCTTCTCCAACTTCGCCTACCAGCTCGGCGTAAATATGATCATCTATGGGATGAGCCGGTAACGGCCGACGGGTGGACGCGCCGGAGGCGTCACGATTGTCAATGAAGCACGTGTGGTGATGAAGGGCTGCTGAGTGTTCGAGACCGTCTTCCAATTCCTGTTCAAGTACCGGCCGGTCGTGTTCGACCGGGGCGACCTGACGTTCGTGGCACCATGGCCGTTCTGGATCGTCGGCCTGCTGGGACTGGCAGCGGCCTTGCTGGCCGTTGCCTTCTACTGGCGTGCACGGCGGCTCGCGACCCGAGATCGGCTCGTGCTCGCCGGGCTGCGGCTCGGGGCGCTGGCGGCGCTCCTGTTCAGCCTCGCGGGACCGGCGCTGATGATCGCCACCGTGGTGCCGCAGCAAAACTTCCTCGGCGTGCTGATCGACGACTCACGATCGATGCGCATTGCCGACCTCGACGGGCGGGCGCGCAGCGACGTCGCCGCCGCCGCGCTGGGCGAAGACGGGGCGCTCCTCACAGCCCTCGCGGCCCGCTTCAAGGTCCGTCTCTTCCGGTTCTCCGAGACGGTCGAACGGATCGAGGGGGCCGAAGAGCTCGCGGTCTCCGGACGGCGGACCGACCTCGGTGAGGCGCTCGCCACCGTGCAGCGCGAACTGTCGGCCGTCCCGCTGGCGGGAATCGTGGTGATCAGCGACGGGGGCGACAACGGCGGCACCTCGCTCACGGAACCGCTGCTGCAACTGCAGGCCGCGCGGGTCCCGGTCCACGTGGTCGGGGTTGGCCAGGAGCGGTTCGACCGCGACATCCAGCTCGGCCGCGTCGAGACCCCACGCCGCGTGCTGGAGGGGGCTTCGGTGGCGGTCGAACTGACCGTCTCCCACTCGGGGTTCGGCGGCCGCACGGTGCAAGTGCACGTCGAAGACGCCGGACGGATCGTGAGC
>CALZKB010000325.1 GCA_945787575.1 Thermoanaerobaculia bacterium | reverse complement strand
ACGGCGAGTTCTGTAACGGGACGGAGAGCTGTAACGAGGACACCGACGCGTGCGATTCCTCGGGCGACCCGTGCGGCGACGACGGCGAGTTCTGCAACGGGACGGAGAGCTGCAACGAGGGCACCGACGCGTGCGATTCGTCGGGCGACCCGTGTCTTCCGGGTGAGACCTGCGACGAGGATACCGACGTATGCGAGCCGCCTGACGACGAGACGCCGCCCGAGTGCTTCCTCTCCAACTTCGATCCGGGCCCGCCGATGACGATCGAGGTGACGACCCAGGATGTCGACTCGGGTCTCGACGATATCCTCGTCACCGTGCTCGAGAACGCAACGGTCGACATCCCGCCGTTCGCGCCGGGGACCAACGACGTGGTGCTGGTGACGGCCGAGAAGGTCGACCAGTCCCTGCCGGCGCAGCTGGAGCTGTCGGTCACCGACGTGGCGGGCAACAAAACGGTGTGCGATCCGGTGCTCGTGCGGCTGCGGATACCGCGCGGGCGGAGTCGAGTCAGCCAGACCTTCCGCGGGATTCCGCAGCAGGAGAGCTTCATCTCGGTGCAGAACGGCTCTCCCGGAGTGCACCGGATCGGGGTGGTGGTCAACCGTAGCGGTCGCTACGGCATGGACCTGCTGCCGGATCAGGAGGAGCTGATCGACGTCGCCGAGTCGATGCACCCGGGCGACAACACGATCACCCTGAGCGCGTCGGGCTTCCCCGGCGAGTGGGTGGTGGTGCTGATCTCCGACGGCGTCGGTGGCGGCGAAGAGCTCGATCTGAGCGCGCTGAGCGGGGTTGACGCCGGCAAGGGGGTGAGCCTCGATTGGGGCGACCGCGATTGATCTGACCTCGGTGTTTCTCGGCGCCCCTCGAGCCTGGCTCGGGGGGCGCTTTTTTCTTGGTTCCGCGGGCGAGATGATCGGCCATTGCTCGGCAGGCGGATCGGCGGGCGCAATCTTGCCTCGTGCACCTCGAGCAGAGGCTGAGGCTCGGATCCCGCCGCGGAGCCGCTACGGCGCCCGGCCAATGGGTCGAGACCGGTCGCCAGAAGGCTCGAGCGGCTCGGCCGCGGTCACCACCTCGGACTCGATACCCGAGCTCGCGAACAGCGGGTCGACGACGACCCCGCCGGGATCTCCGCCGGGCGGCAGAAGTCGCGCGGTGGCGCGCTGCCGCGCCGCCGAGCTCCAGCCGTCCGGGGGCACGGGTCCCCCGGCTACAGTAGAAGGGGGACGATCCGGGGCGGCGCTGAGATTGCCCTTGACAAAAAAGCACGATCGGTCGTACTATTATCCCCGTCATGTCGAAAGGCGCCACAACCAGAGCGTTGGTCCTCGACCACGCCTTCACCCTGGCCTCGAAGGTCGGCTTCGAAGGGCTGACCATCGGTAACCTGGCCAAGGCTGCCGGGCTCTCGAAGTCGGGCCTCTTCGGCCACTTCCGGTCCAAGGAGAATCTCCAGGTGGCGGTCCTGGAGACCGCGGTCGACCGCTTTCTCGAGGGGGTCATGCACCCGGCTCTCAAGGCGCCTCGTGGGGAACCGCGAGTCCGGGCCTTCTTCGAGAGCTGGCTCGAGTGGGCGAGGGGGCACGTCGCCAATGCCGACGGCTGCCTGTTCATCGCCGCCGCCAACGAGCTCGATGACCGCCACGGCCCTCTCCGCGAACGCCTCGTCGACTACCAGAAGGAGTGGCTCGCCGGCCTGGCCCGCGCCGCGGATCTGGCGGTGGAGGAGGGTCACTTCCGCGCCGACTTCGACTCCGAGCAGTTCGCTTACGAGTTCTACTCGATCATCCTCGCCTTCCACCATTCGAGCCGGCTGCTGCGCGACGAGCGCTCCGACGAGCGCGCCGCGCGGCAGTTCGAGCGGCTGATCGCCGACGCCCGGCCCGTTGACCACACCCATTGAGGCTACCGATTCGATGATTACAGAACGGCACGTAGACCTACAAAAAAGCACGAACGTTCGATTCCCGAAGCTGACTCGCACCCTGATGCAGACGTCGGCCCGTATCGCCCCGAATTTCACGGCCCGCAAGTTCGCGGACGGTTTCGTCACGCCGCTGCGCGCTCCCATTCCTGAGCGTGAGATCGCTTGGACCCGCGGCGCCGCGCGCTACACGGTGCGCTCGGGCGCCTACGAGCTGGCGGTCCGGTCGATCGGCCTCGGCGGGCCGCAGATCCTGCTCGTCCACGGCTGGTCGGGACGCGGCAGCCAGCTCGGCGCCTTTATCGATCCACTCGTCCAGGCCGGATTCGAGGTCAACTGGTTCGACCTTCCGGCTCACGGCGACTCCTCGGGCAAACGAGCCGGTCTCGTTCACGCCGTCGAGGCGGTACAGGACGTCGCCGAGTGGCTGGGAGGAGCGGACACCGTCATCGCCCACTCGATGGGTGCGGCCGCCACAACCCTCGCCGCGGCCGACGATGCACCGATCGATCGGATGGTCTACCTCGCCCCGCCGGATGACGTCGGGCACTTCCTCTGGGTGATCGGCCGTCTGATCGGACTGCCCGAGCCGGTCATCGGCGACGCCCAGCGCTCGATCGAGGAGCGCTTCGACATCCGGTTCGAGGACCTGCTCCCCACGGCGGTCGCTCGCGAGCTCGAACAGCCGCTTCTCGCCTTGCACGATCGGGGCGACCGGGAAGTTCATCTCGAGGAGGTCGAGCGCCTGGTCGCGGCTTGGCCGCGGGCCGAGCTGCGGGTTACCGACGGGCTGGGGCACCGGCGGATCTTGCGCGACCCCGGGATCGTCGCCCAGGTCGTCGAGTACATCGCCGGCACGACCACGGGCCGCCGCCGCGCGGCCTGACGCGATCGGGCCCGAGCTGTCGTCGCGCGTCTGGCGGATTCAGGCGAAGAAGGCCTTCTTTCCAGAATGGCCAGCCCGTCCCAACCCCATTCCGGAAAGAAGGCCTTCTTCGCCTGAATCCGTCGGACGCGGGCCGGAACGTCAGTTCAAACCGATCCACAGGTTGGTAGGGGTCTTCGGGTTACGGGCGCCAGACGAGATCGTGGAAGACGTACTCGCCGGTGGTGTCGGGATGGACCGCCTCGGGTGCGCCGATGCAGAGCTCGGCAGGACGCTGGTCGAAGTTGTCGAGCCCGGTTAGGTCGGCTCTCAGAACGCCGTCGATCCAGAGTCTGGCACCGCCGTTGCGCGACGGTTCGTAGGTCGCGCTCCAGGAGTGGATGCGGAGCAGGTGGCGGCCGGCGGCGAGCGGCGGGCTCCACGCTGACTGGAGCGGTGCTCCCAACCGCGGGAACGCCTTGAGACGCAATCGCTGGCCGCTGTCGTCGACGCTCACCTCGAGCTCGAGAACCTCTGCGCCGTCGGCGGAGCTCGCCAGCACGATCGGATGGGCGGCGGTCTCTGGCATGTCGAGCAGTACGACCTCGAAGGTCATCTCGACGTCGACCCGCTGGGGCTCGCCGGGCGGCTCGAAGCAGGCGGCGCGGCGGCGCGAGTCGTCGTCGAGCACTACCCG
>CALZKB010000324.1:3530-4519 GCA_945787575.1 Thermoanaerobaculia bacterium | reverse complement strand
TTCGCATGGCCGGAGCGCTCCCCCGGCGTCTCGCACCGACCGCTCGACCTCGTAGTCGTGCGGCTCGACACGGAACATCGGCAATCAGGCCGCCGAGGGCCATCGCATAGTGACGCATACTTCCTCCAATCTGTCGCGCAAGGCTCGACGATACCACGCGCGCAAGCACTGGCAACTGTTGGGGCTAATCCTCAGAGGCTCGAGAGCGGAACTCGACGTCAACTTCCAGCAGCGGTCGTCGGTCCCCTTCCCACCCCAATGGGTGTTCCCAACAGTTGGAAATGCTGGAGGGACAATCAGGACGGCCCGACGAGCATCTACAAGCTCGAGGACACCCACGTGTTTGGCCCCCGCCTCTTCTCCTAAACCCATCGGAGGATCAGAGCCGAAGCTACCGCACAATCTACCGGACGGGGTTTACGACAGGGACAGCGCGGTACTCGGCGGCTTTCTCGGGCCGTC
This sequence comes from Thermoanaerobaculia bacterium, assembly GCA_945787575.1. Taxonomy (GTDB): domain Bacteria; phylum Acidobacteriota; class Thermoanaerobaculia; order Multivoradales; family JAHEKO01; genus CALZKB01. Next base: position 4,057 of record CALZKB010000324.1, on the reverse strand, counting down.
CTTCAGCTTCGTAGAACTCCACCAGCTGCCGCGCGACCTGCCTGGTTTCATCATGCGAAGCTCCCACCGAGTCGGTCAAGCCCAGATAGGACTCGAGCAGGACCTCCTCGGCCTCCGCAGTCCTCCCCATACGATGAAGGCAGACGCCGTAGTGCCTGCGAAAGGAATACCTCAGCCGGTGCGACTCCGCGTATGTCTCGTCCGCCAGGCTGATAAGCCGTTGGAAGATAGAGACGGCTTCCTCGAACTGCTCTAGATCCGTCAGAGCCTGTCCCAGTCCATTCATCGACGAGAGCGTCTTCGGGTGCTCCTGGCCCAGCACCTGAAGCTTGGTGTCGAGGATTTCGCGATGGAGCCGCACCGCCTCGGCGCTTTTGCCCTGCTCGTTCAACAGAATCGCCAGATTGTGCTGGACATTGAGCGTCTCCGGATGATCGGGTCCGAACTCCCTTGTCCGTCCGGCGATGGTCTGGCGGTACAGAGACTCCGGTTCCGTCAGCTCACCCTGTTTCCGGAGGTGTTCGAGG
>CALZKB010000324.1:0-3519 GCA_945787575.1 Thermoanaerobaculia bacterium | reverse complement strand
TCGGGTGATCCTCTCCGTAGCGGCTCCGAGCCGACTCGAGAAGCGTTCGATACACGGGTTCCGCTTCCGCGTACTTGCTGCGGGAGGTCAAGAACACCGCCAGGTTCGAGCTGGCCTCGAGCGTGAGCTCGTCGGCGGGTCCGAGCGACTCGGTGGCGACTTCGACAGCCTGCCGGCCCAGCTCTTCCGCCCTCTCCAGGTCACCCAAGTAGAAAGCGGCGGCGGCCACGTTGATCGCCGCCTCCACCGTGGAGGCATGCGCCTGGCCGAGATGCGCGATTCGGATGCGGTGGACATTTTCGAACTGCTCAGCGGCCGGCTTGTACTGGCCCAGGGCCAGGAACGTCTTGGCAAGCGTCTCCCGCACCGTCGCCTCGGTGACAGGTTGGTTGGCGAATCTCGAACCAGCCTCTTCCGCAGCGCGGTCGATCACTTCCACGACCCGCACCTCACGTCCGTCCTGGGCAGGGTCCGCAGACGAGAGCATGGCCTCCAGAAAGGAGGTTACGGCCGTAGCGCGATCCGCTTCCTCGCGAGCCAGCTGCTCCGCCTTGGTGGCCCGAATGAGACTGACAGAGGTGACGATGACGGTCACCAGCAGCGAGATGAAGCCGAAGCTCAGAGCGGCAACGCCGACGCGGTGTCGTCGGATGAACTTCACGAGCCGGTACCTTGCGCTGGGCGCGCGTGCCTCTACCGGTTCGTGATCCATGAATCGCTGGACGTCCAGAGCGAGAGCATGGGCTGTTTCGTAGCGCCGATTTCGGTCTTTCTCGAGCGCTCGTAGAACGATCCAGTCCAGGTCGCCGCGCAGGCTCCTGATCAGAGCTGGCGGGCTGGTGCTGCGGTTGTGGGCAACCCCGGTCGAAGCGTCGCCCACCCCACTGAGCTGGGTGCTGGGTCTGGGGTGATCCTCTTCGCGGATCTTGCGTTGGAGCTCTACCAGACCGGCTTTTCTGAGCTCTGTTGGGTCGAAGGGTAGTGTCCCGACCAGCAGCTCGTAGAGCACCATCCCCAGCGAGTAGACATCGGTGCGGATGTCGATGTCTTCGCCGCTCAGCTCCGCCTGTTCCGGACTCATGTACTCGGGTGTGCCGATGAGTTGCCCAAGCTCGGTGAAGAGCGTGCGCTCGGTCAGGCGCTGCGCCGTGGCCTTGGCGACGCCGAAATCGATGATCTTCGGCACCGGGGCGCCCTCTTGATTGGTGACGAGGATGTTCGAAGGTTTTACATCGCGGTGGATGATGGCCTTCTGGTGGGCGTGTTGGACGCCCTCACAGACCTGGGTGAAAAGCTCGAGGCGCTGCCGTACGCTAAGCCGATGCCGGTCACAGTACTCCGTGATGGGCACCCCGTGGACCAGCTCCATGACGAAGTAGGGTCGTCCGCGTTCGGTCGTGCCGGCGTCATAGACCTTCGCGATGCTCGGGTGGTCCATCAAGGCCAAGGCTTGGCGCTCGCTCTCGAAGCGGGCGATCACCCTAGACGAGTCCATACCGCGCTTGATGAGTTTGAGGGCCACGCGACGCTGGACCGGCTCGAGCTGCTCGGCCTCCCAAACCTCGCCCATGCCACCCTCACCGACTCGTTGTAGGAGGCGGTAGTGACCAATCACGCGCGCGTCGTGACCGGAGTCGGGCAGCGCTGCCGTGCCATCCGGGTCTAACTCATGCGTCGAGTCATTGGACATGGCGATCTTCCTTTCGCCGCACCTCTGCCAGTCTGTGTTCCGCCGGGACGTTTGTTCGAGGTCTCAGGCTACGCCTTAAGAGATGAGCCTGCAACACTCGCAGGTCTATGCGCACTTCGCGTCAATTGCGACCCTAGAGGCGAGCCGGTATCCTGGCACTTGGCGAGGTGCCACCCGCTGAGCGACCTCGCAAGGGCGTCTAGCGGGGCCGGGGCTCCCGCCGTCGACTGACATGTGCGGCATCGCATTCATCTACCACGTCGACGGCCGCCCGGCGGAGCGTGCTCGGGTGCGCAGAATGGTGAGAGCCCTGGAGCACCGGGGTCCCGATCAGCGGCGGACGCTCGAGCGTGGATGCGCGGCCCTCGGCCACGCCCGACTGAGCATCGTCGACGTCGAGGGCGGAGGCCAGCCGATGTCGACGCCGGATGGCCGCTTGGTCGTCCTGTTCAACGGCGAAATCTACAACTACCGGGAGCTGCGCGAAGAGTTGAGCCGGGACGGTGTGACGTTTGCGACGCGCTCGGACACCGAGGTCGTGCTCCGGCTGTTCGAGCGCGACGGTGCCGATTGCTTGGAGAAGCTGCGGGGGATGTTCGTGTTCCTCGTTCACGAGCAGCCGACGGATCGGCTCTTCCTGGCTCGCGATCGCCTAGGTATCAAGCCGCTCTTCTATCACTGGAGTGGAACGACCCTGGTGGGTGCCTCGGAGGCGAAGGCACTTTTCGCCAGCGGCCTCGTCGAGCCGAAGCTCGACGTCCGGGCTGTGCGCGACTACTTCCACTACCAGTTCGCCGTGCCTCCTTGGACGCCGTTCGAGTCGGTCGTCGAGCTGCCGCCCGGTCACTGGCTGGCAATCGAGCCCGGTGCCGAGCCACGAATCCGCCAGTACTGGGACCTGCGGTTTCCGCGCGACGGCGAGTACGAGAGCCTCGACCCGACCTTCTGGCTCGAGCGCTTCGACGACACCCTCGACGCGGCCGCGGCGTGCCACACGATAGGTGAGGTTCCGATCGGCGCGTACCTGTCCGCCGGGATCGACTCGACGACCACTACCTTCCTGCTCAAGCGTCACTATCCGGACGCCGTAAAGACCTTTACCATCGGCTTTCCTTCGGCGCTCTATGATGAATCGAGGATCGCGCGGCGGACGGCGCGTGAGCTGGAGGTCGAGAATCTCGTCACCCAGCAGGCGGAGAGCGGGCCGGAGGACCGTCTGCGGCAGTTGCGCGAGTGCGTCTACCACCTGGAGCAGCCGCAGAGGATGGCCGTCGACCTCTCGCTCCTGTCGCTCTCGTCATTGGTCAGGGAGCAGGGCTACAAGGTGGTCTACACCGGCGACGGCGCGGACGAGATTCTTGCCGGCTACTCGTGCTTTCGGGAGGACGCCCTTCGCCGGCAGGCGGACGAACCGGAGATCGATGACGAGTCGGGCCGGCTCGCTTCCTATCGCCGGCTGCTGGGCGACCGCTACCCCGACGGTCACCTGCGCCTGCTGGCGGCCCTGCACGCCAGAAAGAGGCGGCAGCAGACGACGCGGCGCTTCGGCTGCTATCCCGCGTGGTACGACACCTGGCATCTGCTCGACTCTCTCCTCGAGCCACTACTCGCCGAGCCCTTGGCCAGTGTGGGGGCAGAGGTCGACGGCAGGGTCGCCGCCGGACTCGAATCGCGGGTCGAGGGCCTGCATCCGCTCAATCAATCCCTCTACCTCGAGGCCAAGACCCGCCTGCCTGGCTTCATCCTGTGGAAGACGGACCGTCTGAGCATGGCCCACGGGGTCGAGGCTCGCGTGCCCTTCATGGATCACCAGCTCGTCGAGCTCGCCG
>CALZKB010000323.1 GCA_945787575.1 Thermoanaerobaculia bacterium | reverse complement strand
ACTCCGGCCGCCACGAGACCGGGCGCCGCCTCGAACAGCCGTCCCGTCAGCAGCGACTCGAAGTTGCCGAGGAAGTCCAAGCGGCTGGCGCTCTCCGGACGGAGCGTGGCGCCGAGCTCGCCCTTCCGCTCCTGGAACCCCGCCAACCACTCCATGTCCATGCGCTGGCGAAGCTCCGAGTGGATCCGGCTCTTGCCGATGTCGTCCTCGATCGAGGCTCGCATCCACAGCCCCGCCGGCAGCGCGCTCAGCAGAAGGACGAACCAAAGGGAGACGAGCAGCGACCACGACCTGGTCACCAAGCGAGATCCATCAGCGAGGGCTCTGGCGATCACGAACGACTCCCTTGTCAGACGAACGCCGCGAACGAGGCCAGGAAGTCCTCGAACCAGACCGTCCAGCGTGCCGCCCACTTGGCCGCGGGCAGGGCGGCTTCAGAGGTCACCTGCAGACTGTTGTTCTTCGGGTCGACGTCGAGGGCGAGGATCCGATCGGGATCGACGACGGCGTATTCGAGACGGGAGGAGTACTCCTCGACGAACAGCTTCCACCGAGCCTGACCCGCCCACTTCTTGCGGATCTCGTGGCCGTCCTCGAACACCAACGCCACCTCAACCGGGAAGACCCCTTCGCCGAGACGACGCGCGACCACCTCGCTCCTGAAAACGGCTGCTTCTTCATCGTCATCTTCCCGCCCCTCGACGAGGGTCCGTTCTTCGCCCTCCCCCACCCATCCCTCGTTGGCGGCGGAGAAGGTGGCCACCTCTTGAATCGCGTAGTCGAACTGACCGGAGCCCATCACTCGCTTCAGGAATCCGCCAACGTCTTGCTCGGTCATCTCCTCCGCCACCTCGAGGAAGTCCTGGTCCGTCGGATGGCGAAAGCCCCACCGCTGGAAGAAGGTCGAGAGGATGCGTTGCAGGCTCTCCCACCCGAGCCAGTTCTCGAGCGTGGAGAGCCACAGCGCCGTCTTGCTGTAGCTGATGTTGCCCGCGCTCGCCGGGTAGTAGCGCCAGGTCGGCGTCGATTGAAAGTCGTCGCTGGCGGTGGTCCGGTAGCGCTCGATTCGGTTGACGTGTGGCCTGCCGCCGTAGTCGAAGCCGTCGAGTGTCAGGGCGAAGAAACCGCTTCCGCGGATCCCCGGCGGCTCGAAGAAGCGATGAACGTAGAGCGACTCACCGTACGCTTCGTGCTGGCTCCGGCCGGTCGAGAAGGTGTTGAGTCCCTCGTCGAGCCAGGCGTACTCGAACTCGTTGTTGCCGACGATTCCATACCAGAACTGATGGCCAGCTTCGTGGATCGTCACCCCTTCGGGCCGGCCGCCGCCCGGCGGGTTGAACAGCCTCGTTCCCGACGTGAAGAGCGTCGGGTACTCCATCCCGCCCGCGCCGCTGCCGTATGCGGGATCGACGACCGTGAGGTGTCCGTAGGGGTAGGCGCCGTACCACGTTCCGTAGCTGGCGAGCGCCGTCTTGGTGGCCGCGAAGTGGCGTTCCGCTTGCGCGGCATGCTCGGGCTGCAGGAGGAGGCGCAGGTCCACGGGCGGCAGGTCGGGGTGCTCGAAACGGTCCCAGAGCTCGAGGTAGTCGGGGCTCGTCGTCCAGGTGAAGGCGTGAACGTCCTCCTCGACGTAACGATGGGTCGCCGTGCCGTCGCCGTTCGCGCCGACCTCGACTTCGCGGCCGGTCGCCCCCACCACCCAGCCTTCCGGCACCGTGATCGACACGTCGTAGACGCCGTAATCCGAGTAGAACTCGGTCGCCGCGTGGAACTGATGGCAGTTCCACCCGTCGCTCTCGTAAACGCCGAGTTTGGGGAACCAGTGGGCGATGAAGTAGTACTCGCCGCGAAATCCGGTGCGGGCGAAGGTCCTCGGCACCTTCGCCCGCCAGTCCATCTCGAGGCGGACGGTCTCACCCTGCGCCACCAGCTCCGGCAGGAGCACGACCATCACCGTGCGATCCTCCACGTTGCGGTCGTCGGGGAAAGCAAAGTACATCGTGCGGGTCAGGTCCTGCCCGGTTTCGGCCAAGCGAACGGCGTCGACCTCGAGATAGCTCCAGTCCTCCGCTTGCACCCGGTCGCCGAGGCTGCTCCGCCCCCGAATCCGGTCCTCACGCATCCACGTGCTGTGACGATTACGCCAAGCGTTCCAATAGAGATGGAACCAGAGCCGGCGGGTCGGCTGCTCCTGGGTGTTGGTCCAGGTGAGAGTCTGACGCCCGGTCAGTCGGCGCGTCTCGGCGTCGAGCCGCACGTCGATCGCGTAGTTGGCATTGCGAACGGAGAGCGTATCGCCCTGCGTCGCGCTCTCCGCATCCTGCGCCCGAGCGATCGCCGTCGGCACCAACCCACCGAGAGCGACGGCCGCAACGGCGGCCGGGACGAGTCTTCGAGTCGATCCTCTCACCCTCACGCTACCTCCTTGCTGCGTCCGAGCCACCCTGGCCCCCGGACGAATCGGCCAGGCGTCGCGCCCGTGGGCTCGCCGTCGCGCAGGACCGCCTGGCCGTTCACGAAGACGTGCACCATCCCCTGCGAGTACCGGTGCGGTTTCTCGAAAGTGGCGAGGTCTCGAACCGTCGCCGGATCGAAGACCGCGACGTCGGCGAAGTTCCCCGGAGCGAGCGCTCCCCGACGTTCGAGGCCGAGCCGTGAGGCCGGCCACGAGGTCAGACGACGCACCGCCTCGGGCAACGAGAGGATGCCCTCGTCGCGGGCGTAACGACCGAGAACGCGGGCGAAGGTGCCGTAGGCCCGGGGATGAGTGCTCGACTCGATGAAGACTCCCTCTGTCGACGGCGCTCCGGCGTCGGAGCCGAAGCTGACCCATGGGAGGCCGATCTTGCGGCGGACATTGTCTTCCGACATCGAAAAGTAGATCGTGCCGACCCGGCTGTCGTCCTCGACCACCAGGTCCATCACCGTGTCCACGGGCGACGTACCCCGCAGCTCCACGACCTCGGCGAGGGTCTTACCCGTCAACGGCTCGAGCGCCTCGCTGCGAAAATCGACGAAGAGCATCTTCTCGGGCGGGAGCAGGTCGATCTCGCTCCGCAGCCGCTCGCGAACCGTCGGATCACGCAACCGCTCGACCCACGCCTCGTGGCCCCCCTCCTGCACCCAGGTCGGCATCACGGCGTCGAGACCGGTAGCGCTCGCCGGATAGGTGTAGACGTTGGCGGCGATCGCCAGCCCTTCGGCTCGCGCCTGCTCGATCTTCTCTATCGCCGGCTCGAGCTTCGCCCAGTTCGCGGGCCGCGCGGCCTTGAGGTGGTAGATCTCGGCCGGCGCACCCGTGCGACGAGCGATCTCGATCAGCTCGTCCAGCGCCTCGAGGAGCTGGTCACCCTCGCTCCGGATGTGCGAGACGTAGATTCCACCCAGGGCGGCCGCCTCCTCCACCAAGGCCACCAGCTCCTCGGTGTCGGCAAAGCTGGCCGGGGCGTAGATCAGCGAGGAGGCTACCCCGAGCGCACCTTCCTCCATCGCCTGTCGAACGAGCGACCTCATCCTCGCGA
>CALZKB010000322.1 GCA_945787575.1 Thermoanaerobaculia bacterium | reverse complement strand
CCTGCGGTACGATCGAGTCCTCGAGTCGCTCCTCGGCCCAGGCTTCCGATGAGCGACGCTTCGGCCTCCATCGACCTCATGGATTCCATCGACCCGACGCGCGACCGCAAGGCCGAGCACATCGAGCTGGCGCTCGAATCCGGAGCGCAGTTGGGGACGTCTGCTTTCGAGGACTACTACCTCGAGCATCAAGCGCTGCCCGAGCTCGACTACGCCAAGGTCACCACCGCGACCGAGTTTCTCGGCAAACGGCTCGAAGCGCCGCTGGTGATCTCCTGCATGACCGGAGGCACCCCCGAGGCGGCTCGGCTCAACGAGCACTTGGCGATCGGCGCCCAAGAGGCCAAGGTGGCGCTCGGCGTCGGATCCCAGCGAAAGGCAATCGAAGACCCGAGTCAAGCGGCAACGTTCGCCGTTCGCCGCCACCTGCCGTCGGTACCGCTGCTGGCGAACCTCGGCGCCGTGCAGCTCAACTACGGATTCGGGGTGGCCGAATGCCAGCAGGCGGTCCAGATGATCGAGGCGGACGCTCTGGTGCTGCATCTGAATCCGCTGCAGGAGGCGCTTCAGCCGGAGGGGCAGTGCGATTTCAGCGGGCTCGTCGACAAGATGGCGGCGGTCGTCGCTGGAGTCGGAGTTCCGGTGATCGTCAAGGAGATCGGCTGTGGTCTGTCGGCGCGGGCGGCCCGGATGCTGATCGGGGTCGGGGTGGAAATCTTAGACACCGCCGGACTCGGCGGCACCAGTTGGGCGCGAATCGAAGCGGCGCGCGCCCGGGATCCCGAGATCGGAGAGCTCTTTGCGGACTGGGGAGTGCCGACCGCGGAATCGATCCGGGACCTCCGCGCCCTCGGCGAAGTGACTCTGATCGGCAGTGGGGGCGTGCGCACCGGGGTCGACGTCGCCAAGGCGATCGCGCTGGGCGCCGACCTAGCGGGTATCGCGCAACCCCTTCTGGGGGCCGCGGTGGAGTCGGCCGATGCGGTCGTCGCGGCGCTCGCGAGGACTCGCCGGGAGCTCGAGATCGCGATGTTCTGCTCGGGCGCCGCCTCGGTCGCAGCTCTGGGGCAGGTCGAGATTCGACGCCGCGGAGGGCGCTGACGCTGCGTCCGGCGCACGGTCGCGGTACGCTCTGAGTCAGAGTCGAGTACGGTGCCGACCTCGGAGCGAATGGCGTGACGGAGACCCAAGGAGGAGAATCAAAGGCGTTCGCGGACGGGTCTCGGGAGGCGCTTCTCCACGACCTGCTGGAGCGGACCAGCCGTACTTTCGCGCTGGCGATCCCGCTGCTACCGAGGCCGGTCGACCGCCAGGTCACGACCGCTTATCTGCTCTTTCGGATCGCCGACACCTTCGAGGACGCCACCGTCTTGTGGACGAGGGAGCACCGGTTGCAAGCGCTCGGCGAATTCGCGGAGCTGCTGGAGTCTCCATCGATCGACGGTGCCCGTCGCCTGGCGGATACCTGGTTGGAGACAGCGCCGACCGAGCACGAAGGCTATGTCGATCTGTTGCGTCACACGCCCGAAGTCATCGCCGACCTCCTCGGCATGCCGGAGGGGGTGCGGGAGGTGATGGCTCGCCACACTCGCCGGACGGCGCAGGGGATGTCCGGCTTCGTTCGCCGCAGTCCTCCCGTCGGCGAGATCGAGCTTTCCGATCTCGAGGATCTCAAGGCTTACTGCTATGTTGTGGCGGGGATCGTCGGCGAGATGCTGACCGACCTCTTCCTCCTCGCGTTCGAGTCGATCCGGAGCGTCGGGTTGGAGCTTCGGGAGCGCGCAGCGGCCTTCGGCGAGGGTCTCCAGCTCGTCAACGTGCTGAAGGACTCCGCCGACGATCGTCGCGAGGGTCGGATCTTCGTGCCGCTCTCGACCGACCGAGCCGACGTCTTCGGTCTCGCGCGAGGAGACCTCGCCCGGGCGGCGGAGTACTGCCGAATCCTGCAACGGGTGGGAGCGCCTCGCGGGGTCACGGCCTTCACGGCTTCGCCGGTCGCCCTGGCGAGGGCGGCGCTCGATCGGATCGAACGCGACGGCCCTGGCGCCAAGCTGACTCGCCCCGAGGTTCTTTCCTTGCATGCCAAGGTGCAGGCGGCGCTGGCCGTAGGCCGACCGGTCTTCTCGGAGCTCGCTGAAGAAACCCCGTAGGTCCGGCGAGAGCTCGTGGGAACTGCAACCCACACCGTGCGTTTTCGTAAGCAGAGTAGGTCATGAGTCTGCGGACGAAGATCGTCGCGTGGTTCCTGCTGTTGTCAGTCGTGCCGCTGGCGGCGATCGTGTCGTATTCGTACCTATCGTCGAGCCGCGCGCTGCGGCAAGCCGTGATGTCCGAGACGTGGGAGTTGGCGGGTGGCCTTCGCGAGCAGATGGAGTCGACCCGTGCCGAGCTCGCGACCCGTGTGCAGGATCTGCATGGGCTTCCGTGGCGGAGTCTTCTGGCCGCCTCTCTCGACAGCGAGGGAGCCACGTTCGAAACCGACTTCGAGGAGATGCTCATCGATCTCGCTCCCTACGTGGACACACTCGAGTTCATCCCGTCTTCGCCGGAGCCGTCTGCGGCTCCGTCCGCGCCCGAGGTGACGGAGCCGCCGTTCGTCGAGGCGGACTTCGAGCCGCTTCTCATCGAGCTCGAAGCGCTGCTGAGCGTCAGCCCCGACCGGTTGGCCGACGCGTGGCGGACGGACGACGCCCTGATCGACAAGCGCGAGCTCGAGATCACCGGCCCCGGTGTCGGTCTCGCGGCAGAGGCGCTCTCGGCCATGCGGCATTCGCTCGAGCTCGACGAGCTCGACGCCGACGATCGCGCGCGGCTGAAGAAGGTCGGGAAGAACCTCTCGCGAGCGAAAGCGATGGCCTTCAAGAAGCTCTCAGCCCTCGAAGAGGACGAGCTCAAGCTCCGCGCCGAGCGCAAGCAGCAGTCCGAGAAGGTGCTCGGGGAGCGCTACGTCTGCCCAGTCGAGATCGAGGGAGAGAAGATCGGAAGCCTGCGAGCGGTCGTGCTGGCGAGCCGGGTCGTGGCGCAAGTGCTCTCGGGAACCGATCGCAGCCAGGGGGAGATTCCGTTCGCCTTCGACCGCGACGGCAAGGTGTATCTGGCCGACCCCTCCGACCGCGAGCCGCTCGAGCGAGCCGGTCTGATCGAGAACGGACGCCTCACCGAGGAAAAGAGCCCTCCCGACTTCGTAGTCGCCTATCTCGATGACGAGGAGTCCGATCTCACGTTTGGCATCGCGCGCCCGCTCCGCGATTCGGTTCGCGAGCTGCAGACCACAGCCGGACGTAACTTCGGCCTCGGTTTCGGCCTCGTCGGGCTGGCGTTGATCGGCGTCGTGCCGCTGTCGCGGCGGATCACTCGAGATCTCGAGGAGCTCACGGCCGGCTCGGAACGGATCGCGGCCGGCAGCTGGGACGTCCGGGTGCCGGTGCGCTCCAAGGACGAGGTAGGCCAGCTCGCGCTGTCCTTCAATCGCATGGCCAGCGAAATGGCCGAGAATCAAAAGCGCCTCGTCGACACCCAGCTGCAGCAACAACTGC
>CALZKB010000321.1 GCA_945787575.1 Thermoanaerobaculia bacterium | reverse complement strand
CGTGTCATCCAGGAGCTCCTCGGCCACCGGAGTGCGCGCACGACGCAGGTCTACACCCACGTGGCCCAGTCCCTGATCGGGTCGGTGCGGAGTCCATTGGACAACCTGGAGTGAGGGCGCCAGGCGCGTAGCTTGCGCCGGCTGAGGCCCGGGTGAACGTTGCGCTGGAGCCCTGCAGACCCGGCGTGGCAGACCGGCGTGCCGGTGCGTGACGTAGAAGTGACACCTTCATCGCAAACCCCCGGAGCGTCGGGGCAGGAAGCGACAGGGTGATACGGCAACAACGAGTTGAACTAAACCGCTACGCGGTGGGTGGTGTTGCCTTCCTGGCAGGTTCTGAACCCGACATCTGAGGTGAGCCCGAGAGCTGGGCGCCGGAGTCGGTCCAGATGGCGGAGTACGTTGCGTTTCCCCAACGCAACCCCGTCGAGGAGGGACCCGATGAGCGAACTACGGCAGCAGATGCTGGCGGACCTGCGAATCAGGAACTACGCGGAGCGAACGCAGGCGATCTACATCAGGCGCGTCGCAGAGATGGCGCGGCACTTCAACCGTTCTCCAGACGAGCTGAGCCACGAGGATGTGCGCAGGTACCTGCGTTACCTGAAGGAGGAGCAGGGCGTGTCGCGCTCCTGGTTCGTGCAGGCAATCGCGGCGCTGCGCTTGCTGTACGGGGTGACACTGGACCGGCCGGAGATGGTCCCGTATCTGCCGTATCCACGGAAGAAGAGACGACAGCCCGTGGTGTTGAGCCGGGAGGAAGTGGCTCGACTGCTGAAGGCTTTAGGGAACCTGAAGCACCGGACGGTGGCGATGGTGCTGTACGGTGCGGGGCTTAGGCTCTCCGAGGCGCTGGGGCTCGAGTTGCAGGACATCGACAGCGATCGGATGGTGATCACGGTCCGACACGGCAAGGGCGACCTCGACCGTCAGGTCGTCCTGTCGGTGGTGCTGCTCGGGGCGCTACGAGCGTACTGGCGAGCGTATCGTCCGTGGAGCTGGCTGTTTCCTGGGCAGGAGCCCGAGCGTCCGCTGGTGGGGCGGACCGTGCAGCGGGCGGTTAGGGAGGCAGCGCAGCGCGCGGGGATCGCGAAGGCGGTGACGCCACATGTGCTGCGCCACACCTTCGCAACGCACCTGCTGGAGTCGGGCACGGATTTGCGGGTGATCCAGACGCTGTTGGGTCATCGCTCGCTGAGGACGACTCAGATCTACACGCACGTCGGCACGGCCCGGCTCCGCTCCGTGCGGAGTCCACTGGATGACCTGATGGCGGAGGTCGTTGCCGAGTAAGTGGCCGAGCGACCTCGGCACGAGGTCGCGGAGATCTTCGAGCGGTACCTGAGCACGCGAGCCAGAAGCGACCCGTGCGCCTGGAGCTGGGAGCAACGTGTCGTGGCCGATCGCATCCTGGCGTGCCGGACGGCACGGTTGGGTGGCCACGTCGACGCATGCGACGCCTGCGGACACCGACAGGTCTCCTACAACTCATGCCGCAACCGCCACTGCCCAAAGTGCCAAGGCAGCGCCCAGAAGACCTGGCTCGCAGCGCGCCAGGCTGACGTGTTGCCGGTGCCCTACGCGCACGTGGTTTTCACGATGCCGCAGTGCCTGGCGCCGCTGGCGCTGCAGAACCCCAAGGTCGTCTACGACCTCCTGCTCAAGACTGCGGCCCGGACGCTCCAGGAGATCGCCGCCAACCCGAAGCATCTCGGCGCACGGCTCGGGTTCTTCGCGATCCTGCACACCTGGGGCCAGACCCTCGTGCACCATCCCCATGTGCACTGCGTGGTCCCCGCGGGCGGCCTGGCCGCCGACGGACGCACCTGGAAGCCCTGCCGCCCCGGGTTCTTCCTGCCGGTTCGGGTGCTGAGCCGGCTCTTCCGGGGCAAGTTCGTGGCCGGGCTCCGAGGCGCGTTCCAAGAGAGCCGACTCGAACTGCACGGCCGCCTCGCTCGCTACCGGAGCTCAGCTGCCTTCGAGGGCCTCCTCTCCGAGTCGTTCCGCACCGAGTGGGTCGTCTTTGCCAAGCCTCCGTTCGAAGACCCCGAACACGTGCTCGAGTACCTCGCCCGTTACACCCACCGGATCGCGATCTCGAACCATCGGCTCCTGCACGTCGATGACGAGGCCGTCACCTTCCGCTACAAGGATTACCGGAGCCGGCGAATCCGGTCCCTTGCGCTTCCGCTGGCCGAGTTCGCTCGCCGCTTCCTGCTTCACGTCCTCCCCAAGGGCTTCGTCCGCATCCGCTACTACGGGTTCCTCGCCAACGCCGGCAGAGCTCGCCTGCTCTCGTGTTGCCGCAGCGCCCTCGGTCACCCTGAGGCGACTCCCGTCTCCTCGGAGTCTGAGCCCGGCACAGACCACGACTTCCATCTCCACCTCCTGCCCCGCGGCCTGCGGCTGTGCCCCAACTGTGAACGGGGCCCACTCCGGTGCGTCGAGGTCCTTGCACGTCCCCCTCCAGCGCATGGGGGCTCGCCTCGTGTCGCAGCCTGATCGACGGCCTCACGACAAGGGGGGTCAATGCACCCGTCTGCGTCTGCCTCGCTCTCAGCTCCGTTCTGCCGGCCGAGGAAGGGCAGGTGCGGGCCCTGCTCAGGACATCGGTGGGCGGGGCCGCACGACTACGCCCGCCTCGGACCATGCGGTCCGCCCTGCGGCCTCTTCAACCTCCATAGCCCCACCCACCGCGTAGCGGCTCCGTCCAACTGATCGTTTCCACACTCTCAAATCCTTCGCTCTGCTTGCCTTCGCGCGTAGAGTGTGGAAACAATCCTTCATCGTTAGGAGACGTCGCGGCCCTATCGTTTCCCAACTCCACTACTCGGCTTCGCGCGAGGTCGGCCCCTCCCCCACCCGGGAGCGGGCTGCGTGCCACTCCGACTCCAGACCCAGCTCCCGGATCCATCTCTCGAGATACGCTCGGTCCAGGCGTGACCAGGTGCGCTCCAGGAGTTGGACCACATCACGTCGCTGCAAGGCCGAATCCCCGAGGCGACTCCACTCCAGCTTCGCGATCAGGACGTCCTCAAGACTCGCTACCGCCAACTCGACACCGAGCATTGAGATTCGCCCTCGTCGCCCGAACTCCTCCTCGCTGTAAGAGCGCTTCTTTCGGACGATGAAGTCAGCCTTCCAGCCGGATTCGGGCTCGATCGCGTTGAACTGACCCTGACCCCGCCATGCTTCCAGGGCCGCATCTCGATCAACGTACCACCCCGCTTCGAGGAGACCTTGCGCAAGTCGATCGATCCCCTGCTCATCTGTCTCAATCACTAGGTCGATGTCCTGAGTCGCCCTGGGCACGGCGTAGTATGCCGCCGCCAGCGACCCCGTCAGCATGTAGGGAACTCCTGCCTCGTCGAGTACCTCGATGACCTTCTGCAGGAACGCTGTGAGGCTCACTTCGGGCGGGGGAGCTCCACCCCGTGATCTTCAGCCACCAACCGTGCGACCGCCTCTCGTGGGCTCAACTCCGGGTGGCGCGACCGAATCCCCGCAAGCCGGATCTCGCGCACAGCTTCACTCTGTTCGA
>CALZKB010000320.1 GCA_945787575.1 Thermoanaerobaculia bacterium | reverse complement strand
GAATAGGCTGCGGATCGAGGCCGGGATGGCGCATCTCCTTGTCGGCGAGCGGCCACTCGGCGGGCTGAACGAGGGCGAGAGCGGCGCCGGACAGCAGACCGGCGCCGCCGACGAGGGCGACGGCAGAGAGCTGGTTGATCAAGACACACCTCCTGGCGTTGGCGTCCGCTCTCGACCCCTCGGTCGCGTCGCGGCGTCGATCAGCGACGCGGGTAGGCCTGTGGCGGTCCCCGCGAGCCTGAGATTGCGGACGCGCCTACATTCTAACGTGGGCGATTACAGCTCGATGACAGACTCGAGTCCTTCGCTCTGGGTCGACGGGGAGGGAGCCGCCGTCAGGGCACCACCGAGGACCAGGCGGAGGTATCCCCGGTCTCGAAGCCGTCGGCGAAGATGAGTCTGGTGGTGCTGCAAGCCCCCGGCACCTGGGCATGGGTCACTCCGATGTCGTCTACGTACCAGCCCTCGTCGGTCACCGAACCATCAGTCGAGAAGACCCAGCGCACGAGAACCTCCTGGTCGTCGAAGGCGCCGAGGTCGGCGCTGTACTGGCTCCAGGTGAGGTCCAGACCCGAGAAGGACGGGTGGTCGGAGGGGTAGCCGCAAGCATCCGAACCACTATTGAAAGTGCTGGGGTAGTCGGGGGTCAGAGGCAACAGTGACCAGCTGGCTCCACCGTCGACGGAGAGCTCGACGACCCCCCCGTCCCATTGGGTCTCGATGTCGAAGAGCGTCCAGAAGTCGAGCACCGAGAGCTCCCCGGCCGTCAACTCGATGGGTGGGGTCTGGATCGCGACGCAGAGGCCATCTTCGTAGGTCGAGAAGTAGCTGCGAGCGCCGCCGTGTTGTCGCGCCGAGGACAGCTCCCAGCCCAAGTGTTCCTCGGCCCCGCCGGTGGTGAAGAGCATCGGCGGATCCCCGATCTCCGCCCCCGCCGTCCAGTCGCCGTCGGCCACGGGCCCGGTCGGCACCGCCGTCCTCTCGACCAGGTTGGTGTCCTCGACGCCGTTTTCCGCGTCGGTGGCGCGGACGACGTAGGCGTAGAGCTGGCCGCTCTCGACGTTGCGATCCCGATAGGTGAGATCGACCAGGTCGCTCGCCACCCGGTTGGCGTCGGATGGCTCGAAACCGGGCGTCGTGTCGCGATAGGCGGAGAAGGTCACCGTCGCGCCGCAGTTCGGAATCGCCGCGTCCCAAGCGAGGTCGAGAGCACAGCTGGAAGTCGCCGGGTTCAGCAGGCTCTGCAGGCCGGCGAAGATCGGCGGTGCGTCGCACACCCCGCCGGTCGTCGTGGAGGAGCAGTTGCTCGCCGGCGACTCGCAGAAACCGCTCGGGTCGACCGCGGTCACGAGAAAGGAGTACTCCACCTCACCCGAGACCGTGGTGTCGCTGTAGCTCTCGGCGACGACGCCGGTCGCGATCGGTTCGAAGGAGCCGCCGGGACAAGCACCGAATGAGCGGTGGACGTTGAACGAGAGACCGGGACCTCCTCCCGAGCTCCAGCTGAGATCGATGACGTTGTCGCCTCCGGGAGCCGCCAGCAGGCCGGACGGCGCGACCGGCGCGTCGCAGAGAACCGGTCGCAGGACGAAGAGGCCTTCGTCGATCCCGCTGACCACCACCGTACCGCTGTCGAAGTACGGGTAGACGCTCCAAGCGCCGCTGAAGCCGATCGCGTCGCTCGCCGGATAGGTGTCGAAGAAGGCCACCTCGGTCAGGTTGCCGCTGGCGACGTCGTCGAGGCTCAAGATGCGCAGACCGCTCGTGTAGTTGGCCTGGTAGGTGTAGCCGTCGTGGACGTACTGATTGTGGTCGATCGCCGGCAGGTTTCCGGTCGAGCTTCCGATGACCGCGGGAGCGTCGAGATCGCGCACGTCCCAGACGTAGGTCCTGGTGTTGTGACCGAAGTTGCTCTCGTCCAACTCGTCGTCGAGCAAAAAGTAGGAGTGATCGTCGGTCAGCCAGCCTTGGTGGGCATAGGCGCTCCCCGAGTAGCCGGTTCTCGACAGCATCACGGGAGATGCCTTGTCGGTCGTGTCGACGATGGTCAGGGTGTCCTCGTTGGAGTTGAAGCAGATCTCCTTGCCCTGATGGTCGGGATCGGGACCGGTGTAGTTGACGCACTGTGCGTCGTGGGTGTAGCCGTCGGCGCTGAAGCAGCCGGCGAACTGCGGCGCGTCCGGGACGCCGAGGTCGATCATGTGCAGACCACCGGAGCAATCGCCGCCGACGACGTAGGCGAAGCCCGATTCCTCGTTGATGGCGATGTTGTGGGCGCTGCCGAACTGGTCGTAGTGCGCGCTCTCGCCGAAGGTGACCGGTGGACTGGCGATATCGCGCAAGGCGTCGAGGTCGAAGACCTGCATGCCGTGGGCGCCGTTGAGATCGGAGACGATGAAGGCGTGATCCTGGTAGACCTTGATGTCGCGCCACGAGGAGCTGGCGCTGTGGGTCGGCAAGTCACCGAGGTAGACCGGATTGACCGGGTCGCTGATGTCGACGAACGCCGTGCCGTTGGAGCGCCCCATGATGGCGTATTCGTTGCCGTTCGTCGGGTCGGTCCAGCCCCAGACATCGTTGCCGCTGCCACCGCCGATGGTGGAGAGCGGCATGAAGGCGAGGAGATCGACGCGGTCGCAGGGGTAGATGTCGGCGGTTCCGTCGATGCAGACCGCGGCTCCGGCCGTGGCCGCGTCCAGCGTCTCGGCGGGCGCTCGCATCAACAGCTCGGCCAGGTGGGATGAGACCTCGGGCGGCAGCTCCAGGGCGGCGGCGGGCTCCACACCACCCGCGAGGAACCCAAGAAGCAGGACCATCTTCGGTGACCGTCTCATTCTCGGTCCTTTGTCCAGGGCGCCTCGCCGCGGTCGCGAGGCCGCGCGTTGGGTGCAGTGCCGCCGGGGGTCTTCCCGGCGATCGCCGCAGGCTGATGGGCAGGGATCCATCAAATCAAAACTATGGTACTCGACCCATTACATTGCCATTACCGCCGATCGGCTGCCCGGCGCCGACTGCGCCGACGGTCCTCCCCGGGCGGGTGGGCGCCCGGACTACCTGGCTTGGCGGTTCGCGAACTGCGGGCCGGCGTTAGATTGCGATCGAGCCCCGGCACGGGAGGAGTGGCGCTGACGGACCGGTCCGGAGCGCCGGGAGAGAGCCCATGAGAACCATCATCGAGCCGTTCCGCGTCAAGGTCGTCGAGCCGATCTCGATGACGACTCCCGAAGAGCGGGAGCGGGTCCTTCGGGCCGCCGCGTTCAACCTCTTCCGGGTCCCGGCGGAGTCGATCGTGATCGATCTGTTGACCGACAGCGGCACCGGAGCGATGAGCTCGGGCCAGTGGGCGGCGATGATGCGCGGAGACGAGTCGTACGCAGGCAGTCCGAGCTTCGATCGCTTCGAGGCCGCGGTCAAGGACATCTTCGGTTTCGAGCACGTGATCCCCACCCACCAGGGGCGGGCCGCGGAGAGGATTCTCGCGGCGACCCTCTGCCAGCCGGGTCACCTCGTGCCCAACAACACCCACTTCGACACCACTCGGGC
>CALZKB010000319.1 GCA_945787575.1 Thermoanaerobaculia bacterium | reverse complement strand
CGACTGCGCGGACTTGGACTGTGCGGATCCCAGCGGAACGGAGGGAATCATCACCTGCGGCGAGGACTGCGTCGTCGATGTCGCCTGCAAGCGAATTCTCAAGGATCCCGCGCGGATCGTCTTCGGCCGGAACGGGCGCCTGGATCGCTTCAAGATCCACGGGAGATGGCTCTTCGATGGCGAGATGGATTTCACCAACGAGCGATTCGCGATCCTCGTGACCAACGACCAGGGCGTGATCGTGCAGGCGGAGCTACTGCCCGGGGCCCTGTTTCAGACGCGAAGCTGGGCGAAATACAAGAATCGCGACGCCCGCCGCACGGGCGGAATCCTGCGGGCGAAGGTCATGAAGCGGACGATCCGCGGGGTCAACTATCTCAACTTCCATGCCGTGGCGTACGGCGACTTCTCAGCAGCAACCCTCCCGACGATGACCTCCCAGATCGTCGTGGGGAGCGAGACCGCATCGCTGACCAAGGACTGGAGGCCGACGAACCGAGGCTGGGTCCTGCGCGATCGCGACTTCTAGCCACCTGTGGTCCGAGAACGGCGAGAGAAATCTCGCTCGATTCCGCTCGGTCCGAGCCGATCGGCGGAGCCGAGCAGCTGGACCGCCTGTCAGGCGAGCGAGCGCAGAAGCGCGCGGGTGCGCGCTCGCTCCTCGTCGTCGCGCGCGAACTCCAGGGCGGCGAAGTCGGTCGCGCCCGCGTCGGCGAGAGCGCCGAGGCCCTCGCGCACCGCGTCCTCGGAGCCGATGATCGCCACGTCGCCGGGGTCCGCTGCGCCCTCGCGATCGAGCATCGCCCTGTACGAGGGCAGCTGGCCGTAGATCGCCAGCGCTCGCCGGGCGACATCGCGAACGGCGTCCGGGTCGTCGGTAACGCAGACGGGCAGGCCCGCGACCACGCGCGGCGCGGGACGGCCGGCGCCCTCTGCCGCCGCGGAGATCGTCGGTACGATGTGCTCCCGGATCGTCCGCGGGCCCACGACCCACAGGATCGTGCCGTCGGCCTCGCGCCCGGTGAGACGCAGCATCTGGGGCCCGAGTGCAGCCACGAGGACGGGCGGCGGCTTTCCCTCGGGCAGCGCCCGTTCGGTCTCGGCGGTGAGTGTCTCTCCGCGGAAGGAGACCTTCCCTTGCTCCAGTAGCGGCCGCAGAATCGCGAGGTACTCGCGCATGTGACGCACGGGCTTCTCGAACGAGAGGCCGAGCTGGCCGCGAATCACGGACTCGTGGGAGAGCCCGATGCCGAGGGTCAGGCGCCCGCCGACGGCGGCCTGAGCGGTGGTCGCCTGGGACGCCAGCGCCGTCGGATGCCGCGGATAGGTCGGGATCACCGCCGTGCCGAACTCGATGCCCGGCGCCCGCGGCGCTGCGAAGACCAGCGCGGTGAGCGCGTCGATCGCGCCACTCTGGGCAAGCCAGTAGCTCGCGAAGCCGTCCTCTGCGACCTGGCGCGCGTGGTCGGCGATGGCCTCGAGGGAGGGTCGAAGCTGGAGCAGAGCGGATCCGTTGATTCCGATGCGCATGGGTTCTCCGCGGTGTGAGGAGGGCGCAGGACGAAGGCACTCGCCTGTGCTGGAAAGGAGATCCTACCCCAGGAGCCGCTGCGCTTCTCCATCGGGGAGGCCGATCTAGGCAACGGCGTCACCTGTCCCTCGCGTCACCGCCGGACTCGGTCGAGGGTGACGACGATAGTCACCGAAACTGACAACTCCCCTCGGGGTCTTCGACCCTGGCCGGTCCGGGCAAGCGCTATAGTCGCGCCCCGTTCTGGTGCGACGAAGGGGGAGCCACATGGCCAAGAGAGGCGCGAGCCGCCCGGCGACGCGAGCCTACAGCATGCCGGAATTGTCCGGTCTCTATGGCAGACCGCCCTTCGAGTACCGCGAGGCCAAGCAGCTGACGGTCGAGTTCCAAACCGATCCCGGCGTCTTGCGCAAGCTGGTTCCACCGCCCTTGACTCCCAACGAGGACGCGAAGATCTTCGTCTCGTCCGCCAACTTCCTGAGCTCCGGATTCGGCCGCTACCTCGAAGCGCACGTCTTCACCCATGCCACGTTCGAAGGTCGGCTGGTCAATTTCAGCATCTATCTCGTTCTCGACAGTGACGTCGCCATCGGAGCTGGGCGTGAGATCTGGGGCTTCCCGAAGAAGCTCGGGCGCCTGACCCTGGACATGAAGGACGACGTCGTCAGCACCACCGTCGAACGCGGCGGACGCACGATCATCGATGCGGCGGTGCACCTCGCCGAACTCGGCACGGAAGAGGATCTCGGCGGCACTCCGGAGTGGATCGCACATCGCTTCATTCCGAACGTATCGCTTTCGGCACCACCGGATATCGACCAGCTGACCTCGACGACACTGACCAACGTCGTCACGCAGGACGTCTACAAGGGAGCAGCGACACTCGCCTTCGGCTCCTCGCCTGCCGACCGCCTCGAGGTGATCCCGATCGATCAAGTCACCGGCGGGTTCTATTTCGAGTATCGATTCACGCTCGGCGACGGCAAAGTCGTGCACGACTACCTCGCCTGATCACGCCCCGTGCTGAACCGGACCTTGATCGCGCCTCTTGCGGCCCGATGCCGGCGAGCGCCTACGCCGTGCCGCGGGCTTCGGCGAGACTGCGGATTCGCTGGACGATCTCGCCTGCATCGGCACCCGGGCCAAACGTTGCGGCAACCCCCTTGGCCTGGATCTCGTTCTTGTCATCCTGGCTGAGTACCGATCCTCCGACAACCACGGGGATGTCGATTTCGCGACTGCGCAGGAGATCGAACAGCTCGTCGAGATAGTGAAGATACTCCCACGAATGACACGACAGCCCGATGACGTCGACACCTTCTTCGAGGGCGGAAACGGCTACGCTTTCGGGAGTCGAGAATCGGCCCAGATAGATCACTTCCATGCCCGCATCGCGCAGCAGACGAGCGACCGCAAATGCACCGGCCTCGTGCTGATCGAGGCCGAGAATCGCGAGCAGAATCCGGATCGGCCGAGCGGTTGCCATCAGGCGGGAGGCTCCATCAGGCCCAGCGGATCGT
Source organism: Thermoanaerobaculia bacterium (assembly GCA_945787575.1). Classification (GTDB taxonomy): domain Bacteria; phylum Acidobacteriota; class Thermoanaerobaculia; order Multivoradales; family JAHEKO01; genus CALZKB01. Next base: position 502 of record CALZKB010000319.1, on the reverse strand, counting down.
AGGCTTCGCCAACGCCGAGCCACGAATCCCATATGGTCAGTCTGCGCACCCAGCAGATCGTGCAGCTCGAAGCCGGCGCCGGCCGCGTAGCCGATCCGCTTGGCGGCTCGTACTTCGTCGAATCCCTGACCGACGAGCTCGAGCGGCGCATCCTCGACATGGTCACGGATATCGAATCGAAGGGGACGTTGAAGGAGGTGTCCGAGAGCGGTTGGTTCCGTCAGCTCTTCCAGAATGCGATGACGCGCCGTGCGGAGGCGATCCGAGACGGTTCGGAAACCCAGGTCGGATTGAACGCGTTCGAGATTCCGGAAGACGAAGACAGATTGCTCCGCGACCACAGCGAATCCAAGATCGAACCGTGCTGGGATTGCATCGACGAGATCCGGCGTTTCAAGGACGAGCGCGATGCCGGGGCTGTGGCCGAGCAGTTCGCGCGAATTCGAGAGGTCGGCGCAGCGACCGAAGTCAATCTCATCGAGTCCATCGCAGATGCGCTCGA
>CALZKB010000318.1 GCA_945787575.1 Thermoanaerobaculia bacterium | reverse complement strand
CTAGCACTTTTGTCCATCCCGGACCGGGGCCAAGTAAATAACTCAGGCCAAGGACCGCAAACAACAACGCCCCGATCGCCCAAAATGCAGGGATCCAACGAGAGACAAAATACTCCGTTCTAACCTGGTTCACCTTTGCCTCAGCCCTCTAACGGATTTTGAGCTCACCGGCACCGCTGGCGAAGGCGGACGCTTGCAGTGAGTTGTTTAGCCTAGACATGTGTCAGCGATCAGCTTAAATTCCCCCCGTGCGATCACCTAAAAATCCCCCCTCCTGAGCAAGGAGGAAGTGATGACGACAGCAGAAGCCGGGAGGATCTCGGCGAAACTCTCCGTGGCGCCTGGAGGCGCCGCGGAGGGCGAAGTGATTGAGGAGAGCCATTGGGGAGCGATTCGGGCTCTGCGTGAGCGAGGCTTGGCGAAGAAAGCCATCGCGCGGGAGCTGGGACTGGATATCAAGACGGTTCGCAAGTGGCTGCGCAAGCCCTGGCGGCCTCAGCAGCGGCCGAGGCGCGGCCGGGTGCTGGATCGCTGGCGACGATTTCTGCGCGGCCGGGCGCCGGAGGTCGGCTACAACGCCCAGGTGCTGTTCCAGGAGCTCCAGGAGAAGGGCTACGCGGGCTCGTACCCGTCGGTGTCGCGTTACATCCGGGCGTGGCGCGAGGCGGCGAGGACCGAGGCAGTGGCGACGGTGCGATTCGAGACCGGTCCGGGCGAGCAGGCGCAAGTGGACTGGGGCTCGACGTGGGTGTGGCTGGGCGAGGCTCGGCTTCGTGTCCATGTCTTCGTCATGGTCCTGGCCTACTCCAGGCGGCTCTTTGCCCGGGCTTATCGCAACGAACGGCTGGAGAGTCTGCTCGAGGGCCATGCCGGCGCCTTCGCCCACCTCGGCGGCTGCCCGCAGACGATCCTCTACGACAATCCGCGCACCATCGTGCGCGAGAAGGACGACACCCGTGGTGTCGTGGTCTGGAATCCGGGATTCAAGGATCGGATGGACTTCTACGGCGTCGAGCCGAAGCTGTGCCGCTACTACCGCGCGCAGACCAAGGGCAAGGTCGAGAGCGGCGTCAAGTACGTCAAGCGCAACGCCCTGGCCGGGCGCCGCTTTCGGGATCTCGACGATCTCAATGCCTGGTTTGCGCGCTGGGCGGTCGAGATCGCTGACCGCCGCGTCCACGGCACTACCGGTGAGCGCCCGGCGGAGCGCTTCGCCCGCGCGGAGGCTGAGGCTCTGCGCCCGGTGGACCGCCGGCCACCGCCGCTTCGCGAGAGGATCGAGCATCGGGTCGTGCCCCGAGACGGCTATGTCGCTCTGGACACGAATCGCTACCCGGTGCCCTTCGAGTGGATTGGACAGCAGGTCGAGGTCCACTGTTTTGCAGATGAGCTCCTTGTGCGGCTCAACGGCGAAGATCCAGTCCAGCACGCCCGACTCCTAGGCAAGCATCAAGTGGGGCGCTGGCGCGGCGAGCCGCGACGGATCCCCAGTTTGCCGTCTTCGTCGGAAGGGCCGCCACGGCTCGACCCGGCGTATCTCGCGGCCACAGGTGAGGTCGAGGCCCGCTCGCTGGCCTGCTACGAAGCGCTCTGTGAAGGCGGTGCCTCATGAGCGCCGGCGGACTCCAGATCGAGAGATTGCAGGAGCACCTGAAGACCCTAAAGCTGCCGCGGACCGCCGAGGATCTCCCGACACTCGTCCAGCGGGCGAGCAAGAAGGAGCTCTCCTACACCGACTTCCTCGAGGAGGTCACGACCCGAGAGCTCGAAACCAAGCGCGAGCGCCTGACGGCAATGAAGACCACCATGGCCCGCTTCCCGTTCCAGAAGACGCTCGAGAGCTTCGACTTCACGTTCCAGCCATCGCTCGATCAGAAGGTAATCCGCGAACTCGCCAAAGGGCGCTTCATCGACGACGCCGACAACGTCCTGCTGCTCGGCCCCCCGGGCGTGGGCAAGACCCACTTGGCCGTCGCTCTCGGGATGAAGGCTTGCGCTCAGGGCTGCCGGACGCTCTTCATGACCGCCTCGGCGATGCTCACGCAGCTGACGCGCTTCCACAACGAGAACCGTCTCGAGGAGAAGCTCAAGCAGCTGACGCAACCCAAGCTCTTGATCATCGACGAGATCGGCTACCTGCCGCTCGAGCCGCTGGCCGCCAACCTGTTCTTCCAGCTCGTTTCGCGGCGCTATGAGCGCGGCTCGATCCTGATCACCTCCAACCAGAGCCTGTCGGGCTGGGGCGACGTCTTCGGCGACCAGGTGATCGCAACGGCGATCCTCGACCGCCTGCTCCACCACTCGACAATCCTGAACATCAAGGGCGAAAGCTACCGGCTCAAGGAGAAGCGCAAGGCGGGCCTTCTGACCCGCAGCGAGCCCTACACCCAGGCCGCCGAGGTGCCCGGGAAGGCCTCATGAGCTGCCGAAGCCAACACCAACCGGCGGGCGCGCCGGCCCCCAGGCCCCGGCGTTTCCGTAGGACTCCGGGGCTGGCAGAAGAAGAGACCAAGAACCGGTTCCGCACAGGGACCGCGATTAACCCGGGGGGGGAATTTAGCTGATCGAAAAAGGGAAATTTGGGTGATCCTTGACAGGGAGGTGAGCTTAGAGACTTCCCAGCCTGGGAGGCCACCATCAACAACGTATCGGCCCCAGGGGAACGATTGCCACTTCTCGCCCGAACGATGAGATTCCGTGTTACAGCGAGGGATGGTAGGGGCGGCATCGCGATGGACGAGGCCACGATAGAGGTAGTTCCGACCTCTGGGCCGTTCCAGATCGCTTCTCCAAGCGCAGGCGAGTACGCGGGGTTGGCACCGGTTATGTGGCACGTTGCAGAAACGGACGCCGCACCAATTGACAATCCGACTGTTGGCCTCGAACTGTCGACCGACGGCGCGAACAGCTTCACTCGCGTCGCCCAGGAAACTTCTAACGATGGCAACTCCATAGTGGAGCTGCCTAACGTCGCATCGTCGCTGTCTCGGTTTTGGATCGCAAGCGACTACAACGTTTTCTATGCGCTTTCAAAGGAGCACTTCACTATCCGGCCATACCGTGCAGCGATCGTAGTGATCCGCCATGCCGAGGAAACAGACGGGGCCGACCCAGGCTTAGGTGAGGCAGGCAAGGCGCGCGCCGAGGCGCTGGCTGACCTACTTCAGGACGCGAGGATCGATCGGGTTCTTGTGGCAGCAACCACGCGAGCTCAAGAGACTGCAGCGCCATTTGCTAGCCGGGTGGGGCTCAAGCTTGAAACCTTTGACACCGCAGAACGCGTTGCCCAGGAGGTTGTCTTGGCGCGTGACCCTGCGAAGTACCTTGTCGTAGCGGATGCCGACACCATTCCCGCCATCATAAGAGCCCTTGGAGCAAGCGAGATTCCGCCGATTAGAGACTCTGAGTACGACCGACTGTTCATTTTGAGCCAGACGGATGGCCCAGCGATTCTAAGGCCCTTTCTCTATGCGCAGGAGCGCCTGGTGGAGCTGAGCAATCCGTAAGGGCTGTGGTGACAAGTAGAAAAGGCCAAGACGGACGAGGCCCGTGCGGAGCGACACGCTCGTTGGTGTACGTCGAAAC
>CALZKB010000317.1 GCA_945787575.1 Thermoanaerobaculia bacterium | reverse complement strand
CGTCTCACCGTCGGGCGAGAACGCCGGCTCCACGTAGTGGCCGGGCGCGTCGGTGATCACTCGGCTGGCGCCGCCGGTGATCGGGACCACGCGCACGCTGCCGAGGTCTTGGTCGTCCCAGGTGGTGTAGACCACCGATCGGCCGTCGCGCGAGACGCTCGGATAGAACTCCCAGTGCTCGTCCTGGGTGGTGAGTCGGCGCTGGCGGCCGCTCTCGACCTCCCGGACGTAGAGGTGGCCAAGCGCTTGGAAGACGATACGGCTGCCATCCGGCGTCTGCTGAGTCCAGCGCAGCATCTTGACCCCTACGGTGTCGGGCGCAACCTCGCTCGGGAAGCGCAGCGCCGATTGCATCTTCTTCTCGGTGGCGACGTGAACGGGGATGTCCGTCACCTGGCGGCTGGCGACGTCGACGCGATGGAAGCCGCCCGCCTGCCAGAACACGAGGCCTGAGCTGTCTGGCAGCCAGGCGATGGCGGGGTAGTTGCCCTGGTTGCCGTTGGTCTCCTGAAGATCGCGCTCGAGGTTGTCGTGGATCGCCCACTCCTTTCCGTTCTCGAGGTCCTTTAGATAGAGCGCGCTGGTCAGGCGCGGTAGCCGCTTGACGAAGGCGAGCAGCTTGCCGTCGGGCGTAGGGGTGGGACGAATCGCGCCGCCCGGACCGCTGGCGAACGTCTCGGTCTCGCCGGTTTCGAGGTCGAGGCGCTGAATCACGAAGATCTGGCCAGTCGAGTCCTTGTTGTACTGCCACACCCGGCCGGAGGTCGTGTCCTGGCTGTAATAGACGAAACGGCCGTCGACGGAGAAGGCCGGCTCGGCGATGTTCTTCTGGCTCTGCTCACCGTGAGAGCGCTCGACGAGCTGGAGGCCGTCCCCTCCGGAGGAGTGGAACATCCAGAGCTCGCCGCCGGGGATGCTGCGGGTGCCGACGATTCCCTTCTTGGCGACGATGTAGTCTCCGTCTGGGCTCCAGCTCGGGTTGTAGATCAGGTCTTCCTTCGATTCGCTGACCTGGCGGGGGTTACTGCCGTCGACGTCTATCACCCAGATGTTGTCGGCGCCGTCGCGGTCGGAGATGAAGGCGATCTCCGAGCCATCGGGGCTGTAGCGTCCTTGGATGTTCCACTCGACGCCGGCGGTCAGGGCGGTCGCCTCGCCGCCGCCGATCGGCACTGCATAGAGGTCGCCGAGCATGTCGAACAGGAGGGTCTCGCCGTCGGGACTTACGTCGACGTTGGACCAGGTGGTCTGGTGAGTGTCGATCGAGATCGTCTGCCACTCACCGGGTGGGTTCATGACGTCCCACTCGTCCTCTTCGGATTCCGATTCTTCCGCTTCGCCTTCAATCGAGGCTTCGTCGGACGACTGGGCGGATTCCTCGTGCTGCGCCGAAGAAGCCATCGGAACAAGCAAGGCCAAAGCCAGAGCGAGGGCGAGAGCGGACAATCGGTTCCAATACAGACGCATACGGGCCTCCGTCGATTTCAATCAGTCGGCCGATTGTACGCGCTCAGGCGGCTCACCGATAAGGCCTCAAGCGAGGAGATCGGGAAACTCTGGGAAACAACTCTGGGGCCGTCGCGCTGCGTCACCCGCTCGGGTGAGCGAGCGCCGTAGGGAAGCTCCGCAAGGAACCTCCGCGTCGGCGTGCATCAGCGCCTGGCAGAAGACCGCGACCATCTCCCGCAGCAGATCCTCTCCGTGCGTCTCCAGCCCCTCAGCGTGCCCGATCTTTCGGCCGGGGGAATCGACCAGTCCCGGGTCGGAGGATGTGGTCATCGACTACCGGGTTGAAATGGACTGGCGGAACGATTCCCCGGGGAGCTATGAGTACAACTCGGTCGACTACGTATTGAGCGCGCTATGACCCGCCGAAGACTCTTCTGGACCATCTGGGCCTTGCTCTGCGGGCTCCCTCTGCTCTCGGCTTCGTCCGTCTCCTCGGGCTCGTCGTTCCACGTTTCGCCCCTGACAGCTCACCACACCGCGGCTCCGGGCTCGGTCGTGAACGACCGGCTGTTGGTGGTCAACAACGCCGAGGAGCCGGCTTCCTACAAGGTCACGATCCAGGACTTCACCACCGACGCGGAGGGGGGCGACACCTGGAGCTCCCTGGGCAGCCACCCGCGCTCCCTGGGGGACTGGATCCGGTTCGCCCCTTCGTTCTTCACCCTTCCCGCGGGAGGCAAGCGGTTCGTCGAGTACGAGATCAGGGTACCCGGCCCTGAAGAGGCGGAGGATCCCCACGCCACGGCTCCCGCCGGCTCTCACTGGTCCGCCCTCCTGATCCAGACGGACAAGGAAAGGCCCGCCCGGGCGGAGATCGCCAAAGGCCAGAAGGGCTCGTCCCTCGGAATGAGACTGGCTTTCGTCTATGCGATCAAGATCTATCTGGACATCGAGGGCACGGAGCGACCGTTGCTGGAGGCCGGCAGCTTGGAGGCCGGCGAGGAGCCCGGGAGTCTGTTCGCCACCTTTGCCAACCGGGGGAACGTCATTCTCCGGCCAAGGACCTGGGTGGAGATTCGCAACTTGGAAGGCTCCGTTCTCGCGACCCTGGACTCCCTGCTCTGGACTCTCCAACCCGAGGGAGAGCACCGGTACAGCTTCTCCCTCGCCGATCTGCCCGAGGCGCTGCCCGACGGCCGGTATCAGGTAGCGGTCATCGCCGACTACGGCGGTCCCCGGCTCCTGGGGCTGACGGCCCCCCTCAACCTGAAGGGCTCTGGAGGGCGGTAGCGAGCAAGTGCTCGGGGCGAGCCTGCTCGAGACCCGGTCCAGCCGATGAGGGCCGTGCGTCTGCTCTGGCTCCTCGCCATGAGGGGGGCGTTGATCGCCGAGCCGATACCACAGGCGGCGTTCGCCCTCGTCGAGGCGCCTCCGAGCGCCACCTCCCTCGCCGCCGAGGCGAAGACTCCGGCCGTCTCCTTCGCCGGAGGATTCGAGCAGTCAGTGGTCTCTCCGCGGTCGATTGCTCCCTTCTCGTTCCTCGTGAAGAACTCTGGAGAGGCGGCCCTTGCGGCGGCTTGGGAGGTCTCGTTCCCGGCTGAGTGGGAGCCCCTCGGACCCGTTTCCGGTACGGTCCAGCTGCCCCCGGAGGAGGAGGAGTGGATCCCCCTCCTTTGTTCCATTCCGGCCGACGCCTCACCGGGTCCCGGGAGCGTCGTTTTCGTGCTGCGGGACCCCCAGAGCAGAGAGCAGTGGGCTCGGATGGACAAGCCCTATTCCGTTCTGGCGGCCGGGAGGCTCGTCTTCGATTCGATCGAGGACGACCGCGTCGCCGTGGAGGGCGTCGCCTATCGGGTTCGAAGGTGGCTGCGCAACGGAAGCAACGCGCCGGTCCGGGTCCGGCTCGAGGTCGAGTCTTCGCGAGGCTGGGACGTCGAGCTTGCGGAACCGACGTTGGACCTCGATCCGCAGATGGGTGTCTGGGTGGAGGCGGTGGTCAGTCCTCCCCGCCTTTGGGAGCCGGAGCTCTCCCACACCCTGACGTTGAGGGCGCGGACCGACGAGCTCCCGGAAGGCCAGAGGGAGGCGCGGGTCAGCGACACGACGCGGGTGCTTTCGGGCGCCGGCGGAGACGGCCGACCGGTA
>CALZKB010000316.1 GCA_945787575.1 Thermoanaerobaculia bacterium | reverse complement strand
TGATCGTGATGGCCAGCGAGGGGCATTCGCGGCTCGCGCGGAGCCTGCTGGGGAGTGTGTCCAGCGAAGTGATCCATAATTCGGACAAGGCGCGCTGCATCCCCTTCTTCAATATCTTCTCTGATCAATATTGCTTTGCCTCGATCGCCAAGATTCTCGGCTCAGAGACGCTCTTCCGCATCTCGGACCAGGGCATCCAGGTCTACGGCGGCAACGGCTTCTCGGAGGAATACCCTCTAGCGTCGGTCTCGCGTGACACCCGGATCGACCGCATCTTCGAAGGCACCAACGAGATCAACCGCATGGTGATCTACGGCTACTACCTGAAGAAGGCGTTGATGGAGGAGTTGCCCCTGCGCGACACCGCCAAGGAGTGGCTCGAGACGCCGCCGGCCGGAGACGGTTTCCTCGGCTGGGAGCTCGAAGCGCTCGAGCGGGGGCGCCGATTGACGCTTCGGCTTCTTCACGAGGCCATCGCTCTCTACGGCCAGGATCTGCGCAACACCCAGGTGGTGGGCGAAGACCTGGCCGACCTCGTCATCGGCTACTTCGCCGCCTCGTCGGCGATCAACCGTATCCGCCAGCTCGGCGGCGACGCCGCGGCCGACGGCGGCTACCGCGCCCTGGCCCGACTTCAGATGGCGTCGTATCTCGAAGAGATGGCGCGGCTCTACCACCGTCTGCGGCCGACGCTTCTCGCCGAGGGCTTTGCGCGCCACTACCTCGAGCAATTCGACGAGCAGATCGCCAAGCTCCATCTGCCATTCGACCCGGTGGCCGAGATCCACCGGCTGACCGACGACCTGTACCAGCACGGACACTACCGATTCAGCTGATCCGCAAGTGGAGGAGATTCTCATGACCAACAACAGCGTCATCGTCGATGCGGTGAGAAGCCCCATGGGGGTGAAGAAGGGAAGAATGATCGGCATGCGGGCCGACGAGCTCGCGGCCCAGGTCGTCAAGGCACTGATCGAGAGACAGCCCAAGCTGCCCCTCGACAAAGTGGACGACGTCGTTCTCGGTTGCGCTTTTCCCGAGCACACCCAGGGCATGCTGATGGCGCGCGGCGTCGCGCTCCTGGCCGGCATCCCGCTCGAGAGCGGCGGCAAGGTCGTCAACCGGTTCTGCGGCTCGTCGATGGACGCCGTGCACCAGCTGTCGCAGGCGATTCTCGCCGGTGACGCCGAGTGTGGGGTCGCCGTCGGTGTCGAGGACATGTTCGCCATCCCCATGGGGGGCTACAACCCGTCCTTCCATCCACGCCTCTACGATCTCGACTTCTACATCGGCATGGGTGAGACGGCCGAGAACCTGGCCAAGGACCTCGACATTTCGCGCCAGAGTCAGGAGGAGTTCTCGGTGCGCTCGCACACCAAGGCCCTGGCCGCCTGGGAGAAGGGTCTGTTCGCCAACGAGGTCGTCCCCGTGCGGCAGAACGGCACGACGATCGAACAGGACGAGGGCCCGCGGCAACCCGACGTCGAGAAGATCCAGTCGCTCAAGCCGGCCTTTCTCGCCGACGGCTCGGTGACCGCGGCGACTTCCAGCCCGATCTCGATCGGCGCCGCCGCGATGCTCATCACCAGTGAGGAGTTCGCAAACCAGCACGGTCTGCCGATCCGCGCCCGGCTGGTCTCGCGCGCCGTCGCCGGGGTCGACTGGAAGCGAATGGGGATGGGACCGATCCCGGCCAGCGAGAAAGCCCTCGAGCGTGCCGACCTGACGATCGACGACATCGACTACATCGAGCTCAACGAAGCCTTCGCCGCCCAGTCGCTCTACGTGTTGGAAAAGACCGGCTGGGACGTGGACAAGGTCAACGTCCACGGCGGCGCCATCGCCCTCGGCCATCCGCTCGGCGCCTCGGGCGCCCGCATCCTCACCACCCTGCTCAACGTGCTGGAGAAGGAAGGCGGCAAGCGCGGGCTGGCGACGATGTGCATCGGCAGCGGCCAGGGAATCGCCACCGTCATCGAAAGGGGCTGACCATGACCGAGATCAAGACCGTAGCGGTTTGCGGCGCGGGTGTGATGGGCAGCCAGCTGGCGGCTCTCTTCGCCGGCGCCGGGTTGAAGGTCCATCTCTTCGACCTCGAGCAGGATCTCGCCGAGCGCGGGCTCGCGGGAGCGCTCAAGGCGCGCCCGGCGGCCTTCCACCATCGCCGTTTCGCCAAGGGCGTCACTCCGTCGAACTATGGCGATCATCTCGACCGGATCGAGGAGTGCGACTGGGTGCTGGAGGCGATCGCCGAGCGCCTCGACTGGAAGCAGGATCTCTACCAGCGGCTCGTGCCCCATCTGAAGCCGACGGCGCTTCTGTCATCGAATACCTCGGGGCTTTCGCTCCAGGAGCTGGGGGAGGCTCTCGAGCCCGACCTCAGGCGGCGTTTCCTGATCACCCACTTCTTCAACCCGCCGCGCTACATGCGCCTGGTCGAGCTGGTCGCGACGGCCGAGACCGCGGACGACGCCCTGACCGACGCCGCCGAGCTCATCGGCCGGCGGTTGGGCAAAGGAATCGTACGCGCCAAGGACAGCCCCAACTTCATCGCCAACCGGATCGGCATCTACGGCATGCTGCTGACCCTCGACCTGACCCGCAGGATGCGGATGTCGGTCGAAGAGGTGGACGCGGTCACTGGACCGGTGATGGGCCGCCCCAAGTCGGCCACCTACCGGACCGCGGACCTCGTCGGTCTCGACACCCTGGCCTTCGTCGCCAAGACGGCCTTCGACAAATGTGTCGCCGACGAAGAGCGCGAGATCTTCGAGCCGCCACCCGTTCTCAGTGCCCTCCTCGAGCGCAAGGCGTTGGGTCAGAAGACCGGCGCCGGGTTCTACAAGAAGGAGGGCAAGGAGATCCTCGCCCTCGACTTCGACACCCTCGACTACCGGCCGAAGACCAAGCCGCGGATGGACGGCATTGGCGTGGCGCGGCGTTTCACGGATTTGCGCCGGCGGCTGCCGGCCCTGGTCTACAACCCGGATCGAGCCGGCGAGCTCGCCTGGGAGCTCACCATCGGCACGCTCGCCTATGCCGCCCGGCGATTGGGCGAGGTCGCCGACAACGTGGTCGAGATCGACAACGCCATGCGCTGGGGATTCGGCTGGGAGCTCGGGCCCTTCGAGGCCTGGGACGCTCTCGGCGTCGAGAAGTCGGCCCACCGCATGGAGAGTGAATCGAAGACCGTGCCCGACGTCGTTGAGCGCCTCCTCGACAGCGGCAAGACCTCCTTCTACGAGACGAATGGCGAGAGGAGGTTCTTCGACCTCGCCGCCGAGGCGATGGCGCCGGTGCCGTGCGGCCCGGGCATCGTCCGACTCGGCGACCGCAAGGCCAAGGGCGGAGAGATTCTGCGCAACTGGAGCGCCTCGCTCGTCGATCTCGACGACGGCGTCGGCTGCGTCGAGTTTCACTCGGCGCTCCAACCCGACTTCAACCCGGTCGACGGAGGCATCCTGGATCTCCTCGCCGGCTCGCTCGAGATTGCGGCACAGCGCGGCTGGAAGGGTCTCGTGGTCTCGCACGAGGGCACCCATTTCTGCGCCGGCGCCAACCTCGCGCTGATTCTCGAGCTCGCCAAGGCGGGGCGCTTCACGA
>CALZKB010000315.1 GCA_945787575.1 Thermoanaerobaculia bacterium | reverse complement strand
GAACCGGAAAAAGCCGCAGAGCTCAGGCGCGAAGCTGTCCACCTTCCTTCCTGGGATCTGAACTTCCGGCAGATCTGGGATAGCGAGCTGCTGCTCAACGGCGCTTTCTCGCCGCTGACCGGCTATCTCGGCCAGAAAGACTACGAAGGAGTCTGCCGCGAGATGCGGCTTGGCGACGGGTCCCTGTGGCCGGTGCCGATCAACCTCGACGTGACCGAGAAGATGGCTGAAGGCCTGACTCCCGGGGGCCGACTGGCACTGCGTCATCCCGAGGGCATGGTCCTCGGCATCCTCGAGATCTCCGACATCTGGCGACCCGACCTAGAAGCCGAGGCCGAGTCCGTCTTCGGCACCACCGACGATCACCATCCCGGGGTTTTCCAGCTCCTCCGCGAGACCCACCCGGTCTACGTCGGCGGGCGGCTCGAGGGCCTCGAGCTCCCCCCCCACCACACCTACCAGCGCCTGCGCCACACGCCCACCCAGCTGCGCAGCGAGCTCAAACGGTTGGGCTGGAACCGGGTCGTCGCCTTCCAGACCCGCAACCCCATGCACCGGGCGCACGTCGAGCTGGCGCGGCGAGCGGCGGTGGATAACAACGCAAAGCTTCTTCTCCACCCCGTCGTCGGCCGCACCAGCCCGGGCGACCTCGACTACTTCTCTCGCGTGCACTGCTACGAGGCGGTGCTCGAGCACCTTCCGACCGAGTCGACCCTGCTCAGCCTCCTGCCGCTCGCGATGCGCATGGGCGGTCCGCGAGAGGCGCTGTGGCACGCCCTGATCCGACGCAACTACGGCTGCACTCATTTCATCGTCGGCCGCGACCACGCCGGTCCGCGCAACGCCGAAGGCGAGCCCTACTACGGGCCCTACGACGCGCAGGAGCTGGTGCGCGAGCACTCGGACGAGGCGGGAATCGAGCTCGTCCCGTTCCAGGAGGTCGTCTACAACGAAGACCGTGGCGAGTACATGCCGCGCACCGAGGTGGCGGACAACGACCGCATCCTGTCGCTCTCCGGCACCGAGCTGCGGCGAAGGCTCCGCGACGGCTCGGACATCCCCGAGTGGTTCTCCTACCCCGAGGTGATCGAGGCGCTGCGCCGTCGTTTTCCCCCGCGGTCGAACCAGGGCTACACGGTCTTCATGACCGGCCTGTCGGGCTCCGGCAAGTCGACCATCGCCCAGATCCTGATCGCAAAGCTGATGGAGATCGACGATCGGCCGGTGACCCTGCTCGACGGCGACATCGTGCGCAAGAACCTGTCGAGCGAGCTCGGCTTCTCGCGCGAGCACCGCGACCTGAACATCACCCGGATCGGTTTCGTCTCCTCGGAGATCACCAAGAACCGCGGCGCCGCCGTCTGCGCGCCGATCGCGCCCTACGCGGCGACCCGGCGCCAGGTGCGCACGGCGATCGAGCAGCAAGGTGGTTTCATCGAGGTCCATGTCGCGACGCCGCTCGAGGTTTGCGAAGAGCGCGACCGCAAGGGTCTCTACGCCAAGGCGCGGGCCGGTCTGATCAAAGGGTTCACCGGCATCGACGACCCGTACGAGGCGCCGGAAGCAGCCGAGGTCGTCATCGACACGAGCGAGCTCTCGGCCGAGCGCGCGGCGCAGAGAATCGTCGACTGTCTGATCCGCGAGGGCTACATCGGCTCGACGGAGCACCATCCGTGAGCCGCGAGATCCTCGAGCGCATCTCGGAGGCGATGGAAGCGGCCGGGCGGGTTCTAGAGGGCTTTACGCCGGGTGAGATCGAGGCCCGCCGTAAGGCCGGCGGCGACCCCGTGACCGAGGCCGACCTGGCGGTCAACGCCGTCCTCCAGGACCTCCTCCCGCGCGCCGGCGAAGGCTGGCTCTCGGAAGAGACCCGCGACGACCCGGCGCGGCTCGATTGCCGTGGAGTCTGGGTCGTCGACCCGATCGACGGAACCAAGGAATTCGTCAGTGGCATCCCCGAGTGGTGCGTCTCGATCGGGTGGGTGGAGGACGGCAAGGCGGTGGCCGGGGGGATCTTCAACCCCGCGGCCGGCCATCTGATTCTCGGCTCACTCGACGAGGGCGTCACGCTCTGCGGCGAAACGGTCACCGCGGCCGCCCGCGACACGCTCGACGGCGCCGTGGTTCTCGCCAGCCGAAGCGAGATCGGCCGCGGCGAGTGGGATCAGTACGAGGATCGCAGCTTCACGGTGCGTCCGATGGGTTCGGTCGCCTACAAGATGGGGCGCGTCGCGGCGGGCCTCGACGACGCCACCTGGACGCTGGCCCCGAAGAACGAATGGGACGTCGCCGCCGGGACCGCCCTGGTCCAGGCCTCGGGCGGTCGGGTTTTCGTGCCCGGCACGGGCGAGCCGCCGCCCTTCAACCAGCCGCGAACAAAGATGCCCGGGCTGGCGGCTCTCGGCTCGGGAAGCCTCGATCTCTGGCAAGGCGAGACCTTCACCCTCTAGCAGCCCGTGGTGAAAGTGACCTACCCCCCCCGTCCCTGCCGAGGATCGACATCTCGAGGATCGACCTCGATCTTGGTCGAGATGATCTTGCCCGAAAGTTGGTCATAGAGTGAAACGACCACGTCGTGTTTCCGCTTGCGCATCGTGATCGTCGTGTCGAATGCCATGCTCTGTCCTTGGCGGGGAGGGACTCTCGCCCTCACGGTGAGTGGCATGACAGGAATCTCAGCAGTATTGCCCTGCTCGTCCAGCACCGCGACGTGAAGCTCTATCTCAGCGCGCCAGCCATCCTGCACGGGCAGAAAGATCAGCTCGGCGACCGGGACCTCGATCCGCAGCGGCACGATGACCTTGCCGCGACCAGCCCGCACCGGCGTCCCAAACATCGCCACCAGAGGTGTGGCACCCGGAGGACCTCCGAAAAGGACTGAGCTCTCCACCATCATCGACACCTCGGTCTGGCGGGAGAGATCCGAAAAACTCTGGCGGCTCCGCACATCGAGGCCTCGTCCGCGAGCCTTGATGACGACCCGATGCTCGGCGTCGTCACCTTGCCAATCTGGCGTAAACCCGATCCAGTAGTAGGTGCGAGTATCCTCGACGATACGTTCGAAAGCTTCCAGGCTAGCCGCATTCAGTAACGCGCGCCCACCCGTTTTGCGGGCGATGACAGTGAGCGTGGCATCTTCGTCCCGATTCCGGTCGCGTAGCCGTCGCTGCCTACGCGCGGCAAGCTCGGCGACGGCCTTGTCGCTCAGGAGGCCCCGGGGCGCGCTGATTCCCGCGGTTCCGGCTCCGGAGGTTTCGCTGAGGCTGAATAATCCAGGTACGTCGACGGGATAGATCGTATAACTGAGTCGGTTGGCGGTCTCGATCAGTGGGCCGTAGAGCCCCTCGCCCCACGCGTACTCAGCTTCGAAGCCGGCCGAGGTTCGGTCGCTGCCCATCCATACGGCGGGACTGTTGGGCCAACCTCCGGATGCGAGCATGAACACTCTTCGACCGGGCGGCCCGGCAAAGCCCCGCAACGCGCTGCTGGCCGCAAGCACCGCCCTCTTCACTTGCTCCGTGATCTCGGCTATCTGTTGTCGTTCGTCGATACCGAGTCGGTCGAACGACCCCTCACGATCCATGGTCAAGCGGGTGGCCCGCGCAGTGGG
>CALZKB010000314.1 GCA_945787575.1 Thermoanaerobaculia bacterium | reverse complement strand
GCCCTACCCCGGCTACCAGGTCGCCTTCGCTCGTGAGATCCGAAAGCAGGCGGACATCCCAACCGCCGCCGTCGGCCTGGTCACGGACCCAGCGCAGGCCGAAGCGATCGTTGCCGGCGGCGACGCGGATGCCGTGCTGATGGGCCGCGAGTTCCTGCGCGACCCGTACTGGCCGCTCCACGCCGCTCACGCGCTCGGCGTTGATGTCGAGTGGCCGGTCCAGTACGTGCGAGCGAAGCCCTAGCGGCACCGCGCTCCGCGCTGCACGTCCGCGAACCTACTCCTGCGCAGCCCCCTGGGCCATCTCCTCCGGCGACACATCTCGCACGTGCGTGGCGAAGGACCACTCGTGACCCTCGGGGTCCCGCGCGCCATAACGCCGATCGCCGTAGAACTGGTCCGCCGGTCCGTTGACGATCTCCGCGCCATGAGCGCGTGCCCGCTCGAAGTGAGCGTCGACGTCATCGACGTACACGTAGACCTGGCTATGGCGGTGGCCGGAGCTGGCAGGGCTCTGGTAGCCGTCCCCCGGCGCGCCGAGCATGAACATCCCGTCGCCCAGCACCATCTCGGCGTGAACCACCTGGCCCGTGTGGTCAGTCAGGCGCGTCCGCTCCTCGAAGCCGAACGCATCTCGTAGCCACTCCACCGCGCGCCCCGCGTCCTCGTACAGCAGGTATGGCGCAATCTGCGTCGCGCCCCCCGGCATCGTTGACATCTTCGCCTCCTCGCGCTCCACATTCGGCGCGTCTACTCTGCCTCGCTCGCACCCTCCGAGTCGTCGCCGTCCGCTGAGCCATCGGCGCCGGGAGCCGGCCACCATTCCGCCGGTTCCGCTACGTGATCGCGCGCTTCGGCGCGATACTGCCGATCGTAGACACCACCGTACTTCGTGTGCTCGGCCAGCTCGGGCTTGCGGCCCCAGTACTGATCGAGGTCCCGCACGAACTTGGCCTGCTCCTCCTCGGAAGCCAGCTCCACGCTCAGCTCCGTTCGAGGAACGAAGAAGACTTGCCCAATCGGCGCGTAGCCGCTCGCCGAGACTGCCTCCCCCGGTTGCAACACGTACCGGAACTCCGTCGGATGAGTGAACCAGTCGGTCTGCACCTGCACCGTCAGCACCGGCACGTGCGGCCGATTCAGGTCGTTCACGATGCCGGTGTAGATCGTGTCCCACCCAGGCGGAGTGATGAAGTCGTGCGCGCCGCGCAGGCCCACACCGCCAATCGGTGCGCCCACCACGCCCAGCATTGTGTTCATCAGCCGCGCAATCGACTCGCGTTTCAGACCGGACTGCTCATCGAGTGTCACCAGTTCGTCGGTCGCACCCTCGCCGGTGCCCGCGGACAGTCGCTTCAGGACGGTCAGTACCACCTGCTTCTGCTTGTAGAACGTGAACCGGAAGTTCCCGCTCTCCTCGAAGCGCACCTGGAACGTCTCGTCCTCGTGCAGCGGCGGATAGACCAGGAAGCCGATCTTGTTGCCGTCTTCCAGCACTGGGCAGAACCGCGATTGCTGCGGCAGCCACGCCCGACGCCCCTCCGAGCTGGGCATCAACCCCACCCCGGGACGCAACCCGTTCGGCACCAGCTTCACATAGACCATGCGCGGATAATACGCTCGCCACGCCATCATTCCGAGGCGTTCTCACCGGCGACCGGGTCGCACGAGCGAGCAGCGAGTTTCGTTCGACGAGGGTCCCGGTCGGCTACCTTGACCGTTCACGCCGAGCGGATGGATACGGCAGTGATCAGCCACTCCGACATCGCAACCCTCGACCGCGTCCTGCAGCCGTTCGAGTTGTCACGCACCGGCGAACCTTCCGAGGTCGAGGGCGGCTCGCTCAACGACAACTACCGCGTGCCCACTGACGTCGGACCGGTCTTCGCGCGACGCAATCGACCTGACCTCGAACGTGGTCGGATCGAGCACGAACATGCGATCACCCGCTGGGTCGCGGACCGCGGAGCCCCAGCGATCGCGCCACGCGCGAGCGCCGAGGGCGAAACTATCATCGAGGTCGATGAACAACTCTGGGCGCTGTTCCCCTGGGTGGATGGTCGTGTCCCAGCCCGCGGCCAGATCACTCCAGGCGAGGCCGAGGCGATCGGAGAGGTGCACGCCCAGATCCAACGCCTGCTCGCAGATCATCCCGAGTCCGAAGGTGCCTCGATCAAGCTGCTCAAAGAACGCGTCGACTGGGACACCGCCGCCGCGCTCGAAGCGCTCGCCGAGGTCGAGGAACGAGCTACCGAGGCCGGCGCGTCGGCCAACTTACTCGAAGCCCTCACCTTCCGGCGCCAGCTCCTCGAGACCGAGCCACCGCGGTCGTTCGACGAATTCGACTGGCTCCCCTGCCAGCTGCTGCACGGCGACTTCCACGATCAACAGATCTTGCTCGGCACCGGCGAGACCGTCGCTGGTGTCGTGGACTGGGAGATGACTCAGCCCGCCGCCCGCATCTGGGAACTGATCCGCTCGCTCCACTACTCGAAATTGCTCGAGACCGACTTGCTGGAGCACTACCTCGGCGGGTACCACAAGCACATGACGCTCACCGAGGACGAGTGCCGCTTCGGCGTCGAGTTTTGGTGGCAGAACCGGCTGCACGGCACCTGGGTCTATCGGGCGTACTTCCTCGAAGGCAACGAGCGTGTCACCGCGTTCTTCCCTGAGACAGATCGACACCTCAGGAGCTTCGCAGACCCGAGGCAGCGCGAAGAGATCGCAAACCGACTGGTCGCCGCGATTACTTGAGCGGCGCCCAGACCGGAACCTCTCGTACGCTCGATGCGTTCCATTCGTGGCGGCCCAATTCTCTCGGGGAACGACGAACCGATGCGACTCCCTCTCCTCCTTGGCACCCTGGCCACACTCGTTGTCGCTGCCGCCTGCACCAGCAGCGACGAACCCACGCTCACACCCACCTCGACCGTGACAGCCGCTCCGGAGGTGATCGCCACCGCGACTACCACGCCGACCCCGACCCCACCCGCAACCTTGACAATCGAAACCCGCCCGGTCACCGGCCTCTCTACCGAACCGCGCCCCACCGAGCCCGATCGTGTCCGCTCCCTCGGACCGATCCCAGCATCGCCGCTCGAGCCGTGGAACAGCGAAGACGTCGTCCTCTACGACACCGCCACCATGACCGAAACCAACCTCGGCCCCGGCTGGGTAGGCTTCGGCGCCGCCTTCAGCCTCGACGGCTCCTATTTCGCGTGGACCGCCGGTCCGCCGTCCAATCTCTCAGAGATCTGGCTGATGGAACTCGGCTCCGGCGAGTACGAGTTGCTCACGTCCGGCGTCGCTATCTGGTGGCTCGACGATCACACGATCTACGGGCGACAGCAGTGGGCCAGCAACGAGAGCCAGCTCCTCGACATCCGCACAGCCGAGTGGTCCGACGGTGACGGCGTAGACCCGAATCTGCTGCCAGGCTCCGACTCCACCGAGGTCGCGGGCTGGATACTCGAACGCACCATCGTGAGCGACTACCCCCTGTGGACCTCGACGTATCACCTGACCGACCTCACCGGCGCGCAATTGCCCCTTGAGTTCGACGCCTACAATGCAGTCCTCGCGTCGGACGGCACCCTCTTCGTCGCCACCGTG
>CALZKB010000313.1 GCA_945787575.1 Thermoanaerobaculia bacterium | reverse complement strand
CGCCGCTCTCGCCCTCGTTCAGCCCGCCGAGTCGCCGCTCGCCGACAAGGAGATGCGCCATCCCGGCCTCGATCCGCAGCCGATTCAGCAGCGGATCGACGAGCTCGAGCCCGATCTGGCGGTCGACCTGCGGCGAGATCTCGCCGTCCTCGGTCTCGACTCCGCCCACGCGCTCCTCGACGCTCGGAGCAGCGGCTGGGCCACGCTGTGGCTCACCCGACCGTTGGTGCCCGGTAGCGGCGTCGACAATCGCCTCACCTGGCTCGAGCTCGGCTTCAAGTCGAAACCGGAAGCCGAAGCGCTCGGGGACGTGGCGTGGGAGCGCTTCGTCGCCGTTCTCGACGAGTACCGCGGACAGCTGAGAATCGACCCGAGCGAGCTCGCCCGACGGGTGGGTGCGAGCGCCGACGGACAGCTCATCCAGATTCACGGCGCCCGCCAGGTCGACGGGGTTCCGGTGCGCGGTGCCGCGGTCGTCGCGACCGTCAACCATGGCAACCTTATTCTGCTCGGCACCGAGCGCTGGGGCAAGATCGACGTCGCGACCACGCCGACTCTCGAGCCCGAGACCGCCGTCGAACGAGTGGCGCAGCACGTCGCGCCGTTCAAGGCGGCCGGCTATCGCCACCAGCCGCGGCTGGAGATCCTGCCGTTGGGGGTCGCCGGAGCAGTCGGGCGCGGGTACCGTCACCGGCTCGCCTGGATCGTCGGCCCCGAGTTCGACGGTCTGATTCAGCAGTACGAGGCGGCGGTGGACGCCCACACCGGCGAGCTGCTGCGCTTCGAGGACATCAACCACTACGGCTCCGACCCGCGCAACGTCAAGGGCGGCGTCTACCCGGTCACCTACGACGGTCAGATTCCGGACGGGATCGAGGTCCCGGGCTACCCGATGCCCTTCGCCGACATGACCCACGCGGGCGGCACGGCGACGACCGATTCCGGGGGCAACGTCCTCGGCGTCAGCGGCGACATGACGACGGCGCTCCAGGGGCCGTTCATCCGGATCAACGATTTCTGCGGCGCCATCAGCGAGACGAGCACCGAGGGGGACCTCGACCTTGGCGTCAGCGCCAACCCCGACTGCGACACACCCCCCGGCGCCTCCGCCGGCAATACCCACGCAGCCCGTAGCGGCTTCTACGAGCTCAACCGCGTCAAGGAGATGGCGCGCGGGCACTGGCCGGACCCCGGCCCGGCCCACACCTGGCTCAACGCCCAGCTCGAAGCCCAGATGAACATCTCCCAGGTCTGCAACGCCTTCTGGACCGGCAGCGTGGTGCAGTTCTTTCGTGAGACCCCCCCCTGTGCCAACACCGGCCAGATCGCCGGTGTCTTCGATCACGAGTTCGGCCACGGCCTGGACGACAACGGGACCGCGGGGAGCGTCTCGAGCCCCGGTGAGGGGATCGCCGACGTCTACGCGGCTCTGCGGCTCGACACCTCGTGCGTCGGTCGCGGGTTCTTCCTCGACGGCTCCCTCTGCGGCGGCTACGGTGACCCCTGCACCCCGGAATCGGGCTGCACCGGAATCCGCGACATCGATTGGGCCAATCGCACGTCCGGCCTGCCGCACGACATCGACTGGGTCAACGGCAACCCGAACTGCGGCAGCGTTCACTGCCAGGGCGCGGTCTATGCCGAGGCGATCTGGGACCTCCTCAAGCGCGACCTGCCGACGGTCTACGGCTACGACTCCAACACCGCCTCCGAGGTGGGCAACCGGCTCACCTTTCTCGGCGCCGACGCCGTCACGACTTGGTACGTGCTGAGCGCGCCGGGCGGCTGTGGCGCCAGCAGCGGCTATCAGCAGTTCCTGGCGGTCGACGACGACAACGGCGATCTCACCGACGGCACGCCGCACATGCAGGCCCTCTTCGCGGCCTTCGATCGCCATCAGATCGCCTGCCCGACCCCCGTCGTTCAAGACAGCGGCTGCGCCGACGCCCCGACCGCCGCGCCGCTGGTGACCGTCGGGCCGTCCGACCGTGGCGCGTTCCTGTCGTGGGACCCGGTAGCCGACGCCACTCGCTACAAGATCTTCCGCACCGACGGCGAGTTTCAGTGCGACTTCGGTATGACGATCGTCGGCGAGGTCACCGGCACCTCGTTCGTGGACGACGGCCTGCAGAACGGCCGCGAGTACTCCTACATCGTAGCCGGCTTCGACAGCAGCGATTCCTGCATGGGACCGGCCAGCGGCTGCTCCAGCGTCGTCCCGGTCGCGTTCTTGGGAGCCGATCCCTCCGAGGCCAACATCTGCGCCGGCGACGATGCCGCCTACACGATCACCGCCAACAACCCGTTCGTCCCTCCGGTGACGATGAGTCTCACCGGCGAACCGGCCGGCACGAGCGCCACGTTCGACCCCAACCCACTGCCCGGGCCGCTCCCCCAGGACACGGTCCTCACCATCTCCGACACCGGCGGAGTGACCCCCGGCAGCTATCTCATGACCGTCACCGGGGACGACGGCAGCACCGTCTTCGACCTCTTCCTGACCCTGAACGCCTTCGATGCCGCTCCCGGCCCCCCGACGCTGCTGCTGCCGATCGACGGCGCCACCAACCAACCGCCACGGCCGACTTTCGAATGGAGCACCGCGAGCCAGGCGCAGAGCTACACCATCGAGATCGCTACCGATCCCGGTTTCGGCGATATCGTTGCCAGCGCCAGCGGTCTGACCTCGACGACCTACACGGCGGAGGTCGATCTCGCGACCAACACCGAGCACTACTGGCGGGTGCGGGCCGACAACGCCTGCGGCGTGGGCGCCAACTCGGCGACCTTCAGCTTCATCACCGAGCCGATGCCCGGCGATTGCACCTTCGGGACCGACACCAATGAGATCTTCACCGACGATCTCGAGACGGGGGCGCCCGGCTGGACCCACAGCGGCCCCAGCGATACCTGGGTGCTTTCGGGCGCCCGCACCCACAGCGGCGTCAACGCCTACTACGCCACCGACGTCGGCGTGGTCAGCGACCAGTACCTCGTCTCACCGATGGTCGGACTGCCGAGCGACGAAGCCCCGCTGACCCTGCAGTTCTGGAACTGGCAGGAGATCGAGGATTTCGGCACCGGCTGCTTCGACGGCGCGGTGGTCGAGATCTCGAGCGACGGCGGGTCGAATTGGATCCGGCTCGAGAGCGAGCTGTTGACCGATCCTTACGACGGCGAGGTCAGCACCTGCTGCAGCAACCCGATCGGCGGCGAGAACGCATGGTGTGGAGACCCCCAGGACTGGCTGGAGTCGATCGTCGATCTCGACGCCTTCGCCGGGCAGCTCGTGCAGTTCCGCTTCCGCCTGGCGACGGATTCCTCGGTCAGTCGCGAGGGGTGGTACGTCGACGACGTCGTCGTCCAATCTTGCCTCGGCAATACCATGATCTTCGCCGACGGCTTCGAATCCGGCGACACGTCGGCCTGGTCGAGTACGGTGCCTTGAGGAAGGGCCGGCCGGCGATGAAGGGCGGCGCCGAGATCGATCAGGGGAACAGACGATACTCCTCCCACTCCCCAGAGCTCTTGTCGTAGACGACCCGTCGGTGGAGGCGGAATTTCTTCGCGACCCAGAACTCGAAGTAGTCGGGCACCACCCGGAAGCCCGACCAGTGGG
>CALZKB010000312.1 GCA_945787575.1 Thermoanaerobaculia bacterium | reverse complement strand
GGCTGAACCGCCGGTCTGATCCGGATCCGAGTTCACACTCGTGAGCCGAGCCTCCTTGTGGGACTTGGTCATTGCCAAGTGTCCTGGAGGTCCTTCCCTGTTAGGTACGAACGAGCCTCGGCCCGCCAACCCGAAGTGCAGCTAGTGGCATTGCGCCCGGTAGCGGTGTCTGGAAGATCAGGATCGCAGGCTGACGAAGGCGTTGGGCGGCGGGAAACACCCAGCAGGGAATTCCGCGAGTCGTCCTAGCCGTACGTCCTGTGACGCCTGTCGATAAGCCACGCGCACGAGGTGGTACGTCCACTCGGGAGCTCGTCGCACCCCCGGGTTGATGGCGTGGAATCTTGGCGCCGGAGACCGCATCGGTTCTGTTCGTGGGTGATCACGAGGCCTCTGACTGAGAATCGCCGAGCGTCCCAACACGTCGTGAGCCGCTGCGTCCGATTCGATCTCTCGCACCATGCGGCGCACGATGGCCTGCCATCTCGCGTCGTCCGTATTGTCCCAACAAGGAATCGGAGTGAGCTTCAAACGATGGCGGCTCGTGAACAGGGCATCGGAGTTCGGCGCCCGACGCTCGAAAGCCTTGAACTGCTCGGTGCGGTCGATCCAGATGCCTTCGAGTCCCGAGCCGTGCATGAGAGCCTTCGTAGAGGTGGCGCCCGGCCATTGGGTGGGAGAGGCGACGAGCCGTTCCTTGCATCCCTGCTCGAGGAGATAGCGCAGGCGTGCGATCTGGGCCTCGGGTTCGTGGCTGACCACGATATCGGTGTATCGGCGTCCCCAGACCTTCTCTTTCCAGTCATGAAGCCGGCCGACTTCGCGGGCGATCTTGGAGTTGACGTAGCGCATGAAGTCGGCGAGCTGCTTGGCGTCGGCAGGTCTCAGCAGCAAATGGCAGTGGTTCGAGAGATAGACGAACGCGCAGACCTTCATGCCGTAGCGCTCTTGGGCGCGGGCGAGAGTGCCAACGATGATCTCGTTGAGTTGGATGGAGGGTCGCAGGAGGAATCTGCGCTGAATCGTCCTGCAGGTGACTTCGACGAGGCTCTCGGACGGTAGGTAGTCGACGAGGCTCTCGGACGGTAGGTAGCGGAGTTTGCGTGCCATCAAATAGAACAGACGCAGATTAGGCGCTCGCCCTTGCGGATTCGTGTGGAACCTCCTTGGCGGCGCGTGCGCTCGCGCGGTCTCGAGAGATCACGAATGGCTTTTCAGAAGCTTAGGTTGGTGGGCCGTATAGGAATCGAACCTATGACCATCAGATTAAAAGGACACTTGGGCTAGCAGACTTGGCCCGAGTCGCCACGCCTCCCTTGGAGATCAGCGGCCCAGTCGGTTCTTGACGGCGCCATAGAGCGCTTCGTGCTGGATGAACGACCGGGCACTGACCGTGGCCTTGGCACTCCCCGGGTAGCAGGCGGCGCTGCCCACTTCGGGAATTGCGACACCGACGCCGATCTTGCCGGTCGCCTGAACCACCGCGTCCCACTGATTCGTGGCGTTGTCGTACTTCGCCGCGACCGAGATCCCGCCCTTGGCGACGATGCCTTCGCCGGCGGAAACACTGTGGCCGATCTTTACGGTGGCGCCGACCATCTTCGAGTGTCTAGTCGACGCCGACACGCCCTCATACCCCCTGGTGACCTTGCCGGTGGAGTCGACCTTGATCTTGAAGCCGCCGATCGAAACCTCGCAGTCCGGCTTGAACTCGATCTCGGTCTTGATGTCCTCGAGCATCTTCCGCTCCAACTCGGCGAGGAGCGCTTCCAACTCGGCGGTGGAGAGCTCGTCGAGGCCACGAGGTCGGGGAGCACCGCATCGTGCCAGGCGCTCTCGCTGCGACTCCAGGTAGTCGAGACGGAACCCGTTCTCCATCTCGAGCCATTGTTGTTGCGTCTCGAGGAACATCAACGCCCTCGTCGGCAGCATTCGATAGAGGACGTCGATGTTCTCGGTCATTCGGGCATCGATCGTCTTCAACGCCGCGAACCGGGGACCCAGTTCTCGTCGAGCCGCGAGCGTGCGCTGGGCAAAGAGACGAGCATCCAGGACGTTCTCCTCGACCCAGACTGCAAAACCCATCGCCGCCGGTTGGAAGCGGCGGTTGGCTCTCGAGTGCTGCTGCTCTCCCCCGTCCTCGAGCGCGACGAACGCTTCCCGCCAGGCTCCACATGGGATGGAGTCGATCGCCTCGCCGTCGAACTCCTCGAGGTAGCTCTCGAACTCCACCCTGTAGAGGAGCGCTACGTCGGGGAACCCGGGATCGCGCCCGTGCAGCTTCTCCAGAGGCTCGTCGGAGTGCACGCCCCGGTCCATGGCCTCCGAATGGCGCTTCAGCTCGCGCGCGTAGCGGCGTGGCCGCATACCGTTGAGCTCGGCCCAGAACACCCAGTCGGTCCGATAGTCGGACGGCATGTCGAGCAGGTCCTGTGACAGCGAAAGGTAGCTGACGACCATGGTGCCGAGCGCCGTGTTCCACATGAAGTCGTCATTGCCGGCGGCAGCGACCTGACTCCGGGCATGCTCGATCGCTGACGATTGCGCCGTCCGGAAGCTCTCCAGCAGATCGGCCCTGCGCTCGTCGAAGGCGAAGCCCGCCGCCTCCTCATGAGCCGTCACCTCCTCGTATCGCACCTCCATCTGCGCGAGGGTGCGCCGATAGTGAAGCTCCAACTCGTCGACTGCCCTCTCGACGGCGTTCTTCGGCCGTGACGGTGGCGGCTCGGGGACTCGACCGGTGGTCAGCAGAGCCGCCTCCACGGCGATGGCGGCGTCGTCCGGCGCCCGCAAGGCCGCCTCGGTGATGTACTTTCTGGCCCCACCCGGGTCGCCGGCGCTGTGGAGGACGCTGGCGAGAGCCTCCAGGAGGTAAGGCGATCGCGAACCCAGGGCGTAGGCACACTCCAGCAGGCGCTGAGCCCTGTCCAAGCGATCGAGCCGGGCCAGATGGACTCCCAGATTCGTCAGATAGAGCTCACGCCAATCGAGATCGAGTGCTCTACGGCCAGCCTCGGCGGCGCCTTCAAAATCGCCCTGGAGACCCCTGCCGACCGCGATCGCATTCCACTCCGCCGCCTGGTCGACCGGATCCCGCGACGGGGCGGCACCGGCCTCGTCGACCTCGCCGCCTCCACCCACGAGGGCCGGCAACTCTCGCGATTCCGGACCGACGCCAGCACACGCCGACGGCAATTCCCCGGCCCCTGACTCTCCGAACGCCGGCGACACGATGCCGGTCCAGACGAGCAGGCAGGTGGCGAGGCGGACCCGGAGCCTCGTCGAGTCGCTCTGACCCGTCCCACTTCGAAAAGCTCGTCGGATATGCTCCGACACACCTTCGCGCCAAGGCGAGTACGCCGAACCTGCTCGTATCATGATGGGATCCAGAGCACAGACTATCGCACCGTTGCGGCTCTCCAACCGACGTCCCGGCGCATAGGCCGAGGCGGAATGCGGGAAATACAGGTTCGAGGGCTGCGCACGGTGGGCGCCGCGGTGCTGACGGTCGGGTTGGCCGGCGCCGCGCTGGTGCTCACCAACGAGCTGTTCCACACTCCCTTCTTCGCGGTGGTCTGCGGAGCAGCCATCCTTTGGGGACTGATCGGCCTCCTCGACCGCCGCGTCCAGCTCGCACTCTCCGACGAGGGCATCCGGTACCGGCGCTGGGGGCCGACGGTCGTGCCTTGGCACGAGTTCTCGGGCTTTCGCTGGGTCACCTGGCGGCACTCCCGTCAACTGCAACTCGTGGCGCGCCGGCCCTCCGAGCTCCCGGAGGGTTTCTCCCGGCTCGGGAGGCTCAACCACCTTTGCTGCCGACTTCTACGGATGCCGGCTTTCAGCATCGCTGTCCCGCCGCTGGCCATCGCCGAGTTCGAGCTCGAGGCCTGGGTCTCCCGCCACCTACCGGAGGATCGGGCGGGACCGGCTACTTGAGGTCCGGCGGCTCGACTTGCGGAACCACCTCGTCGATCTGGTACACGCCTTAGAGGGCACCGGGAGGCGTGAGGTCTCCGCTGGTTGCGGAAACTGGGTACGCTCTCGGTACAGTCCCGGCAAATTCCGCCGAAACTCCCCAATAACCACAAGCACTTCGAGAGCGCCCCGGAGGAGGGGATTGTACCTCCGAACATCGCCGTAAGTGGCTACTAAATCAAAGAGTTAGACTGGTGGGCCGTCAGGGAATCGAACCCTGGACCCGCAGATCAAAAGTCGGGCCGGAGCCAATACTGAGCAGTGCTCCTCAGTGCATGACAGCAGGTGATAGCAGGGGTCGGACTTCGGTTGAGGATTGACCGGTTCAGGCGAGTATTGAGCAGCGATGCACCCAAAATTGCACCCTCGCCGGTTTGCGCGAACTTCGGAGCCGAGGGCATAAGAGGAAAGAGAACCGGTTGCTCTCGTTTCCACGAGCTTGGCCAGGGCGTTAAGACTGAGACGAGCTTCACAACCAGGCTGCAGCCCGAGTGCGGTAGGATCCCTCCGTTCTTCAAGGAAAGAGCCTTTCAGGAAGAGGAGTTCGGAATGAGCGGAAGAATCACGGGCTTTTTGATGGTGTCTTGCTTGATCGCTGGGGCTGCGCAGGCGCAGCTGCAGCGCAACAAGCCTGGCGAGCCCGCCGGGAATCGGAAGGGCGTCGCCCGCCCGGCCAGTGCAGCTCCGGAAGGAGTAGGCACCGTGCAGTACGACCCGGGAGCGCCGGCG
>CALZKB010000311.1 GCA_945787575.1 Thermoanaerobaculia bacterium | reverse complement strand
TTCGAGACCGCCGAGGGCGCGGACGCCTCAGGCGCGGCCGCGCGAGGCTCGGACGCCTCCGTCCGGACCGGCCCCTCGATGCCCACGGCGGCAGGTTGTTCCGTCATTCTCTTTCTCCTCCTTGGGGATCTCGGGCCGACACCCCGCTCGGGTGCCTCCCACGCCCCGAGGTTACGGCGGGCAACGCTTCGCGGATTCCACTCGCAAGTCTCCCTTGACGGCGGTTCTCTGAAACCGCCGTATTCTGGCTGGGACGGCGGTTTTTCTTCTGATCTGAGGTGAGATCTACAGCTGGAATCATCGGCGCGCGCGTGTGCGCGGGGGCCGCGTTCGGGTCGGTCTGCAGATGCGCTGTGTGCTGGGATGAGAGAGAATCCGGAGAAACAACGAGGGACGGCGGTTCTTTGACCCACTGCCGTCCCCCGTACCAGGCCTGGGGATCGCTCCCCCTGGCGGATCCAGTATCCAGGGTTTCGGCGAGGAAGTCCAGGCCACCAAGGTCATGGACTCACTGCCTCTGCGCCCCGACTGCCGCCGTTTCGTGTGCGACCTGTGTGAGCAGGCGGCCTACATCTGCTCGTGGTGTGACCGGGGGCACCGGTACTGCTCGGATCGCTGTCGCCGTCGGGCTCGACGTCGGAGCCAGCGTGAGGCGAATCGGCGCTACCAGCAGAGTCGCCGTGGGCGTCGCCTTCACGCCGGGTATCAGGCGGTTTACCGTCAGAAGCTCTCGGCAAAGAAAGTGACGGATCATAGTTGCCGCAGCGCTGGGCGCTCTGCAAGCGTGAAGTCATGCGATCCACCCGTCGCCAAGACGTCCCGTTCGAGCTCGTCGCGCTGCGCTGCCTCGTTGCGCTCTGGGAGTGGGCGTGGTGCGGCGGAGCCGATCGCCTGCTGTGTATGCGGCCATCTCTGCGAGCCGTTGGTCCGCGGCGATTTCCTGCGTTGCCGTCGTCCTCGCGGCGCGACCACGCCGTTGCAAGGGGCGTGCGATGATCTCTCCGCAACTGGCGGCCGAGATCCGCCGCCTGTACACCGTCGAGGGCTGGCGTAGGCACACCATTGCCCGCCATCTCGGCCTCCACCACAGCACCGTCGGGCGCGCTCTGGGGCGGGCAGGACTCTTGCCCCCGGAGGAGCCGCGCCGTCGTCGCTCGATGCTGGATCCCTACGTGGCGTTCATCCGCGAGAGCTTCGAGCGCTACCCCGATTTGCCAGTCGCCGAGCTGTACGAGATGGCGCGCCGCCGTGGCTATCCCGGCGGGCCGGACCAGTTCCGGCATCGCATCGCCTTGTTGGGTTTGCGACCGCGCAAAGCCCCGGAGGCGTTTCTTCAGCTGCGCACGCTGCCGGGCGAGCAGGCCCAGGTCGACTGGGCCTACTTCAGCGACCGCCCCGTCGAGGGCGGCCGGCGGCGGCTGTGGGCTTTCGTGATGGTGCTCAGCTACAGCCGGCTCTTCTATCTGCGCTTCTTCTACGACGCGCGCATGCCCAGCTTCCTGACGGGTCATGTGGAAGCGTTTGCGTTCTTCGGCGGGATCGCTCGCACGCTGCTCTACGACAACCTCAAGAGCGCGGTGCTCGAGCGACGCGGCTCGGCGATCCGCTTCCACCCCCGGCTGCTCGAGCTCGCCGATCACTACGGCTTCGATCCCCGGCCCGTGGCACCGGGGCGAGGCAACGAGAAGGGCCGCGTCGAGCGCGCCATTCGCTACCTGCGGACCTCGTTCTTCCCGCTGCGCCGGACCTGGAGTCTGGAAGCTCTCAACCGCGACGCTCTGGAGTGGTGCCGGGGCCGGGCCTCGCAGCGCGGCTGGCCCCAAGACCGCCGCCGCAGCGTCGACCAGGCGTATCGCGAGGAGCGTGGTCATCTGCTGGCGCTACCGGCCGAGTCCTTCCCGTGCCATGAGCGCCTGGTGGCGCATCTTCGCCGCTCTCCCTATGTGCGCTTCGATGCCAATCGCTACTCGGTGCCTCACGATCGGGTCCAGCGGTCGCTGACGGTGCTCGCCGATCTCGACCGGCTGCGGATCTTCGACCGCCAGGAGCTGGTCGCGGAGCACGCCCGCTGCTGGGACAAAGGCCAGGTCCTTGAAGATCCCCAGCATCTCGCGGATCTGTGGAAGTCGAAGAGGAAGGCGCGCGTCCATCGCGGCCAGGACCGACTCCTGCGAGCCGTCCCCAGGGCTCAAGAGCTCCTCAGCGCCCTCGCCCGGCGCCAGCGACATCTGGCCACCGCAGTCGCACGGCTGCTGCGTCTGCTCGAGGCGTTTGGAGCCGAGGAGCTGCAAGCCGCGGTGGCTGAGGCGCTCGACCAAGGCTCTCCTCATCCCGAGACCGTGCGCCTGGTCCTCGATCGCCGGCGCCGACAGCGCAAGGCCAAGCCGCCGATTGCCATCGAGCTGCCCGACGACCCCAGGATCAAGAACCTGGTCGTGAAGCCTCATCGGCTCGCCGACTATGACCCTCCGCAGGACGAGTCGTGAGCGATCTGCGCCAACGAGCCCAGGATCTCAAGCTCTACGGCCTGCTCGCCCGCTGGCAAGACATCGCCGGCGAGCCCTGGGTCGCAGAGCTCCTCGACTGGGAAGAGAAGGAGCGCTCCCGGCGCGGCCTCGAACGCCGCTTGCGACACGCTCGCCTCGGCACCTTCAAGCCGCTGGCCGACTTCGACTGGACCTGGCCCAAGAAGATCGATCGCGCGCAGATCGAAGACCTCTTGCGACTCGAGTGGCTCACCTCGGCGAACAACGTCGTCCTCGTCGGCCCCAACGGCATAGGTAAGACCTTGATCGCCAAGAACCTCGCGCATCAGGCCGTCCTCGCCGGCGCCACGGCCCGTTTCCTCACCGCTTCGCAGCTGCTCAACTCGCTGGCCGAGCTCGACTCCTCCGCCGGACTCCAGCGCAAGCTCACCCTCTACGCCCGGCCTCAGCTGCTCGTCCTCGATGAGCTCGGCTACCTCTCCTACGACACCCGGCACGCCGATCTCCTCTTCGAGGTCATCTCGCGACGCTACGAACGACGACCCACCATCGTCACCACCAACAAGCCCTTCGCCGAGTGGGGGGAGGTCTTCCCCAACGCCACCTGCGTCGTCACCATCGTCGACCGACTCGTCCATCGCTGCGAGGTCGTCACCCTGGAGGGCGACTCCTACCGCTTGAAGGAGTCCAAGGAGGTCGCGCGGCAACGCGCCCAGAAGCGAGCCGCACGACGGAAACGCAAGACACGCCCGTGAAACGCACCGAATATCTCGCCGAAGTCATCCGCCTCTATCTCCGTGCCCCGGACACCCCTGCCAAGGCACGACGTCGCGACTGGGCCATCGCCACGACCCTCTACCAGCGGGAAATTCCGCTCC
Organism: Thermoanaerobaculia bacterium; assembly: GCA_945787575.1. Lineage (GTDB taxonomy): Bacteria > Acidobacteriota > Thermoanaerobaculia > Multivoradales > JAHEKO01 > CALZKB01. The sequence continues at coordinate 297 of CALZKB010000311.1, read as the reverse complement.
GGACCGTGGCGCACGCCATTCGCCTCGCCGCCCTGAGGCGCCACCTCCGCGATTCCCGACACGGGCCCCTCGAGCCCATCCACTCTCTCGCCTACTACCGCACCGTCATCGATCAGATGGATCCTGTCGCTCTCGATCCGACCTATGTCGACTACGTCGCCTGGCGGTACCAGATCCAATTCGCCGATCCAAAGCGCGGCTAAAGAGCCAGAATACGGCGGTTTCTGAAAGCCGTTAACAGGCGGAGGACCGCTGTCATCTCCATCGCGATCTGAGGAAGCTGAAGCAGGAGCGTAC
>CALZKB010000310.1:2196-5879 GCA_945787575.1 Thermoanaerobaculia bacterium | reverse complement strand
GCCGTCGAGGTCGCGGTCTTCATGCGCACGGCGACGGAGGTCGGCGGCGACTACTACGACTTCAAGGTCGGCGACGACGGAGCGCTGACGACGGTCATCGGTGACGCCACCGGGCACGGCGCCAAGGCGGGCACGATGGTCACCGTGATCAAGAGCCTGTTCACGGCATGGTGGGGCGGCGAGCGACTGGCTAGACTCCTCGTCGCCGCCGCGGGCGCGGTTCGCGACATGCGCCTCGGCCGTATGGCGATGGCCTTGATGCTCGTTCGGATCGACGAGCGGAGTCTCAAGGTCTCCTCCGCGGGAATGCCTCCGCTGCTCATCTGCCACCCGGGAGGAGAGGTCGACGAGTTGGCGCTGTCCGGGCTGCCGCTCGGCGGCATGGCGCGCTGTCACTACGAAGAGAAGACTGTCGAGCTTCAGATGGGGGACACGATCCTGTTGATGAGCGATGGTTTTCCGGAGCTTCCCAACGACGACGGCGAGCCACTGGGCTACGAACGGGTGCGCGAGCTGTTCGAGGGAGCCTGCGGCAAGACCCCTGGAGAGATCATCGGCGAGCTGGCGCGCGCGGCGGCGGAGTGGTGCCCTGCTTCCGACCCGGCCGACGACATCACCTTCGTCGTCCTGCGGCTGCGCGAAGCGGCCTGACCCGGACCACGAGACGCGGCAGCGGCCGCGCGAGATAGTCTCAGCCGGTGACGTTTCCCGACTTGAGGTCGTTTCTGGACGCTCTGCGCCGCGAGCGAGCGCTCGCGGTGGTGGAGGCACCAGTCGACCCCGACCAGGAAGTGGCCGAGATCCATCGCCGGGTGATCGCCGCGGGCGGGCCGGCGTTGCTCTTCACCCAGGTACGCGGCGCCGACTTTCCGCTCGTCACCAACCTCTTCGGCACCCCCCGCCGAGCCAGGCTCGCTTTCGGCAGCCGGCCTTTCGAGATCGTAGAGCGGGCGGCCTCACTCCCGCAGGAGTTGATGCCGCCGACTCTCGGTCGGCTTTGGGGGGCACGCGACTTAGGCGTCGACTTGCTCAAGGTCGGTCTCAAACACCGAAGTGCCGGGCCGGTTCGCGAGGTCACGATGAAGCCGCCGAGACTCGACCGGCTGCCCGCCCTCACGACGTGGCCGGAGGACGGAGGGCCGTTCCTCACCCTTCCGACCGTCTACACCGAGCATCCCGACGGCCTCGGCCACAACCTCGGTATGTACCGGCTGCAAGTCCACGGACCCGCGAAGGCAGGAATGCACTGGCAGATCGGCAAGGGCGGCGGATTTCATTATGCGGTCGCCGAAGCCCGTGGCCAAGCGCTGCCGGTGACCGCCTTCCTCGGCGGCCCTCCGGCTCTGGTCCTCGCCGCCATCGCGCCGCTGCCGGAGAACGTCCCGGAGCTGCTCTTGGCATCCCTGTTGGCCGGTCGTCGACTGAGGGTCTGCCCCGGCGACGGGCCGCATCCACTCGTCGCCGGAGCGGAGTTCGCGATCGAGGGAGAGGTGCGCGCTCATGTGCGGCACCCGGAAGGGCCGTTCGGAGATCACTACGGCTACTATTCGTTGCGGCACGACTACCCGGTGTTCGACCTCGCGAGCATCCACCATCGCCGCGATGCGATCTTCCCGGCCACCGTGGTCGGAAAGCCGAGGCAGGAGGATTTCTTCATCGGCGATCTGCTGCAGGAGCTCCTGTCGCCGCTGTTTCCGGTCGTCATGCCCGGCGTTCGCGATCTGTGGTCGTACGGCGAGACCGGCTACCACTCGCTGACGGCGGCCGTGGTGCGGGAGCGCTACAAGCGCGAGGCGATGGCCAGCGCTTTCAGGATCCTCGGCGAGGGACAGCTGTCTCTCACCAAGTTCCTCCTCGTCGTCGACCAGCCGATAGACCTGAAAGACTTCCGAGCGACCCTGCGGCACCTGCTTGCCAGGACCAGCCCGGAGACCGATCTCTTCGTGCTGAGCAACCTGTCGATGGACACGCTCGACTACGCCGGCCCGGCCGTGAACGAGGGATCCAAGGGGGTTTGGCTCGGGCTCGGCGAGCCGGTCCGACATCTGCCCGGTGAATTCTCGGCACCGGAGCTGGCGGGTGGGGTGGGGGCGGTCGAGGTCTTCTGCCGGGGCTGCCTCGTCGTCGGTGGTCGCTCGAAGACCGAAGATCCGGAGTTGCCGGGCCGGATCGCCGCCCATCCGGCGTTCGCCGAGTGGCCGCTCGTCGTCGTGAGCGACGAACCCCGCAGAGCCGCGGCGAGCCCCACGAACTTCCTGTGGACGACGTTCACGCGTTTCGATCCGGCCTCCGACCTTTATGCAGCCAACGCGAAGGTCGTGCGCAACCATCTGACCTACCGGCCCCCGATCGTGATCGACGCCCGGCTTCGGGCGGGGTTCCCGGAGGAGCTCTTCTGTGATCCGCCTGTGGCCGCCAAGGTCACCGAGCGCTGGACCGAGCTCTTCCCCGGGGGCGCCGTCGAGATGGGCGATTCCGATCGCGGTCATCTCGATTCGCCGCCGCCGCCGTACAATTCGACGAGATGAAGGTATCGACGCATCGACGCATCGATCGTGAGCTGTGCGGTGAACCGGTAGCCGTGGAGCCCGGCCGGGCCGAGGTCTTGCTCGAGACCACCGCTCGAATGGCGGCAGACGGTCGCGGTCTCGTACACGGCGGCTTCCTTTTCGGCGCCGCCGACTACGCGGCGATGCTGGCGGTCAACCAGCCGTACGTGGTTCTGGGGGCGGCGGAGACGCGCTTTCTGGCGCCGGTCAAGGTGGGCGAGGCGATCGCGATCTCCGCCGTGGTCGAAGGCGAAGAGGGGCGAAAGAGGCGGGTCAGGGTCGAGGCACGAGCCGGCACCGAGGCCGTGTTGAGCGGCATCTTCACCTGCTTCGTTCTCGAGGGCCACGTACTGGGGAATCGCCAGTGAACGGCGGCGAGCTCGTCGCACGGGTGCTGAGCGAACGCGGCGTCAAGTTCCTCTTCACGCTCTGCGGAGGGCACATCTCGCCGATCCTCGTCGAGAGCAAACGGCTGGGGATCCGGGTGATCGACGTGCGACACGAAGTCAACGCGGTGTTCGCCGCGGACGCCGTTGCGCGGCTCAGCGGAGCTCCGGGGGTGGCAGCGGTGACCGCCGGGCCGGGCGTCACCAACACTCTGACGGCAGTCAAGAACGCGCAGATGGCCCAGTCACCGGTCGTTCTCCTCGGGGGAGCGACGGCGACGGTACTCAAGAACCGAGGTTCCCTCCAGGACATCGATCAGTTGGCGCTGATGGCGCCCCACGTCAAGTGGGCGACGAGCGTCGATCGGGTCGCCTCGATCGGAGCGGTGCTCGAACACGCCTTCCTGGTCGCGGCGGAGGGGGTGCCGGGTCCCGTCTTCGTCGAGCTGCCCATGGATCTGCTCTACGACGATGCCCTGGTTCGGGAGTGGTATGGGGTGGGCACCGGAGGCGAGGCGAGGTCGCTCGTCGAGCGGGCTCAGAAGAGGTATCTCCGTTGGCATGCGAAACGACTCTTCCGAGGAGCGAGTCGACCGCGTTTCGCTTCGAGGGCGAGGCCGCGACTCCGGGAGGTTAGCGGCCGCGCGATTCAGCGAGCGGTCAAGGCGATCGCGGCGGCTCGCAGGCCGGTCCTCGTCGTCGGCAGTCAGGCGACGCTCGAAGCCGCCGAGATCGACCAGACGGCCGC
>CALZKB010000310.1:0-2173 GCA_945787575.1 Thermoanaerobaculia bacterium | reverse complement strand
TGGCCCAGCTCGGGATGCCGGTCTATCTGTCCGGCATGGCCCGCGGCCTGCTCGGCAAGGAGCACCCCCGGCAGCTGCGCCACCAACGAACCCGAGCTTTGCGCGAGGCCGACCTCGTGCTGCTCGCCGGGGTGCCCTGCGACTTCCGGCTCAACTACGGCCGACACATCCGGCCGGGCGCCAAGCTACTTGCCGTGAATCGAAGTGAGACCGACCTGCGGAAGAACCGGACCCCGCACCTAGCCATGCTCGGCGATCCGGGCCGTTGCCTTCGCGAGCTTGCCGCTCGGGTGAATGTCGATGAGTCGGAGATCGAGGATTGGTGGGAGACGCTGCGGGACCGGAACAGCGAGCGTGAGGCGGACATCGATCGTCGAGCGGGCCAGGAGACGGCTTTCGTCAATCCCCTGCAGCTGTTTCGTGAGCTCGACCCGTTTCTCTCCGAGGATGCCGTCCTCGTCGCCGACGGCGGTGATTTCGTGGCGACCGCCTCCTACACGCTGCGGCCGAGAGGTCCGCTCTCCTGGCTCGATCCCGGTGTTTTCGGAACGCTGGGGGTCGGCGCCGGCTTCGCCTTGGGAGCGAAGCTCTGTCGCCCTGCCTCCGAGGTGTGGATCCTCTACGGAGACGGCTCGGCCGCCTACAGCTTGGCGGAGTTCGACACTTTCGTGCGCCATGACATACCGGTCATCGCGCTCGTCGGCACCGACGCGAGCTGGGCGCAGATCGCGCGCGAACAGGTCGAGATCTTCGAGGACGACATCGGCACGGTCCTGCGCCGCACGAGCTATCAGACCGTGGTCGAGGGGTACGGCGGTCGGGGACTGCTGCTCGACTCGGCCAAGATGATCTCGCCCACCTTGGAAGCCGCGCGTGCCGCCTGCCGGGCCGGAAAGCCGGTCCTCGTCAACACGATGATCGGGAGTACCGACTTCCGCAAGGGCTCGATTTCGATGTAGCGCGCCCGCGAGCCGCCCACCCCGAAATCGGATCGCTCAGTCGGGCTGCGGAACGATCCGGATGTACGGCACCGGTGTCTCCCAGCCGTCCGGGTACTTCTCGCGCGCGTCTTCGTCCGAAACCGACGGGAGAATCACCACGTCATAGCCTTGCTGCCAGTTGGCCGGGGTCGCCACCTGTCTTTGCGCCGTCAGCTGGCAGGAATCGAGAAGCCGCAGAATCTCGACGAAGTTGCGTCCGGTGCTCATCGGGTAGGTGAGCGTGGCCTTGATTCTCTTGTCGGGGCCGATCACGAAGACCGAACGAGCCGTCGCGTTGTCCATCGGAGTGCGCCCCTCGCTCGTGTCTCCGGCGTCGGCCGGCAGCATGTCGAACTGCTTGACGATCTCGAGCGTCGGATCGCCGATCAGCGGGTAGGCGACGGCGTGCCCCGTCACCCGCTCGATATCGCCCGACCAACGCTGGTGGTCGTCGACGCCATCGACGCTGATGCCGATGAGCTTGCAGTCGCGCCGGGAGAACTCGTCCTCGAGCGCGGCCGCGGCTCCGAGCTCGGTCGTGCAGACGGGCGTGAAGTCCTTCGGATGGGAAAACAGAACCGCCCAACTGTCGCCGATCCACTCGTGGAAGTTGACGGCGCCCTGTGTGGTCTCGGCCGTGAAGTCCGGCACCTCGTCGTTGATTCTGAGGGTCATGCTGTCTCTCCTCTTTCGGTTGTTGAGCGCTGTGGGTAGTGGCTTGACCTTACGTCAACAGGCGAAAGAGAGCCAACATCGTTACTGTTTCGGTAGCGACGCCGTTTGCGAGCGTCGCTCTTCGCGGCATTCACCCGGCGCACGATAGAGTCCGACGCCATGGACTTGGGTCTGAGTGGAAAGAGAGCGATCGTGACTGGCGGCAGTCGCGGAATTGGAAGCCACATCGCCAGGGCGCTGGCGGCCGAGGGCTGTCAGCTCGCGATCTGCGCGCGCGGTGAGGAGCGGCTCGCGGCGACCGCCGCCGAGCTCGAGGAAGCGGGGGCGGAGGTGTTGGCGATGCCCCTCGATATCACCGAGGGCGACGCTGCAGCGCGGCTCGTGGAAGCGACGGTCGAGCGCTTCGGCGGGGTCGATATTCTCGTCAACAACGCTGGCGGCAACAAGCGGGGGTCGTTCGCCGATCTGACCGAGGAGGACTGGACGTCGGTCGTCGAGCTGAACTCGGGGTCGAGGCC
>CALZKB010000309.1 GCA_945787575.1 Thermoanaerobaculia bacterium | reverse complement strand
GATCTCGGAAGTCTCCGCGTAGACCTCTACGGTCGACGTGTCGTCCGCCTGCACGGAGAGCGTTACCGTGTTCTCTCCGCCCCCGAAGGGGACCCAGACAACGACGACGAACTCCCAGGATCTGGCGTTGTCGAGCAGGACGCGCCTCTCGAGTGCGGAACCGTTGGCTCGCACACCGCCCCAGCGACCCCTGTTGAAATCGGTGTCCTGAGTACTCAGATTCGAGTTGTTCGTAACGACGATCTCCGCAACTTTATTCGCCCCAACTCCGCTCAGGGTCTTGTCCTCCCAGACCCCGGGAGTGGGGGCGGCGACGGTGTTGAACTCCTCTTCGTAGGCCATCCCTCCATCCCAATAGCCCAGCAACAGAAAACTGACGTCGGCCGTCTCGGCGAAAAACTGGACCCGAGACAGACTGTCCGCTTGGACGTGCATGGTCACATAGGCAAAGCCACCCCCGTCTGCCTGATGGAGATCGATCTTTCTCTCGAGCGTCGAGCCCTCCGCCCGGAGACCTCCTATCTGCTCTATGAACGCGTTGGAGTTGCAAACGGCGATCTCCACCACCGCGTCGGCAGGAACGTTGAACGGTGGCCCGCTCAGATCCTTCGTGAACCAACCGTTGATCTCGGTCGGGCTGGGCGCCCAGGGCTCGTTCCTTTCGACATACATGCTCACCGGGACCGCCACCACCGTCACCTGTTGCTGGGGCGTAAACGTCGTGAACCAGGGATTGTCGAGACCACTCCCGGCGGGTACGTACTCGTCGATCAGCGTGTCGGGTATGTCCGCGTCGTAGCGAAGCACTCGGTCCACCCGGGTCACGTAGAGGTTACCGTCCGGCCCGAAGTCGACGCCCGTCGGGCCGATCGGCCAGCCGGCCCCTTGGGTGCCGGGGTTGGCGAAGGTGTCGATATAGCTACCGTCGACGCCGCTGAAGCGCTGGATCTTGCCGTTCGTGTGGCTCGCCACGTAGAGGTTGCCGTCAGGACCGAACGTGAACTGCTCGCTGAAGGTGATGTCGTCCAAAGTCGCCGGGGGGTTGGCCACCGGATCGACGAAGGCGGATCCGCCGTCCAATGGCGCAGCGGTCACGCCGTGGTAGCGAAAGATCCGTCCGGGGTTGTATTGCGCGACGTAAAGGTTTCCGTCCGGTCCGAACGCTATGTCCTCGGGCACATAGCCGAGCGGGTTGATGAAGTCGTCAATGAAACTTCCAGTCTCCCCGTCGAAGCGCTTCACGTAGCCCAGGTCGCTGGCCACGTAGAGGTTTTCGTCGGATCCGAAGGCGAGCGACACCGGTCGGGTCATCGACACGAACTCCTCCACGAACGCACCGGTAGAGCCATCGAAACGCACGACGTTGTTCGACTCGTAGCCTGTGGTGTAGATGTCGCCCGTCGGGCCGACGTCCACGTCCACTGCCCAGTCGAGGTCGGAGACGGGTGTGGTGTTCAACACCTGGACACCGGGAACGTCTGCAAGCCCGGTGGTTGGGTCGTAGCCGAATCGGAGCAGGAATCCGTCCGCCCCGGTCGACGCGTTGGCGATAATCAGCGCGGAGTCAAAGTAGACCCCGTCCTCGTCGGTCGCGGAAGCCGTGATGTCGTAAGTGATTCCGGGGTTGGCGTAGATGTGATCCACCGTGCCTGGGTTGCCGACGATTTCGTCAATCGTGCCGTCGCCCCAGTTGATGACCCACCCGGTGACGGTGTCGGCGCCGGGATCGGACTCGGTCAGGTTCAAAGTGTAGTTGTAGCCGGCTTGAGCCGCCCGGCTGCCAAAGACCGCGATCGTCGGGGGGGTGTTGGTGATGGTCAGGTCTGCCGAGTCGGTGTCTGTTCCGCCGTTGCCGTCGTCGACTTCCAGGCCGATCGGGTAGGTGCCATGGTCATCCAGGCCGAGACCCACCAATGTGGCCCAGGGGATCGTGGGCGAAACACCGGTGGCGTCGTCGTAGAGCAGATCGTTGTCGAGGTCCCAGGCGTAGGTAAGCGGATCGGTGTCGGGGTCGAAGGAGTCGGAACCGTCGAGGTCGAGCGCCGCGCCCTCAGCGATCGAGTACGGGCCACCGATATCGGCTACCGGAAGCGCCGCGAGAAGAGGCCCGGCCGCCAGAAGGGCCAGCGACAGGACGGTAGCGAGGGGCGTCCTGTGAGGGCTTCCGGGCGCACGCCTTGCTTCGCCTATGCCCGTTTCGGTTCCTGTCTGCAGTAGTCGCGAGCCAGTCATGAACTCCTCCGTATTCAATAATCGGCTTTTGCGGCGAGTTCTTTTAGCGGAGAAAGCCTCCCTTCGATGTAGGACAGACACGGGCACCCCAATAGAGGCCCCCCCAATAGAGGTGCCACCCCCTGGGTCACCGAACCTCGCCACACGCCATCGATCCGGGCCAGGAAGTTCTGGCCGCAGCCGACCGAGCCCGATCCAGGCGTCGCCCGAACCGATCTGCTTCAAAGGGCGGCGGTCGCGTAATCGAGGCGCTCTTCGAGCGAGTGAGAAACGACCCCAACGACAATGTCCGTGTGGCGGCAGTCGAGGCTCTCGGATCCGCGGTCGACCGCTCCGAGGTGCGCGACGGCCTGTTCGCGTGCATCGCGTCGCAGGAGTCTCCGCAGGTCCAGGCGGTGGCTCTCGAGACTCTGGCCCAGTCCGATCGCGGCGCTCTCGACAAAGCTCTCGCCTCGGAACAGTTGGATGACCTACGAGAGCGCGGATCACGTTCGGCTCGAGAGCACCATCGTTCGCGTGGTCCCCAAGGAGCTGCTGATCGAGATGAAGAAGAAGGCCGGACGCCCTCGCGATCTCGAGGACGCACAGGCGCTTGCTGACAACTGTCCGCATCGCCTTGGGGAGGTCCTGGACCGGACCGTTTGGAACCCCTCTCCCAAACGCCGCACCAAATCCCAGGAGCTCGCCGAGGAAGCACTCGAGATCGAAGCCGAGGCGCGTGCGGCCGGCGCCCTCGGATTCATGGCTCGGATCCTCGTCCAGGCCACTCTCCCCCACAGTCGACCGAAAACCCACGAGTTCGAGCGCGTCAACGGTCGCTTCACTCTCTACATGAACACGCCGCCGTCGGTCGGGCTCCCCTACGGCTCCTATCCACGGCTCGCGCTCGCCTGGCTCTCGACTGAAGCCGTGAGAACGCGCAACCGCGAGATCGAGCTCGGCCCGACCTTCTCGAGCTTCATGTACAAGCTCGGCCTCACCCCGGTGACCGGCAAGCGTGGGACGACGTCGCGGCTTCGCAACCAGCTTCACCGACTCTTCTCCACCACCATCCGTTGCAGCTATCAGGAAAGCGGTGACTGGGATGGGAGGGCGGACGGGAGGGACTCCCTGTCACCGGTTTCCTGCGCCAGCGTCGGCTACACCATCGCTCACAGGCACGAGCTCTGGTGGTCGCCACGCGATCCTAGCCAACAGCCGCTCTGGAACTCGGTCGTCGTACTGAGTACCGAGTTCTACAACGAGCTCGTGGGCCACGCCGTACTGATCGATCTCCGTGCCCTCAAAGCGCTCAAGGGCTCACCGCTCGCCCTCGACATCTACTCGTGGCTCACCTACCGAATGAGCTACCTCAGGAAACCGTGCCTCATTCCCTGGGAGGCCCTGCAGACCCAGTTCGGCGCCGACTACGGGCGGCTCAGGGACTTCAAGCGGAAGTTCCTCGGCCACTTGGCCGAGGTGCTGCAGATCTAC
>CALZKB010000308.1 GCA_945787575.1 Thermoanaerobaculia bacterium | reverse complement strand
AAGCTCGAGAAATACTGGAGCCAATGACAGAACAAAGGACGCCATGAGCATAGAAACCACAAACCCCGCGACCGGAGAGCTCCTCCGGCGGTACGAGGAGATGTCCGCGGACGAGCTCACGCAGACGCTAGCCGAGGTGGCCCGAGCTCAGGTTGCGTGGGCCAAGACGGATTTCGCGCATCGAGCGGACCGGCTGCGGCGAGCCGCCTCCATCCTCCGGGAGCGAGCCGACCGGTACGCGGTCCTGATGGCCGAGGAGATGGGCAAGCCCCTGGCGGGCGGACGGTCGGAGACGGAGAAATGCGCCTGGGTCTGCGACTACTACGCCGATCACGCCGAGCGGTTCCTGGCCGACGAGATGGTCGAAACAGACGCGAGCCGGAGCTACATCGCTTTTCGGCCGCTCGGGGTCGTCCTGGCCGTCATGCCCTGGAACTTCCCCTTTTGGCAGGTGCTGCGGTTCGCCGCGCCTGCCCTGATGGCCGGCAACGGCTGCGTGCTGAAGCACGCGTCGAACGTGCTCGGATCCGCGCTGGCGATCGAAGAGCTGTTCCGAGACGCCGACCTGCCCGAGCACATCTTCCGAACCCTTCGCATCGGCTCTGGCGAGGTCGCGTCGGTGATCGAGAGCCCGGTCGTTCGGGCCGTCACGCTCACCGGGAGCACGCCGGCCGGGCAGGCCGTCGCGGCGAAAGCCGGCTCGGTTCTCAAAAAGACCGTGCTCGAGCTCGGAGGCAGTGATGCCTACGTCGTGTTGGAGGACGCGGATCTTGAAGCGACGGCGACGACCTGCGCGACCAGCAGGCTGATCAACTCCGGACAGAGCTGCATCGCCGCCAAGCGATTCGTCGTCGTCGAAGCGGTACGGGAGCGCTTCGAGGGGCTGCTGGTCGAGCGCATGCGGGCCGAGACGCTCGGAGATCCGCTCGACGAGGACGTCACGGTGGGGCCGCAGGCGCGCGAGGATCTCCGCGACGACCTCCACCGGCAGGTCGCCGACAGCATTGCGGCCGGCGCGCGCTGCCTTCTGGGTGGAGAGATCCCGGAGCGGCCCGGCGCGTTCTATCCCCCCACCGTCCTGACCGAGGTGGCGCCCGGCATGCCGGCGTACGACGAGGAGCTCTTCGGGCCCGTCGCGGCGATCATCACGGCCCGAGACGAGGAGGACGCGATCCGCATCGCCAACGATTCGGTCTTCGGGCTCGGCGCCGCTGTCTTCACGAGCGACACCGCCCGGGGCGAGCGAATCGCTGCCGATCGCATCGAGGCAGGCAGCTGCTTCGTCAACGACTTCGTGAAGTCTGATCCCCGGCTGCCGTTCGGCGGAATCAAGGAGAGCGGCTACGGGCGCGAGCTGTCGGAGTTCGGAATCCGCGAGTTCGTCAACATCAAGACCATCTACGTCGCCTAGCTGCGAGCAACGAGCGCGACAACCGCACGAAGGCAATGGGTTTTCCTGAGGCGCACCGGGTCGTCATGATCGGAGGTGGCTTCGGCGGGCTGAACGCTGCGCTTGCGGCGGTATTGTCAAGCCTTGGTGGTTGAGGGCGAATGCCATCGTCATCGCGATGTGCTTGACCCCGTCTTCGTTGCCGGTCACGACACAGCCGCCCACCTTGTTGTAGTAGATCGACTGACCTTTCTCGTTGAGCTCTCCCGACATCGCGTAAAGGCGCTCGATCAACACACGGCAGAGCGAACTCTCCTCACCGAGCCAGATCGGCGTTCCGACGACCAGTATGTCGGCCTCCAGCACCTCTTCCCGACGACGTTTAGGAGGAGCTTCGTGTGACTCTCACTGGGTTCGCGCTTGAGGGACGTATTGAACAGGATCGCCCGAATGCCCTCGAAGCCACCGGGGCTCGACTTACAAAGCTCTTCCTGCTGATCGCTCAGGCCCATGCTTTCTCCTCCGCGCGTGCGGCTGTGGCTCACGTTCAGTGTGAACCAGGACGCTAGTATCCTCGCGCTAGCTAACCCCGGGCCCGCTGAGTGTGCGAGCGGGCTGCGGTCCGAGCGCTCGAGCACCGCACGGACGAACTCCGTGTCGCTGTAGGAGCGCCTTCCCGCGAATCGTCAGATCGGTCAAGAACGCGAACTGATCTCTCCCGTCTATCGGATAGGCTTTCAGCCGGTAGTGAGTGCCCCACGGCTCTTCGGCCGCCACCACGACGACCCGCCGATCAAGGTGGGTGTAAGGGCTGGTCCAGGCGACGTCACGAAGCGCCTCGGTCACGACGTCGCCGTCGTGCTCCGAATCTACGTAATAGTCCGCAACGCACATCAGCTCCGGGACGCCGCCGTTGGAATTGTAGATCGCCGAGCTCCACATCTTCAGATGCGGGACGGCCACTCTCGTGTCATCCGGAGTCAGGAGCTGTACCGTGCGTAGCCCCAGGCTCTGCACTTCGCCGTAGGTGTCGCCGATCTTGATCCAGTCTCCGGGCCGGTACGGCCGCTCGTACAAGGCAACCACGCCCGCGATCAGGCTGCTGGCGTAATCCTTGAACGCAAAGCCCAGCGCCACCGCCAGGGCACCCCCGATCGCGAGGAGATTCTCCGCGGTCGGCTGCACGAATAGTGGCGTGATGTACAGAACCGCCGACACCAGGATGAGCAGCCGCAAAATCGGCTCCCACGGCAGGATCCAGAAACGAAACCGATCGGGTACCCAGGACGTCACCTTGGGCACGACAAACTTGACGACCGCGATGAGCAGCGCCGCGGCAGCAGCCGCAAACAACGCTTCGACGTATTCGACCTCGTTCCAGTTGCGGAATATCTGCGCGCCGCTTGTCGTCTCGTTCATGGATTCATTCATCGGCGAGACCCTCAAAAACCATCAACCAGGAAGCCTTCGCCTTCCAGATACCTGCGCACGTTGGCGTAGGCCGCTAGGCGGACCGTAAGCCTGCCATCGATTTCAGCCAGCTGGTCGTGGCTGATCAGATCCCTCACCCGCTGCCGGACGTCGTGGTCCGAGAAGGGCAAGATGGTCGACAACGCCTCGGGCTCGAGGCCTCCGTGAATGAGAACGTTGTGCAGTACGAACTTGTGGATCGGGTCGATCCGGACCGGAAGCGGACTCGCCGATTCTTCGGCGGGGACGACCCACAGGCTTACGTCCGGCTCGGAACCGAGCGTGGTCGCCGCGCCGCTCGCGCGAAGACTGCGAGACCAGATGTCGAGCGCGAGGCCGGGATTACCCCTCGCCGCCGCCGCCAGCTTGAGCAGCGTGGAGGAGCCCTCGCTGTCGAATACCGGGTCGTCGGGTGCGCTTTCCGCGAAGCACGACAGACCGTTCGACTCCAGCGGAGCGCCCAGCCATCTCCTCAGCTTGGGAGCCTCGAATGGCGCCAGCACGATGGGCTCATCGGAGAGTCCCTTCGTTCCCACCGTGCGCTCGAGAAAGCTCCACGTCCAGCTGTGGCAGCCGACCAGCAGCGGCGCGTGGCTTTGGTGCGCGACTTCGATAACCCGTCGAATCGTCGGCAGTCCGCTCTCGCTGCGAACAAACCAGCGCTCGAACTCGGGTACAGCGACCCACGAGGACTCTGACCCGAGAACCTGAAGCCGGTCGGTCAAGGCCGAAGACCCGGCGAGAATACTTTCTCGGCCGGGCACCTCGACCTCGCCCCAACCCTTCTTGCGAGCTAGAGCGCGCACGACGTCACCGGTGTGAGTCCCCGGTGGTCCCAAGACGACCTGGTTTCGATGACGGCGCCCGCGG
>CALZKB010000307.1 GCA_945787575.1 Thermoanaerobaculia bacterium | reverse complement strand
AGGATTCCTCGGCGCTTCTGTGCCGCCCGGGCGAGTCGCATCCACGAAGCTTCGCCCCCCCGGCCCCCCGGCACCGGGGGCATCCCGAGGTCGAGCACGACGAGCGGGAATTCCGAGTTGAGGAGCAGCTCGGTCGCGATCAGGGCGGGCTTCAAATGCCGCGGGCGTAGCCACAGCAAACGTGAAAGATCGACTCCCACAGCCTGAGCGACTTGCGGCTCGAGCCCGTCCCCGAGATCGATCAGTCCCGCGACCTCACCCCGGCGCGTGAAGGTCGAGATCGTTTGCAGCAAGGTCGAAAAGCGGCCGCTCGAGCGCTTACCGACGATCTCGATCAGGAGTCCGGGAGGCAACCCTCCTTGCAGCAAGAGGTCGAGAGGCTCCACCTGGCTTGCCCGCAGAGTCTCGCCGACGGTAGCTCGATGCTTCTTCAGGCTGCCGGCGGTCAGCAGCTGCGGATGGATCCTACGGAGACTGTTCACGGAGGTGGTCATCGATCACTCGTGGGTCTATAAGCGTAAACAAAGCGTAAAGAAGAGTCAAAAAAACAGGCGCCCCCGAAGGGCCGCCTGCCGATATTCGGATCAGTGAACGGGTTCTTCCTCTTCGCCGTCCTCTCCCTCTTCGCCGTCCACCATGGCCTCTTCGCCTTCTTCCATCGCGCCTTCGACGGCCTCACCCATGTCGTCCATGGCCTCTGCGCCGGCTTCCATCGCGTCACCGACGGCTTCGCCCGCGTCGTCCATGGCCTCTCCCGCAGCTTCGCTCGCGTCGTCCACGGTCTCCTCGATCGCTTCCGCGGCCTCCTCGGCCATCTCACTCATGGCGTTGCCGGCCTCTTCGGCCTGCTGACAGCCGATAACGACCATCAACATGAGTACGGTCGCAACGGCCATCCAAGGAGCTCGAATCTTTAGCATCGTCGTCACCTCCCTATGAGTTTTGGATCTCTCCAGCCAACCAAAAAACCCACTATAGCAAAAGCATAGACTTCGCAACGCGCACTTTTGAGCGTCTTCGGTTTTGTGCTAGTCTTGCTCGCGTTCGAAGAGCTGCGCTGACGTCCTTCTCCAGTAACAAGTTCCAGCTGAGGGTGGGTGTACGCAGTGGTTGCAAGGAGGGGTGCCAGGTACCTGCACTTGTGTCTGCACTTTCTAGGCTGGCTAGATTATCGGGCGAAAGGAGCTCCACGTATGAATCGCTGGATTTCGACGTTTGTCTTGATGGGAGTCTTGATGTTCGGCGCGGCCGCGGTCGCGCAGGCGCAGGTCGAGATCGTCCTCAACGGTGAGACCACGTCGGTCGCTGATGGCACAACCTTGGCTGATCTCGTAGATCGGCTCGGTCGGGGTCCCGGAGATGTCGACGTCACCCACAACGGCAGGGAAGTCAGAGGGAGAGACCTCGACGACGTGACGCTCAGCGCCGGCGACCGGGTCTCGATCGTCGAAGCCGCTGACGGGAAGAGGTTCGGATTCGGAATCGCTTTCGGCCTGGTTAATCTCGACGAGGAGTTCATCGACGACGACGTCGAGCAGTACTTGACCGCTCACCTTCGGATCGCCTTCGGGGACCCCAGCGCACACACTGGAGCCCGGCGTGGCCTGCGAGGCTATCTCGAGCCCGAGGTCGGTGTTTGGGACGGCGACTTTCGAAGCGACACGATGATCGGCGTGAACGTCATCGGCTCGATCCCGTTCAACGCGGTCGACTTCTTCGTGGGCGCCGGTATCGGACTCCACATGCTCGAGCAGGACGCCTTCACCAACTCGGCCGGAGAGTCCGTGCCGGGGTCGGACGATGATGCGATCGGCGTCAACGCTCAGTTCGGCGTAGACGTGCACCTCAGCGAGACCGTTACGGTCTTCGGCACGGGTCGTTTCGACATCATCGATGATTCCTCCGACTCTCTCGAAGCGAAGGTCTACCTCGGCCTTCGATTCCTCTTCTAGGTTCTTTCGCTTCCAGCGTTCGATGATCAAGGCGGCCCCTCCCTCGGGGCCGCCTTTCTCGTGGGCCTGCGAGTCTGCCGACTCGATCAGTCGGCGCCGGCTTCGACCGGCTCTTCGTAGGCCGTGACTGGCTCGCAGGTACAGACCAGATTGCGATCGCCGTAGGCGTTGTCGATACGTCCGACGGGAGGCCAGAACTTGTTCTCGCGCAGCCAGGCCAGGGGAAAACCGGCCTGCCGCCGTGAGTACGGATGAGGCCAGCGGTCACCGGTCAACTCGCTGCCGGTGTGCGGTGCATTGACTAGCACGTTGTCGTCGCGGTCGGCGGTGCCCTCTTCGATCTCGCGAATCTCTTCTCGAATGGAGATCATGGCATCACAGAAACGATCGAGCTCGGACTTGGATTCGCTCTCGGTGGGCTCGATCATCATCGTCCCCGCGACCGGCCAGGACATGGTCGGTGCGTGGAAGCCGTAGTCGATCAGTCGCTTCGCGACGTCTTCCACGACGATTCCGGAGGACTCCTTGAACATCCGCAGGTCGAGGACGAACTCGTGCGCGACGAGGCCGTGCTCGTCGGTGTAGAGGATCGGAAAGTGCGGTGCGAGCCGGCGCGCCATGTAGTTCGCGTTCAAGATCGCGACCTGGCTCGCTTTCGTCAGCCCGTCGGCTCCCATCAGGGCGATGTACATCCAGGATATGGGGAGAATGCCGGGGCTCCCGTAAGGCGCCGCGGAGACCGGTCCGATGGCGGACTCTCCACTCTCGCTCATCGGGTGCCCTGGCAGGAACGGGGCGAGCTTGGAGTTCGCGCAGATTGGACCCATGCCGGGGCCGCCACCCCCATGTGGGATGCAGAAGGTCTTGTGGAGATTCAGATGGCAGACGTCGGCGCCGTAGTCCCCAGGCCGGCAGAGGCCGACTTGGGCGTTCATGTTGGCGCCGTCGAGGTAGACGAGACCGCCTTGCTCGTGGACGATCTGGCAGACCTGCCGGATCCCCGCCTCGAAGATACCGTGGGTCGACGGATAGGTGACCATCAGGGCACCGAGGCGATTCGCGTGCTCGGCCGCCTTCTTCTCGAGATCCGAGATGTCGATGTTGCCCCGTTCGTCGCTGGCGACCGCCACGACGCGGAACCCCGCCATCACGGCGCTGGCGGGATTCGTGCCGTGCGCCGAGGTCGGGATCAGGCAGACGTCGCGCTCACAGCTCTCCCGATGAGCGTGGTAAGCGCGGATCGTCAGGAGGCCGGCGTACTCTCCTTGGGAGCCGGCATTCGGCTGCAGCGATACCGCCTCGAAGCCGGTGATCTCCGCGAGCCAGGCTTCGAGATCGTCGAAGAGGCGGCGGTAGCCGCGCGCCTGATCGACCGGTGCGAACGGATGGAGGTCGGCGAACTCCGCCCACGAGATCGGAACCATCTCCGCGGCGGCGTTGAGCTTCATCGTGCAGGATCCCAGCGGAATCATCGAGTGGGTCAGCGAGATATCACGCTGTTGCAGTCTCATGAGGTAGCGCAGGAGCTCGTGCTCGGAATGGTAACGATGGAAGACCTCGTGTTCGAGGAAGGGAGAGGTCCGCCGCAGCTCGGCCGGGATGGTCGTCTTTGCCTCGCTTGCCTGCTCCTCGAGTGTGCCGCCCACCGCCGAGGTAGGGGCGAAGAGCCCCGCTACGTCAGCCAGCTCCTCGCCGCTAGTGAGCTCGTCCAGGGCGATTCCGATCGAGCCGTCTCCGAAATCGCGCAGGTTGAAGCCCGCCCCAGCTGCCTTTTCGAGGACGGC
>CALZKB010000306.1 GCA_945787575.1 Thermoanaerobaculia bacterium | reverse complement strand
CGTTGAGAGTGTTCGAATCGCTCATCTCCACGCCAGCATATCCAAACCGAATGCCGGCGTAGAGAGGGTCCGGCTACTCGCCCCCGCCGTTGCCGCTCCGGCTGCTGTCAGCGCGATCGACCTTCACCTTGACGACCGGGTTGCGCCAGTCGAGCTCGCGCAGCGCGCCACGGTTGATGCCCTCGCTGATCTTGATCACCCCTTCGGCGCCCTCCGTGACGCGGACCCCGCCGTTGCCGCAGGGCGGGCCGGGGATGTGGGAGCAGCTCAGGGTATTGGCCTCGCTCCCGGCGTCATAGGCGTTGCCGTAGAAGCTGCTGCCGCGGCGGTCGGCGATGCGGGTCGAATAGAGGGTGTCGTTGGTCGTCACCATCATCCCGAGGATCGTGATCACGCTGTTGTTGTTGCCGCTGACGCGAACGGTCGCCGAGTCTCCCGGCAGGATGACGCCGCCGCCAACGGCCACGTCGCGAACTCCGGCCACCGTTCCGAGGAGGGCGACAAGGCCTTCGGCGTCGGCGTCTTCGGCCAGCGCGGCCAGCTCGTCGCTCGGCGCGTCACCGGCCTCGAAGACGGAAACGCTCGCGCGATGGCTCACCACCACGGGCGGCGAGAAGATCTGGTTGGAAAGGTTGTAGATCGTGACCTCGAAGTCCGCCGCATGCGCGGGGGTGCTCGCAGCGAGCCCGCAAACCGCCATGACCGTCGCCAGCGCGACCATTCCGAGTCTCTTCATGTTCATCCTCCTTGCAGTCCGTTTCGAGTCGTCCTTCGAGCCCACCGCGGGCTCGAGGCGGAGGATGAGGGCTCGAGATCACGGACTTCTCCGCTAAATCTCACTTTTTGGTCACGCGCGGACGGTCGATCCGCCGGCGGCGCCCGGATGGCCGGGAAGATCGAACGAGAAGCGGGTGCCGCGGTCGATCTCGCTCTCGACGTCCAGATGGCCGCCATGGAGCTGGACGATCCGCCGCACGATGGCCAGACCGAGACCCGAGCCGCTTCCTTCTTCGCCTCGCGAGCGCCGGAAGTAGCGATCGAAAAGGTGCTCGAGCTCCTGCTCGCCGATGCCGGGACCGGTGTCGTCGACCGAGACCAGGACCGCTCCGGCCTGCTCGTCCAGGCGGATCTCGACGCGGCCGCCGCGTGGCGTGTGGCGGATGCCGTTGTCGATCAGGTTCTCGAGCGCGCGCGCCACGAGGCCGACGTCGCCAACCGTGACGATAGCCGGGTCGCCGACGACCGTGGCCAGCTCGACGCCGCGCTCTTCGGCGGCGAGCCGGAAGTCCTGGACCGTGTCCTGGATCAGATCGCCGATCAGGAACGGCTCCATGTTTGGCTCGACCGTGGCCGACTCGAGCTTCGCGAGCTCGAACAGCTCGGTGACCAGCCGGCTCAAACGTTCACTCTGATGCAGCGCCGTATCGACGTACTCGCGCTGCTCGGTCGGAGACAGCGAGTCCGCTTTGGTCCGCAGGGTCTCGAGATAGCCGCGAAGGGAGGTGAGCGGCGTGCGCAGATCGTGTGAAACGTTGGCGACGAGCTCGCGCCGGAGCGCATCCGTCTTCTCGAGCTCGGCCAGCTGGCTCACGAGGCGGCCGGCCATTTGATCGAACGACGCGCTCAGGCGGCTGATCTCGTCGCCGGCGCCGCTGGCGCTGGGAGCGATGGCGCGCCCCTCCCGCGGCGGCGGCCAGTGCCGGAATCCGCTGGCTTCGAAATCCCTCACCCGCCTGCCGAGCCCGGAGACCCGGCGCGTGATGAGCGAGAAGGAGAGGAGACCGGCGAGCAGCAAGAACAGCAGGGCCGCGAGCGAGGCTCCAAAGCCCAGACGAAGGATGTGGCTGCCTTGGAGCATTTCGATCGCCGAGTCGTACTGCTGGCCGCCGAGGATGATGTAGAGATACCCCTCGATCTCGTTGCCGCCATCGCCATCGCCGTCGCCGTAGATCGGAGCGGCCGAGAAGGGTTTGCTGCGCCGCGTGTTCCTCGGGTCCTCTCCGAGGATCGGAAGGGTCGCGTCGGCGCCGAGAAAGTCCTCGATCGGCGCCAGCGCGACGCGATCGCGAACCACGGCGCCCCGCGGTGCCGAGTACGAGAGGATGCCGCCGTCGACGTCGAGCAGATAGACCTCGATCGCCGGGTTGATCACCATCAGGGTGTGGAAGATGTGATCGACGGCCTCGGGGAGCACCTTCCCGTCGGCGATCGGGATCGAGTCCTTGACGAGGTCGCGGGCCAATCCGCGATGGAGCTCCTGGTTGACCTCGGTGACGAAGAGCTGCGTCGAGAGCAGATTCGTGCCCAGCAGCAGGGCGCCGAGAAACAGGACCAGCCCGGTCAGGGCGAGGGCCAGCTTGGAGTAGAGCGAGGAGATCATCCGAACCGGCCTTCGCCCTCTCCGGCCGGGCCTTCGCTGTCTTCGGCGAAGCGGTAGCCGACGCCCCAGACCGTCTCGACCCAGCGTGGCCGCGAGGGGTCGCACTCGATCTTGGCGCGCAGGCGGTTGATGTGGGAGTTGACGGTGTGCTCGTAGCCCTCGTGAGCGTATCCCCACACCCGGTCGAGAAGCTGGGCGCGGGTGAATACCCGCCCCGGATTGCGCGCGAAGTGGAGCAGGAGGTCGAACTCCCGAGCGGTCAGGCGAACCTCGCGGCCTGCGACGGTCACCTTGCGCCGACCCGGGTCGACGCAGAGGTCGCCGCGGGAGAGTGGGTCCTCGAGACCGGGCTCGGGACTCGTGGCCAGCGCGTCCTCGCGCCGGAAGAGGGCCTTCACCCTGGCGACAAGCTCGAGAACGCTGAAGGGCTTGGTGAGATAGTCGTCCGCGCCGATCTCGAGACCGAGGACCCGATCCAGCTCGGAGGACCGAGCGGTCAGCATCAGGACGGGCACATAGCGCTCCCTGTCGGCTCGGATCCGCCTGCAGATCTCCAGGCCGTCGGCTCCGGGCAGTCGAAGATCGAGCACGACGAGATCCCAGGTGCCGCTCTCGACGGCGCGCAGACCCGCATTGCCGTCCGGCGCGATCGTGACGGCACACTCCAGATCGCGTAGATGGAGCTCGACGAGCCGGGCGATGTCCCGGTCGTCTTCGACGATGAGAACGTGGCGCTGCATCGGCGGCCTCAAACGACACTATACGTTTCGGATCTCACGGAAGTCTCACATCCGGGAGCGGTACAATCGCCGGCCATGCGCCGAGCACCTCTCTCGTTGGCCGTCGCTCTGCTGGCGACGGCGATCGGGCTCCCTTTGTCAGGGGGCGCGCGGCAGCCGGCGTCTCCGACGCCGGACGTGCTTCGCCCCGCCGCGGCCGGCGGCCTGGAAGTCGTCGATCGGGCTCTCGCAAAGCTCTCGACTCACCGGCGTTTGATGGTCATCGGCGCACACCCCGACGACGAGGACAACGCGCTCTTGACCTGGGTCAGCCGGGGAATGGCCGGCGAGGCGGCCTATCTCTCGCTGTCTCGCGGCGAGGGCGGGCAGAACCTGATCGGCACCGAGCTCGGGGTGGAGCTCGGGGTCATCCGGACCGGTGAGCTCGAGGCGGCGCGCCGGATCGAGGGCGCGCGCCAGTACTTCGCCCGCGCCTACGACTTCGGCTACCCGCGCTCGATCGACGAGACCCTGGAGCGATGGCCGCGAGAGGTGCTGCTCGAGGACACCCTGCGCGCGATCCGGCGCTTCAAGCCGCAGGTGATCGTCGCCGTCTTCCCCGGCGACGAGCGGGCCGGCCACGGCCAGCATC
>CALZKB010000305.1:2701-12652 GCA_945787575.1 Thermoanaerobaculia bacterium | reverse complement strand
CGGCGAGGATGAGTATCGCCAGGATCCGCGCGGTGTCGACCGTCAGGTGCCCCCTCGGCTGTCGAGCTCGATCGCCAGCCCGCCTCACCATCCGACGAAATGCTGGGATCCCGTTCGAGGCTCGCATTGGCATCTCCCTTGGCAGGGCGATACTAGCGTCTTCGCGGTGGCTGGCGCTGCGCCAGCGACATCCCCGAGGTGCGCGAGGCTCGTCATTTGAGAGATACTGCCCTTCCTGGGATCGACGAGGTGGAAAAGGCAACGCGGTCGCTGCTCTGGCTGGGAATCGGCGTCGTCGCCGTGGGGGCGCTGCTGTGGAGTCGTCTCGCGCCGGCGGCCGCCAACCAGCAGACATCGGGCGACGTCGAAGAGGCCCCGCTCATGGTGGAGGTCCGCGTTATCGAGCCCCGGGTCCTTATCGAGAGCTTCTCGACCGTCGGCACGATTCGGGCCGACGAGCAGGTGGATGTCCGGAGCGAGATCGCCGGCGTAATCGCCGAGATCGGCTTCGCGGAAGGGGCGCGGGTGGCCCGCGGCCAAGTGCTTGCGCGACTCGACGACAGCGAGCTCGCGGCCGAGCACGACCGGGCTGTCCATCGCCTCGAGCTCGCCAAGCTAGGGGAGGCGCGACAGCAGGATCTGCTGGCGCTCGGCTTGACCAGCCAGGCAGACTATGACCTGGCGCTCAGCCAGTTCAACGTGCTCGTCGCCGAGCTGCGCTTGACCGAGGCGCAGCTCGAGAAGACCCGCATCCGCGCGCCCTTCGGCGGCGTCATCGGGCTGCGCCAGGTGAGCCGCGGCGCCACGATCAGCCCGCAGACCCGGATCGCGACGCTGCAGAAGATCGACACGGTCAAGCTCGAGTTCACGGTGCCCGAGGTCCACGCTGGGAGAATCCGGACCGGCGACACGGTCCGCTTCCGCGTTCGCGGCTCGGAGCGCGAGCTCGAGGGAACGATCTACGCCTTCGAGCCGAACGTCGATCGCGAGACCCGGTCGCTACGGGCGCGGGCGCGGTGTGCGAACCCGGACGGCTCACTCATGCCGGGCTCCTTTGCCGACGTCGAGCTGGCGATCCGCGAGATCGCGGACGCCCTCACCGTGCCGTCGCTGGCGGTCATTCCGGAGCTCGGAAGCAAGAAGGTCTTCGTCGTCGAGGACGGCAAGGCGGCGTCGAGACTGGTGGAGACCGGCGTCCGCACCGAGTCGGAGGTTCAGATCGTCAGCGGGCTCGAGGCCGACGACCGGGTCATCGTTTCGGCGGTGCAACAGCTGCGGAACGGGCGGCCGGTTCGCGAGCGAGCGACCTCGTGAGCCTCTACGGGCTCAGTATCCGGCGGCCGGTGCTCGCCATCGTCATGTCGCTCGCCATCGTGCTCTTCGGGGTGATCGGCTTCCGCAGTCTCGGCGTCCGCGAGTTTCCCTCGGTCGACGCGCCGCTGATCACGGTGATCACCAACTACCGCGGCGCCAGCGCCGACGTCATCGAGTCGCAGATCACCGAGCCGCTGGAGGAGTCGATCAACGGCATCGACGGCATCCGCGCCTTGACCTCCGTGAGTCGCGAAGGACGGAGCACCATCCAGGTGGAGTTCGGATTGGAGATCGAGCTCGAGCGGGCGGCCAACGACGTGCGCGACCGGGTGTTCCGCGCCCAGCGGAACCTGCCGCCGGACGTCGACCCGCCGTCGATCTCGAAGGCGGACGCCGACTCCAGTCCGGTGGTCGCCCTGACGATCGGCAGCGACCGGCGCAACTTGCTCGAGCTGACCCGCTTCGCCGATGACGTCTTCGTCGAGCGCCTGCAGACCATCCCCGGGGTCAGCCGGGTCGACATCTGGGGGAGAAAGACACACGCGATGCGGCTATGGCTCGACCCGCAGAAGCTGGCGTCCTACAGGTTATCGCCGATGGACGTGCGCGACGCCGTGCGGCGCGAAAACGTCGAGCTGCCGGCGGGACGCATCGAGGGTGACGACGTCGAGCTCACCGTCCGCACGATGAGCCGGCTGTCGACGCCGGAGGAGTTCGACAACCTGATCCTCAAGGAAGATGCCGGCGGCCTCGTGCGCCTGCGTGACGTCGGCCGGGCCGAGCTCGGACCGCAGAATCTGAGAACCGTGCTGCGACGCAACGGAGTGCCGATGGTGGCGCTGGCCGTGCGGCCGCAGCCGGGGTCGAACTACGTGGAGATCGTCGACGAGGTCCGACGGCGGGTGGCGCTGATCGAGCGCAACCTGGCACCCGACATCGAGCTCAGCTACGCGTTCGACAGCTCGCAGTTCATCCGCCGATCGATCGTCGAGGTGCAGCAGACGATCTTCACCGCCCTCGCCTTGGTGGTGTTGGTCATCTTCCTCTTCTTGCGCGACTGGCGGACCACGTTGATTCCGGTCTTGGCGATCCCGGTATCGCTGATCGGAGCATTCTTCGTCATGTATCTGGGCGGTTTCTCGATCAACGTGCTGACCCTCCTGGCCATCGTGCTCGCCATCGGCCTGGTGGTCGACGACGCGATCGTGGTGCTCGAGAACGTCTACGCCAAGATCGAGGGGGGTCTCGATCCCACCGAGGCCGGCCTTCACGGCACGCGGGAGATCTTCTTCGCGGTCATCGCGACGACGGTGGCGCTGGTCGCCGTCCTGCTGCCGATCTTCTTCCTCGGTGGCCTGACCGGGCGCCTGTTCCGCGAGTTCGGGGCGACCCTTGCCGGCGCCGTCATCATCTCTTCTTTCGTCGCCCTGACCCTGACCTCGATGCTCACCACCCGGCTGCTCAAGAAACGACCGCGGCACCCCTGGTTCTATCGGGTCACGGAGCCGTTCTTCAGCTGGCTGGTACGCGCCTACCGCGAGTCGCTGGCGACCTTTCTCGGGCGCCGCTGGCTCGCCCTGCCGCTGCTCGTGGTCTGTCTGCTGGCGATCGCGTTCTTCGGCAATCTCCTGCCGGCCGAGCTGGCGCCGCTCGAGGACCGAAATCGGGTCGCGGTCAGCCTCAAGGCGCCCGAAGGCGCTACTTACGAGTACATGGATCGCTACATCGAGTCGATCACCGAGATGATGCTCGAGGAGTACCCGGAGCAGCGCGAGCTGATGACCGTCACCTCGCCCGGCTTCGGTGCCTCAACCGCCGTCAACTCCGGCTTCGTGCGCCTCTGGCTCGAGGATCCCGACCAGCGCGAGCGATCGCAGCAGGAGATCGCCACCGCCGTCCGCGAGCGGCTGGCCGACTATCCCGGAGCGCGAGCGATCGTCACCCAGGCACCGACGATCTCGGTGGGGCGCCGTCGCGGCCAGCCGGTGCAGTTCGTCGTCCAGGCGCCGAGCCTCGAGCGGCTGAAGGACGTCTTGCCCGCCTTTCTCGAAAGGGCCGCGAGCGAGCGCGCCCTGACCACGCCCGACGTCAACCTCGTCTTCGACAAGCCGCAACTGCGAGTCGAGATCGACCGCGATCGAGCGCGCGATCTCGGCATCTCGGCGCTCGACGTGGCGGAGACGCTCCAGCTGTCTCTCAGCGAGCAGCGCCTCGGCTTCTTCGTCATGGAAGGCAAGCAGTTCGAGATCATAGGTCAGGTCGAGCGCGAGAATCGCGACGAGACCCTCGATCTGCGCAACCTCTACGTCGCCTCCGCCAGCGGAGCGCCGGTGCCGCTCGACAAGGTGGTGACCGTCGTCGAGGAGAGCTTTCCGCCGCAGCTCTATCGCTTCGACCGCTACGTCTCCGCCACCGTCTCCGCCGGCGATGGTATCGCCGCGATGGAACGGGTGGCCTCAGAGCTGCTCGACGACAGCTTCACGACCAGCCTCGACGGCGAATCGCGCGACTTCGCCGAGAGCTCGCGAGCGCTGCTGTTCGTCTTTCTGCTCGCCCTGGTGCTGATCTATCTCGTGCTCGCCGCCCAGTTCGAGAGTTTTCGCGATCCGTTCATCATCATGTTCTCCGTGCCGCTGGCGCTCGCCGGGGCGCTCTTCTGGCTCTGGTACTTCCACCAGACGCTCAACATCTTCAGCCAGATCGGCATGGTGATGCTGATCGGCCTGATCACCAAGAACGGGATTCTGATCGTCGAGTTCGCCAATCAACGCCGGGCCCGCGGCCGCAACGCGATGGAAGCCGTGCAGGAGGCGGCGGTGGCCCGCTTCCGGCCGGTGCTGATGACCAGCCTCTCGACCCTCCTCGGAATCCTTCCCATCGCCTTGGCTCTCGGCGCCGGCGCCGAGAGCCGGGTGCCGATGGGCATCGCCGTGATCGGCGGTCTCTCCGTCGGCACGCTGCTGACTCTCTTCGTCGTGCCCGCCATGTACTCGTACCTCACCAGCCGCGAGTGGCACCGGTCGATCGCCCCCGAAGGGGTCGCGGAACCGCACCCGGCGGGCGAGCTGGCGCGCCCCTGAGCGCCGGGCCGGTTCTTCCATGGCTGCCGAGCTCCGCTCTTCATGACCCTACGCCTCTTCGTCGCGGTCGCGACATGTCTGGCGATCGGCGCGGCTCCGGTGGTCTCGCTGGGTGAAGAGAGCTGGAGCGAAGCGACAGAGGTTCGATTGTCGGTGAACGGCGAGCTGGACCGCGACGCGGCCGAGTACCGCTTCGAGTTGTTCCCTCAGGACGACGCGCGCATCACCATGGTCGAGCGAACGGGGGAGAGCGAGGAGTGGCCGGTCGTGATGCTGGTCTCGGGGCGGCTGCACTCGGTGCTCCATGGGGTTGCGGGAGGTCGGCTATCATTCCTGCAACCCTCATGGAGGTGCGCCATGCAAGCCAGAACCTCGATCGCTCCCCTACTGCTCCTCGCCACCCTCGCCGACCCGTTGGCCCTCGCCGGCCAGACCGGCGACGACCCGGCTCCGACCGGTTCGGAGCTCACGCAGATCAGCAAGTCGCTCCAACAGATCGCGGATCTGCTGCGCCTGCAGGTCGAGAATCAGCGCGCAGAGCTGGCCGTCCAGCGGCTCGATATCGCCCGCAGGGAGCTGGTCGCGCGCGAGCGGGAGCTGCACGACGCCGAATCTCAACGCGACAACTACGTCCAGTCGCAGGCGAGCATGGAGACCTACCTCGACGAGATCGAGAGAAATCGCGACAGCTCAGGAATGAGCGAGGAGGATCTCCGCCAGATGATCGAGCAGGCGGCCGTCCAGATCGAGGCGAACAAACAGAAACTGTGGAGGATCGATCAGCGGATTCTCGATATCCGGTCGGAGATCGGCAGGTCGCGCGAGGATCTCGAGACCTGGGAGGAACTGGTAGCGGAGTCCTTCCGGGAGCCATAACCGTAGACGCGACAGCGCCATGTCGGACCACACCCGCGCCGGAGCCCACACCACGCCCTCACGGAGGACTTCAGTGACTCGTGCACGGTTACTTGCCACAGCCTTTGTTCTAGCCACCCTCATCTCGCCTTGCCTGTACTCCACAGCTATGTCCTGGGGCAGCGCCAGCGAGTGGCTGGAACGTTGCGAGCTCGCCGAAAGCTACCTGGCGACAGCCCTGTTCGATGAGCCGACCGACCTGGCGGCCTCGGACTTGGAGGACGCCGCGTCGTGCACGGCCTTCGTGGAGGGCTATCGACTCGGCACGCAGGTCGGCGACCTCGAGCCGTTGCGCCGGCGGTATGGACTCGAGATTCCCAAGGCAGCCATTGACGCGTTGCTTCCGACGCACTGCCACGAGGCTCCTTCGGACGAGGTGATCCGCGGGCTCGTCGGCTATCTTCGCTCGGTCGTGAACGAGAGCCCCGAAGAGGAATTCGCCGTCGTCATCTACGACTTCTTCAAGCAGAACTACCCGTGCCGGTAGGAACAGATCGAGCAAGAGCGCTGGCAGCTCGACGCACGGCGCCCAGGTAAAGTTGAGTGCCGACGGCTTTCTCGCATCCCGCGGTGGCCCTCGCGCTGCGACTCGGCGCCGGCGCTCGGGCGGTCCCGGTGCGCCTCGTGGCGCTGGCGGCCGCCTGTTCGGTGCTGCCCGACGTCGACGCCATCGGTTACTGGCTGGGCCTACCGTACGGACACTATCTCGGCCACCGCGGGCTGACTCACTCTCCGTTCTTCGCTCTCCTCTTGGCCGGTGTTGTCAGCCGGTCAGCCGCCCGCTTCCGAGCGTCGCGACGCTCCGTCTTCGTGGTCGTCGCCCTGGCCACCGCATCGCATGGGCTCCTCGACGCGGCGACCAGTGGCGGCCTCGGCATCGCCTTGCTCAGCCCGTTTTCGAACGAGCGGTTCTTCCTTCCGTGGCGGCCGATCGCGGTGTCACCGATCAGTGTCATCGGCTTCTTCCAATCGCGCTCGTTATGGGTGCTGGCCTCCGAGCTCGTCTGGGTTTGGCTGCCGATGATCGCTGTCGGTGCGGTGGCCGGTCTGCTCCGGCGCGAGTGGGTCCTAGCGGCCGGCCGACGACGTGCGCCGCAGGAGCCAAGCGAGCGCCAGACAGAGCCCGAATCGGTGCGGCGTCGTAACTACGAAGAACACCGTTAGGGCACCGAAGAGCGTCACCATCGCGGCCGTCGACTGCGGCGCGAGCCGGAAGTAGATCAGGACGACCAGGAACAGCACGAAGATCCGATCGACGATCACCACGAACGCCCACGGATCGCCCTGGTTCTCGATCACCCGTTCGCCGCAGTGCAGGCACGGCGAGCGAACCCGAATCCACCCATCGAAGAGCTTAATCCCAGGCGGCGAGCGCGGCGTAGCATCTCCGCGCCCAACCGGCTGTACGCCGACGCGCCTCGCGACCAGCTTTGAAAACCGAAGATGCCGCGGCCGGACTCCGGAGCCTCGGCGAGCCGCACGTTGATCGGGATCTCGGTCCGGAACACCGCCCGGCCGTAGGTCCGGCGCAGGGCCGTACACACCTCTTCGGTCAACTTCGTCCGATGATCGACCATCGTGAGGAGAATGCCCAGCAATCGCACGTCGGGGCGGAGCTCCTTGTCGAGCCCCTCGAGGCCTCGGAAGAACAGGTCCAGGG
Organism: Thermoanaerobaculia bacterium; assembly: GCA_945787575.1. GTDB lineage: Bacteria > Acidobacteriota > Thermoanaerobaculia > Multivoradales > JAHEKO01 > CALZKB01. The sequence goes on along the minus strand of CALZKB010000305.1, from coordinate 5,683 downwards.
ACTCGAGTCCGAGATGGTGCGCCGTCGTCGGAACGACGAAGGCGGTGGCCGCCTGCAGCCCGATGAGCGCCAGCAGTCCGAGACCGGCCGGGCAGTCGACGATGATGAAATCGTACTCGTGACGCAAGGGGGCGAGCGCCCTTTCGAGCAGCGTCGTCGGGTAGCCGCGGCGCATGATGTCGAGCTGTCGGGTCGAAAGCTGCAGCCCTCCGGAGACGACGTCGAGACCGGCGATCGGGGTCTCCCACAACACCTCGTCGATCGGGCGACCATCGACGAGCACCTCGACGAGGGCGCCGTTCGACGAGCCCGACGGAACCCCCACCGAGTACGCTGCGTTGGCCTGGGAATCAAGGTCGACGAGGAGTACCCTCAGCTCGCTACGAGCGAGCGCCGCCGCGATACTGACGGCGCTCGTGGTCTTGCCGACACCGCCCTTGAGGTTGGCAAACGCGAGAATCATGCGCCGGGAGTATAGCCACAGCGTCGCGAATCCTCATCCGCGGGCAAACGCAGCCGGAGGCTCGGAAGGACCGTCGCCCGTTCGCACTCGCCGAGGCTCGACAGCGTTGATCAGTAGGTGGTGATCTCGACTAGCTCGACGTCGAAGATCAACATCCCCTTCGGCTTGCCTTCCTCACCTCTGTAGGCGAGCTTCTCAGGGATCCAGAACCGGCGTTTCTCGCCTTCCACCATCAGCTGGAGACCCTCGGTCCAACCTCTGATCACTCCGGTGAGCGGGAACGTCGACGGCGCACCGCGATAGAGTGAGCTGTCGAACATCTCGCCGTCGGTCGTCCAACCGGTGTAGTTGACCGAGACCGAGCTGGTGCTCCGCGGCTTGCGGTCGCCGGTCCCCTCCCGCAGTAGCTTGCTGGCCAGTCCCTTGCGATGCTGTTCGGCATCCGCCGGCGGAGCCGTCAGATGCTCCGGTACTTCGGGTAGCTCGAAGATCTCGAGCAGCTCGACGTCGAACACGAGCATCCCCTGCGGCAGGCCCTCTCGCCCTCCGTACGCCATCTCCTCGGGGATCCACAGGCGCCGCTTCTCCCCTTCGACCATCAGCCCCAGCCCCTCCGTCCAGCCGTCGATCACCTTGTCGAGCGGCAGCGTCAGCGACTTGCCGCGTTGGATCGAGCTGTCGAACATCTCGCCGTCGGTCGTCCACCCCGTGTAGTGGACGCGCACCCACGAGCTCTCACCCGGGCGCTCGGTGCCCGCGCCCGCTTCGAGGACCCTGGAGGCGAGGCCGCTCTCCGTGACCTCGGCGTCGGCCGGCGGCGCCGCGACATCGGGGGGGGCCGTGTGGTCCGGTTGCGCGTCGTCGGCAAGGAGCCCGACCGGAGCGATGAACGACAACCAAGAGAGGACAGCAATCTCGACTCGCTTCGACATGGAGATGAAGGGTACGGGACCGAGGTTGACTGATTCAAGCGGGGCCACCAACGGCCTACGCCACCGAGCAATCGACGGCTTCGCCGTCTTCGCGATCTCGTGAGTCCGCGATCGCAGTGAGTTAGAGTCAGGTCTTCTCTCGGAGCTTTCTCTCGCTTGCCCAGCGTCGCTGTCATCGCCGTTGGGCTTTCGAGCCCCGAAGTCCCGACCACCGCTCAACCACGAAGAGGAACCATGACATGACCCGACGACTCGCGACACTCGCGACCCTAGCCACCCTGGCGGTCACTCCGGCGACCGCTCAGGAAGATCCCATGGCGGTGATGGCGGAGCTCGGCACTCCCGGCGAGCAGCACGAGCTGCTGGCCAAGATGGTCGGCGACTGGACCTACACCCAGAAGATGTGGATGGCCCCTGAAGCACCACCGATGGAAACCACCGGCACCATGACCGCCGAATCGATGCTCGACGGTCGCTTCGTCAAGGCTACGTGGAGCAGCACGGTGATGGGCCAGCCCTTTACCGGCATCGGTATCAACGGCTACGACAACATGACAAAGCAGTTCACCAACGTCTGGATGGACAGCATGATGACCAGCATCATGATGTTCACCGGCCAATGCGCAGACGACAGTTGCGCGGTGATCGAAATGTCGACTCCGTTCACCGACCCGATGACCGGCACGGAAATGAACATGCGGATGGTGTCGACCTGGACCGGCGACGACTCCTTCGAGGTCGCCGGCTACGTGATCGACCCCGACGGCAACGAACAGCGGAACATGGAGTTGGCCGTCTCGAGAAGCGAGTAGCCCCGAGCGGCGACCTGACGCTGCCACGATCGTCGCCCCGTTCCATCGAGGCGTCGATCTCGAGAACCTCCCATCGGTGTTGACGGGCTCGGGAAAGGCGAGCTGGGGGGCCGGCTTGCCGGCCGGCGACGCCGGGGCTTCTGCCGAGGTTGCCGCAAGGCGACGGCTCGCTAAAATCAGGCGCTCCCATGTTCGTTGGACATTTCGCTGTCGGTCTCGCCGCCAAGAAGGTCTCCCCCCAGGTCTCGTTGGGCAGCACGTTCATCGCCTGCCAGCTGCTGGACCTGATCTGGCCGCTGTTTGTCCTCTCCGGCGTCGAGCGCGTGTCCGTCGATCACGGCGCGACCGCCTTCACGCCGTTGGCCTTCGAGGCCTACCCCTGGTCGCACAGCCTCGGGATGAGTGTCGTCTGGTCCCTGGCGGCCTACTTCCTCCTCAAGACGATGAAACGCAGCCGCGTCGAGGCGACGGTCGTCGCCGCCGTCGTCTTCAGCCACTGGCTCCTCGACTTCCTGAGCCATCGCCCGGACCTGCCGTTGTGGTTCGGAGAGAGCGCCAAAGTGGGCCTCGGATTGTGGAGCTCGGTGACGGCGACGCTCGTCGTCGAACTGGCCCTCTTCGCCGCCGGGATAACCCTCTATCTGCGAGCGACCGGAGCAGGCCGACGAGGGAAGAGATGGAGGTTCTGGACTCTGATCGGCTTCCTCACCGTCGTCTACTTCGCCAACGCCTTCGGTCCCAGGCCGCCGCTCGACGCCTCCCCGGCGGTCATCGC
>CALZKB010000305.1:0-2680 GCA_945787575.1 Thermoanaerobaculia bacterium | reverse complement strand
TCTGGCTGGTCGTCGCCTGGGCCTACTGGGCGGATCGAGGAAGCTCGCAGGCGGCGCACTGACGAAGGCACAGGCTACGGCGGGCGCTGACCATCGTCTCGGCGGCGGCGACCCTCTCCCCCCGAACTGCAGTGAGTTCCCGGATCAAGCGTCGTCGCCGTACATTCTTCCTTGGCAGGCCGGGGAGACCTTCCAGGCCTTCCTGCACCTGAACCGCGCAACACCCGCCCCCACGACTGCGGCCTCGAGCACCGCGGCTCGTACACCGCACAGCCGCTCTAGAACCGGGTCTCCTCAGCGCGTCCGCGAAGACCGGCTTTCGCGATCCGTCGACCGCCCACCTCGTCGGGTCGCCTCGGGAGCAGGTGGTAAGCTGAGGGCTCATCGAACCCCAAGGAGGTGGGATATGAGCAGGATTCGTTGCGCCCTGGCGGGCATTCTCGTGCTCGCGGTCGTGGCGGCCGCGGCGCCCGCGGCGGCCGAACACCACGAGACGCTGATGCAAGAGGTGACCGCCTTCGGCGACGCGCTGGCCGCGGCGATGCTTGCCGACGATATCGACACCATGCTCGGCATGTACGCCGAGGACGCCATCTCGCTGCCCAACTTCTGGCCGCGGATGGAGGGCATCGAGGCCTTCAAGGCGCATCATGACCAGATGGCGGCCTCCGGCATGAAGATCAACTCGTTCACCAGTCAGCCGACGGACGTCTGGGGGGCGGGCGACAACGTAATCGAGATCGGCACTTTCGAGATCTCGCTCGAGATGCCCCCCATGCCCGAGCCGATCCATGACAAGGGCAAGTACATGACCGTCTACGTCCGCGACGCCGAGGGCGCCCTGAAGATCAAAGTGGAGACTTGGAATACCGACACCAACCCGATGGAGATGGCAGCGGGAGCTCCCGAGCACGAACAGTAGGCGCGCGGGTCGGGTGAGAGTCACACCCCCAGATCGCCGCCAGCGCCGAGGCGCTGACGACGAATCCGATGAGCCGCACCCATCGGAAGCTGCCGAGCTAATCGGGTCGAGGCCTGAACTCGAGTCCTTGCGGCGGGGTGGAGACTGGAATCGTCCGGACGATCTCGAATCCCGGAACCGAGAGGACCACGACCGCGTCCTGTCTCGCCAGTGCGACGAGACTCAAGTCGGCAGAGACTGCGAGCTCGGCCTTGAGCTCCAACTGATCCGTGAAGCCGGACACCCAGTTCGCCGGATCGATGGGGGCGAGGCCGGTCAGCACATTGACGTAGCCTCCGACTCCATCCTCGACCCGAGACGACCATGCGAGTCCGCCGCCATCGTTGGCGAGGTCGACTCCCGGCACGTTGACTTCCCCCTCGGGTAACGTTACGAGTTCGACCCCGGATGCGAGCACTCGATAGAGGCCTCCCGTCGAAAGGTAGTGCGGCGATCCACCCGGTACGAAAGCGAGCTCGAGCGGATCGTGCAGACCAGGAGTCGGCAGGATCGTGACGTCGAAGCCGGACGATGAGTCGTTCTCCAGGCTTCCGTCGGCGTAGGCGTACTCCCGGTAGTGAGCGCGATAGGCGGGCGGGGTGTTGGTCTGCGACGTCCAGAAGACCCCGATTCGATCGCCGCCCGCGCTCCAGGCAACCGTCGGATCGCTCGGCAGCGCACCGTGGGGAAAGTCGTCCTGCAGATCCCCACTCGGAGCGAGCACCGAGAGGACGAAGTCGCTACCGTCCTCCGAGAGGATCGCCACGCGCTCGCTGTCGGCTGGATCAAAGCTGGTCGCTCGACCGCTGGCACCTGGAATGCCGTCGAAGTCGCCGGTCTCGAAGTCGTAGAGAAGGGCCGCGTTGCCCTCCCCTGCCGGCGACACCGCCAGTCGCTTTCCGTCGGCCGAGAAGGACGTGGTGTCGGCGAGATCGACGACCGCGAAGCTCTGCAAGAGATCGCCGCTTCCGACCTCGTAGACCTTGAAGGTCTCGCCCTCGATGAACCCGATCTGGGCGTCGTTCGTCCTCACCGCCGTGACCGTCGTCTCACAGGCCAGCCCTGCCGTGGCGAAGGTGACCACCGTTTCCCCCTCGCTGAACTCCCCCGGGCGATCGTCGGTGATCGCGACGTCGAAGCCGCAACCGCCGATGGTGCTCGCGATCAGGAGATCGGCGAGCGCCGGGTCGTCCGCCGAGATCGAATCCTCGCCCGGGGCGATCGCCACCTCGAAGTCCTCCGCGCACTGCAAGCTCAGCGGCTCGTCGGGAACCATGAACGGCGCGGTGAAGTCAGCCTCGCAGGACCCGCCCGCGGTTCCCGCATCGATCTCGATCCGGTAGGTGCCCGGCTCGAGGGAGTCGGTCGAGAAACTCTCCTCGGGGTCGGGTCCGCACGGAGCGCAGTGAAAGTCCTCGGCCACCAGTTCGTCGGCTCCCGACTCGGCGGAAAAGACCCTCGTGCGCAGGTAGTCCACGACCTGGCCGGTCGAATCGACGTCGATGTCGAAAGTGAGCAAGCCCGCGGCGTTGCAGTACGGCAGCTGCGGATCGACGCCGATGGTGAGCCCGCTGTAGCTGCCCTCGACGTCGTTGATCTCCAGACAGTGGCCGACCACCTGTCCGCATCCTAGCTCGGTCTGAACGTCGAACGACTGCAGGCTGACCTCGGTCTCGGTTCCGCCGGGCGGGATCAGACGAACCCGCGGATTGAAGGGGT
>CALZKB010000304.1 GCA_945787575.1 Thermoanaerobaculia bacterium | reverse complement strand
TTCAGCAAGAGCTTCGAACCCGCCACCGTCGCGTTCGGCGGCCGCAGCACCCTGACCTTCACCATTGACAACACCACGGAATGCGGGGAGTGCGCGTCGGACCTGGAGACCCTGTCCTTCACCGACAACCTGCCGACCGGCATGGTGGTGGCGGATCCGGCCAACACCTCGACAGATTGCGACAATCCGCCAGTTTCAGCGACGCTGACTGCGGTACCGGGAACTTCGGTCATATCGCTCCTGGTCATCGGGAGTGCTTCGTTTCCGGCACTCGATGCGGAAGACTCCTGCACTGTCACGGTGGACGTCATCGGTGGCGCCATCGGGTCACTCGGCAACGTGTCGGGGTCGCTCCTGATCGATGGCGAGGCCCCCCCGGGGAGCGGCAAGGCCGCCGCGGTGCTCGAGGTCACCGGGTTCGCGGACCTCTTATCCCTGGAGAAGGACTTCATCGACGACCCGGTGCCGCCCGGGGGCACCGTGACCCTGGAGTTCACCGTCACCAACCGCAGCCGCGACGGCGCGGCCACTGGCATCACCTTCAGCGACACCATCGATCCGCTGGGGGCGCTAACGGGTATTACGGCGACGCTGCCGCCGAACCCCGATCCACCCTGCGGCGCCGGTTCCACTCTAAGCTTCGCGTCCGGCGTGTTGACACTGGCCGGCGGCAGCCTGGCGCCGGAAGCATCCTGCACCTTCAGCGTCGCGCTGAGCGTGCCCAGTGACGCTGCCAACGGCACTTTCCCGAATACAACGGGTCCCGTCAGCGGCGACGTCGGCGGCGAGCCGGAGACCGGCAACGTGGCCGGCGACCTGCTGTTTGTGGTCAGCTTTCCCGTCTTGACCAAGGAGTTCACCGACGACCCGGTGGGTGCCGGCGCCTCCGCCGAGATCACGTTCACCATCACCAACCCCGAGACAGGGTCGGGCATGACCGGCATCACGTTCGGCGACGAGCTGACTGACGGTGGCGGGGACACAGAGGGGACCACCGGGTTCCTGCCGTCCCCAGTCAGTATCTCATCACCCACACTGCCTGCGGCGGCATGCGGCGGCACACTGTCTCTCGCTTCCTTCGGCGACGACCGGCAAGGGCTCGAACTCACCGGGGGTAGCCTGGCGAAAGCGGGTATGGCGGGGGACTCTTGCACCTTTTCGGTCACCGTCGACATCCCCGAGGGTCTTGCCGGCGGCACCTACACCAACACCACCGAGGAGATCAGCGCCAAGCTCGACGACGTCGCGGGGACACCCACTGTGGTGGGTCCGCCCGCCAGTGATGATATCGTGGTCCTCGCCGCGCCCCAGCTCTCCAAGGAGTTCACCGACGATCCGGCAGTGCCGGGCAGCACCGTGACCCTGGAGTTCACACTCTTCAACGCCGATCTTGACAACGCGGCCAGCGACATCGCCTTCAGCGACGACCTCGGTGCCGCCCTGACCGGCCTCACCCTGACCTCGGTCAGGGGCAACACCTGCGGCGGCGCCGTCGCCGGCGTCGGCACCGACATGTTCGGCTATACCGGCGGCTCCCTGGCCGCCGAGGCGAGCTGTGCCATCACCATCGAGTTGACTGTCCCGACTGGGGTGGGCGGCATCTTCGGGAATGAGACCTCGGACGTCACCGCCACCGTCAACGAACTGACGGCGACGAGTCCCGCAGCCAACGACGATCTGGTGGTCACCGGTCTGCTTTTCACTAAAGAGTTCATCGATGATCCGGCGATCCCCGGCGGCACCGCCACCCTTCGCTTCACCCTCGACAACGTCGGCGCGGTCGATGCCACCGGGATCATTTTCACCGATTCGCTGAGCGCGATCCTTCCCGGCACCTCGGATTTTGAGTTCACGTCGTTCCCGCCGACAGCCTGCGGAGGCACGCTCACCTCGGTCGTTCCCACCTTGCTGAGCTTCACCGGTGGCACCGTGCTGTCGGGCGATCCGCCGTGCAGCTTCGACGTCACGGTATCGGTTCCCGCCGGAATCGACGACGACGCCTACGCCAATATCACCAGTGGGGTGTCTTCGAGCGTCGGGACCGGCCCGCCCGCGGTGGACGAACTGATTGTCGACGCCACCCGGCTGGAGATCACCAAGGAATTCACCGATGACCCGGTGCTACCGGGGGGCTCGGTGATCCTTAGGTTCACGCTGAACAATCTCGATGAGGCCAATGGCGTCAGCGGCATCGAGTTCTCCGACGATCTGGATGCCGCCCTGACCGGACTGACAGTCGCTTCATCCATTTCCAACGACTGCGGCGGCATGGCCCCCGCGATGCCTCCCCCCACCGGAACGTTCGAGTATGCAGACGGCTCACTTGATCCTGGTGCGAGCTGTACCATCGAACTCCGGCTTGATGTGCCACCGGCACCACTGACGGGCTCGCCGCCATTCATCAACACCACTAGCGAAGTGACGGGCACGATCGGCGGATTGCCGATAACGGGCACCGCGGCGAGTGATGAACTCAAGATCCGCCTGCTCACCCTCAGCAAGTCCTTCGACGGCCCGACGGTGGCCGGCGGCAGCGCGGTGCTCACCTTCACCATCACTAACCTGGACCCGGTGAACCCGGCGACGGACCTGGCCTTCTTTGACGATCTCGACGCGGTGGTGAAGGGACTCGTGGCGATCGGTCTGCCCGCCGCGCCGTGCGGTGCCGGATCGACCTTCGCGGGCACGTCTTTTCTCACGCTTACGGGCGCCAGCCTCGCACCCGCGGGATCACCGGGGGATTCTTGCGACTTCCCCGTCACCGTGATGGTGCCGGCCACGGCCCCCGGCGGCATCTTCCTCAACACCACCAGCGACCTGTCCCAATTCGGCCAGCCGGTGGCGGACCCGGCCACGGCGTTCCTCGAGATTGAGCCCGCGCCCACGTTCTTGAAGGACTTTAGCCCGAACACGATCGGCGCCGGGGAGACCAGCACGCTGACCTTCATCATCGACAACAGCGCCAGCGCGGTTACGGCGACGAGTCTGGACTTCGCCGACACCCTGCCCGCGGGCGTGGTGGTGGCGACGCCGTCGGGCAAGACCAAGACCTGTACCGGCGGGATGGTGACCGCAGTTGAGGCGAGCAGCGTGATCAGCTATTCCGGCGGCGAAGTGGCGGCCGGGGCGATCTGTGTGGTCACGGTCAATGTGACCGCCGCCGCGACCGGGGTCTACGTGAACACCAGCGGCGACCTCACCTCGTCCATCGGCAACAGCGGCACGGCGACCGATACCCTGACGGTGGACCAGACGCCGCTGATGTTCAGCAAGACCTTTATCGGTGATCCGGTGGCGCCGGGGGGTTCGGTCAGCCTCGAGTTCACCATCACCAATCCGTCCACCGCGGGGGTAACCGGCATCGCATTCACCGATAATCTGGGTGCGGTCATGCCGGATCTGGTGGCGGATCTGTTTACCCTGACGCCCGATCCCCCGTGCGGTCCGAGTTCCGCCCTCGCCATTGGGCGCAGCGATACCCTGCTGGAGTTCACCGGCGGCAGTCTAGGCGCGGGCGGGAGCTGTACCTTCAGCGTGACGCTCCAGGTTTCGCCCTTTGCCCTGCTCGGGACCTACCGCAACGAAACCAGCCCATTGTCACGAATGGAGCCGGGCGATGCCGGCGGCCCCGCCGGCGACGACCTCATCGTGTTTGGCGCCGGGCTGGTGACGGACGCCGATGGGGACGGACTGGACTTTATCACCGAGTTTTTGCTGGGCCTGGATCCGAACAATCCGGACAGCGACGGCGACGGCACCCCGGACGGTGA
>CALZKB010000303.1 GCA_945787575.1 Thermoanaerobaculia bacterium | reverse complement strand
CCTCGGCAAGTATGGTGAGCTGACCCCCGATCGCGCCCGGGCGCTCGCCGCCAACCTTCGCTTGGAGGTCAAGGCCGGCGGCGACCCGGCTGCCGCCTGGAGACCTGGGGAGTCTCCTATCGTCTCCGACCTCGCCGAGCGCTTCCTCCAGGAGTACCTCCCCACCAAGAAGCGACCACCGCGAGCGTCGACGATCGGCTACTACGAGTCTCTCTTCCGCTGCCATGTGCTACCCGCTCTCGGCGCCGTGCCCGTCGGCACGGTGACGCCCACGGATGTCGAGAAGCTCCACGCCGAGATGCGGGCGACTCCCTATATCGCCAACCGGACCCTCTCGCTGCTGCAGCAGGCCTTCAATCAGGCCGAGCGTTGGGGCTGGCGCTCGCAACACACCAACCCAGCTCTGCACATCGACCGCTATCCGGAGGAGCGTCGCGGCCAAAAGAAGGAGGTCATGCTCACGCCAGAGCAGATGGCACGACTCCTCGAAGCCGTCGAAGCCGAGGAGCAGGTCGGAGGCGACCCCACCGCCTGTGCCGCCATTCGGGTTGTGTTCTGGACCGGCTGGCGGATCGGTGAGGTACTCGGGCTCGAGTGGGCAAACCTCGACATGGAAGGCGGCGTTGCCAAGCTACTCAGGACCAAAACAGCGGACGAGGAGTACAGGCAGCTCCCAACAGAGGCAGTCGCCATCCTGGAGCGTCTGCCGAGAATCGCTGGCTGTCCGTGGGTCTTTCCGGGACGCGAGACCGAGCGACCTCTCGAGGCCGTCCGGAAACCCTGGTCGAAAATCCGCAAGCGAGCCGGTCTCGACGATCTCGACGGCCTCGGACCGCTGCGCCTTCATGACCTCCGGCACAATGTCGTCAGCTGGGATGTCTCGCGCGGCGTTCCTCTCGAGATCGCTGGCAAGAACGTCGGCCACCGCTCCCGGCGCTCGACCGAGGTCTACGCCCACTTCGCGCCAGACGCCCTCAAGCGTGCGGCAGACGAGCGGGCTCATGCCATGCGAAGTGCTGTCACTGAATCGAGACGGAAAGCAAGTGACAGCGAGTGAACTCGACTACGCTCTCGAGACCATGTTGACTCGAGGTCGACTCAGCGCGTTCTCCTCTCCCGGCTGGCTGACAAGACCAGGCGTCCCACGCCCCGTCCCCGACGGCGCTCCGGTGGGCTGCCCGTCAGCACTGGTCTCACACTCGCTAGAGACAGTCCGTCGTCGAATCGATGACAATCCGAAAGGTCGCCCCCTCCTCCGCTACGAACCCATCGAGCAGAATCACCAGCTCCCCCGCCTTGAAGGTAATGTCGGTTCCGGCGACGATGCGCACCTTTTCGGCCGTGATTGTCTCGGTCGCCTCGTAGACATGAGACTCGTAGAGATCCGCGTTGAACAGATCTCTTCGGGCCGGGCAGACTACTGTGATCTCGGCCGCGGCGGGTTCGGACTCGAGGCTGCTGGAATCGGTCACTACCAACTCGGCAGACAGCAGGGCCGGCTGCGAACAGCTCAGAGCAGGATTGGCCTCGGTCTGCGAGCTCAAATCGACCCCGGGGTCGGGGATCACGGTCCACAGGTAGCTATAGGGTGGTGTGCCGCCGCTGGCCGCAGGAAAGTCGCCGAGGGCAATCGACTGGTCGACGTCGATTGTCCGATCGTCCCCCGGATGAGCGGTCGGACGGGTATCTGCCAGGGTGAAGTTACGCACGAAATCATCGCCGCCCGTGCCGTCGCCGTTGCCGTCGAGCGGATTACCCGCCGGGTCGGTGACCGAAGTCGAGCCGCAGACGAGCAGACGATAAGCGCCGTCGACAAGCGGCACCCCGCCGTTGACGTCGAGCGCGGCGGTCCGAGTAGCGGCAACGTAGGAGGCGAGGTTGATCGGGATGGTGGCGTCGCCTGCGTCGGGGCCCGTCGCGCAGTCGGTCGTCTGGAAGCCATCTCCACTGTCGCTCACCACGAGATAGTTGGTGGCCGCCGCGGCTCCGGCGACCTCCTCATCGAAGGTCACCGTCAGCTGGGTGATCGGGACGTTGGAGGACTCGTCCTCGGACAACACGCCGTCGCCAGTGTCGGCCACGCTGCCGACCAGGACTACCTCGGGCGGCGAGGTATCGATCCAGAACGGACCCACGTGGACTGTCGACGTGCAGTTTCCGGCGCCGTCACAGGTCCGCAAATGGAACCAGTGCGAGTTACCCTCGCCGAGGGCTGCGCTCGTGGTGCTGTGGGGATCCGACGTGTGGGCGACATCGACCGTGTCATCGGGCGTCGTCGTCGGACTGGTGTCGAAGAGTACCGAGTAGCCCACCAGGCCTGCCGAGCCGCTGTCCGCCGCCCCCGACCACTCCACCGTCACCTGATTCGCGTTCGACCACGTGCTCACCGTGTGGCTCGTGCTTTGGACCGTCGTCGGATCACTCGGTGGCGAGGTGTCGATCACATAGGGACCGGCGGTGACCGTCGACGTCCAGTTGCCCGCGTTGTCCACCGTACAGAGGTGGAACCACCAGCTGCCGGTGGCCACCGGGGCGCTGGAGACGCCGGTCGCGGCTTCCTCTAGGTCCTTGGTCTCGTCGCAGACCGGGGTCGCGGCGTTGTTGAAGACGAAGGCGTAACCGTCCAGACCACTCGAGGCGTCGGAACCCGCGGTCCAGGCCATGGCGATGGAGTTCAGGCTCGACGCTACCCCGACAGCGTGACTGGTGCTCTGGACGTCGGTCGGATCGAAGGGATCGGTGGTGTCGATCCAGTACGGTCCGGCATGGACCGTGGTGGTGCAGTGGCCTGCCTGGTCGCAGGTCCGCAGATGGAACCAGTGGTCTTGCCCTTCGCTGAGCGCCGAGCTGGTGGTGCTGTGGGGATCCGTCGTGTGGGGCACGTCGATCGTCTCGTCCGGCAGCGTCGGGTCCGAGAAGCGCTGTATACGGTGGTTGGCCCAGTCGGCCACGTAGACGCTGTTCGCCGAGCCGATGACGACTCCGAGCGGGCCGTTGAATTCGCCCGATCCGGCGCCGAAGGACCCCCACTGGCTGAGATAGGCGCCGGCGTTGTCGAACTTCTGCAAGCGGTGTCCGGCGCCCCCGCTCACGTAGGCGCTGCCCGAGGCGTCCAGGTCCAGGTACTCGGGGCTGTCGAACTGGCCGTCACCGCCACCGGCGATTCCCGCCTGGCAGGGAAGGCTCGTGGTGTCGCAGATCTCGAACTGGGCGGCGCCGGTGTCGACCCCCCAGCCCCAGGTTCGGACGAAGCTCCCGGCGGAAGTGAACAGCTGGACCCGCTGATTGAGAAGGTCGGTGACGTACACGCCGCCCGAAGCGGCGACCGCCACACCCTCCGGCACGTTGAGCTGCCCCTCGGCGCCGCCCGCAACGCCCGCCTGGCAGGGCAGACTCGTGGTGTCGCAGACCTCGAGGGCAGCGGCGCCGGTGTCGACCCCCCAACCCCACATCCGGACAAAGCCGCCAGCGGCGTCGAAGACCTGGATTCGGTGGGCCTGGCTCTCGGCCACGTAGACCTTGCCCGCGCTATCCACCGCCACGCCGTGCGGCTGGGTCAGCTGCCCGGCGCCGGCGCCGGCACTCCCCCAGCCAGCGACCAAACCGCCGCCGAGGTCGTACTTTTGGACCCGCGAGTTCTGGGTGTCGATCACGTAGACGTGCCCGGAGCCGGATACTGCGAGCCCGACCGGCCGGTCGAGCTGGCCGGCACCCGCGCCGCCGATCCCGATCTGACACGGCAGGCTCGCGATGTCGCAGACCTCGAGGGCGGCGGCGCCGGTGTCGACTCCCCAACCCCACATGCGGAGGAAGACGCCGTCGGCGTCGAAGACCTGCACCCGGTTCTGGTGATCGACGACGTAGACGTTGCCGTCGGCGTCCACGCCGATGCCCGCGGTCTCCCGGAACTCGCCGGCGCCGGTGCCGTTGCTCCCCCACTGGAGCTGGAACACGTGAGGAGTGGTGTGGGCCGCCTGCCCGTCGAAGGCCACCGAATAGCCGGCCAGCCCGCCGGCATCCGAGGCGTCGGACCATTGCATCGTCACTTGAGTCTCTCGGGACCAGACACTGGGCGAGTGCGTAGTGCTCTCGATGGTCGTCGGGTCGGTGGGAAGGGTCGTGTCGACCACGTAGGGACCGGCGGTCACGGTGGAGGTCCAGTTGCCAGCGTTGTCGACGGTGCAGATGTGGAACCACCAGCCGCCGTCGGCCAGAAACCCACCCGAAACGCCGACCGCCGTCTCCTCGAGGTCCTTGCCCTCGTCGCAGGCGGGAGTGGAGCTGCCGGTAACGTCCCAGGCGTAGCCGTCGACGCCGCTCAGGGCGTCACTGCCCGGGGTCCAGGTCATGGTGAGAACGCTGAGGCTCGACGGCTCTCCGACCACGTGGCTGGTGCTCACGACGTCGGTTGGATCGACCGCGTCGGTGGCGTCGATCCAGTAGGGTCCGAGGTGGACGGTCGCGGTGCAGTTGCCGGCGTTGTCGCAGGTGCGCAAGTGGAAGTAGTGTTCCTGGCCATCCGCGAGCGACGCGCTGGTTGTCGAGTGCGGGTCGGCGGCGTGCGCCACGTCGACCGTGTCATCGGGCAGGCTCGATGGGCTGGTGTCGACCAGCACCGAGTAGCCCGCCAGGCCACTGCCGCCGCTGTCGGCGGCCCCGGACCACTCGACGGTGATTTCAGTCGAAGCGGACCAGACGTTCGGCGCGTGGCTGGTGCTGGCGATGGCGGTCGGGTCGGTGGGCGGAACCAGGTCCTCAGGCGGCATCCCGAAGACCTCGAGCTCGACCGCCCAGCCGTGGAGGCCTCCGAAGAGGGTGCGGTCGTCAAACCAGTAACGCATATAGCGGGCGGTGACCGGTGCGAAGAGGGCGCCCTGCGAACAGGCGGGGTGACCCCAGGAGGTGCCATGGAGCTGCTCGGTGACGCCGCGGCATTGCGGGTCGGTGGTGCTCCAGGCCTCGGTCCAACTGGCGCCGTCGTCGCTGGTCTCGACCCGCCAGTCGATGGGCGGAGAGTTGCCGCCGTGGAGCCACATCTCCACCCGATCGAAGGTCGTCGGGGCGCCGAGGTCGATGGTGGCCTGCTTCCAGCCCGGCGGGCCGCCGCCGTAGCCGCTAGTGCCACCGGTCCAGGCGAAGCCGTAGGGCCAGAATCGGTACTGGATGCGACCATCGACGAGCTGCGCCGGGTTGGGGCAGCAGCCCCAGCCGGGGTCGGCGGTGATCGGCCGGCCGGCGGCGAGATTGGCGCGCCCGGTGTAGGTAATGGGACCGAGGACCTGGGGATCCGTGCCGGAGATGCCGTCCGGGTCGGTGGTGTCGACGCGGACCCAGTAGTCGGTGCCGGGAGTCAGGCTGCGTAGCCGACAGCGCTTGGGATGGTAGGGGAGGCGGTTCTCGCTGGGGCTACCGCATCTCTCGGTCCACGGGCCGCCGGCGTCGGTGGCGATCTCGACGATGCCGTAGCTGTTGCCGTTGGCATCGTCGGAGATGGGCAGCGACACATAGAGCTCGGTGTCGCGGACCTCAGCGGTTGCGGCGCCGAGCGTGACGGCGTTCGGGGCCGAGGCGAGAGTATGGATGGGGCCGAGGATCTGGGGATTCGTGCCGGAGACGCCGTCCGGGTCGATGAAGGTCACCTGGAGGTAGTAGTCGGTGTCCGCGGTCAGACCGCGGAAGGAGTCGGCGCGCCACTCGGGTGGCCCGGGCATCTTGCTGGTACCGAGATCGAAGGGGCCGCCGGCAGCGAGCCCCAGCTCGACTAGGGTCCAGCCGTCGCGGTCGTCATCGCCGGTGAACGGCACTTCGTAGGCGATCCAGGTCGACGACGGCGCGGTCGCCATCGCCGTTCCTGCAACGGTGGTGTCAGCGGCCCCGGCGGCGGCCGGATGCGCCAAAATCGCGACAAGTATGGACGGGAGGAATCTGGGTCTCATGATCGCTCCTCCAGGGAGCAATTGAGCCTTTCGGCAACTCGGCCATCTAGAATCCTTGATGGCGACGCTTGGCGAGCGCCGTTACGAGGACTCCTAGACCCGTGCCTTTGCGTCCCCGGGCTTCGCCGGGGCCGCCCTTTCGTGGCAACCCAAAATGTTATGCGGACCGGCCAGGAAAGGCACCGCCCTAACGGGTGGGTCGAAGCGCGTGCTGTTGGACCTGATCAGTCCTTGAGACAGTAAGTGAGCCGCAGGCCCTTAACGGTCAATCCGCCAATGCACTCTTGATAAGAGGTCTGGTTGGTGGAGCCGATCGGGATCGAACCGACGACCTCTTGAATGCCATTCAAGCGCTCTCCCAACTGAGCTACGGCCCCAGGAATGCCCGCGAACGCGGGAGCGAGAGTGTAGCGGTGGGCGTTGAAGAGTGTCAACAACGGTGCGGGGGCTTCGGTCGAGACGGAGCTCGACCGCAGTTCGGAGTGCTTGACCGAAGAC
>CALZKB010000302.1 GCA_945787575.1 Thermoanaerobaculia bacterium | reverse complement strand
GGCGTCCGAGATCTGATCGGCGATCTTGTCCGGATGGCCCTCGGTGACGGACTCGGACGAGAAGAGGTAAGCCTGAGACTGGCTCATCGGGAAAATCCTACCTGGAAATTGCTGGGGATGGCGGGTGTGCCGAAGGCCGGCGACGGACGCGAGATGGTACCAAGCCCTCAGGGTAGGGTCAATTTCAGGAACGGCTGCGCGGGTGCCCCGAGTAGGCCTCGTAGAACAGCGAGGCGACGGCGTTGAAGACGGCCTGGGTAACGGCGCTACGCCGCGATTCGAGAGAGCCCGTAAGGGCCGAGACGAGGGCTTCGTGGCGGCGCAGCCCGGCAACCGTGCGACGGCCCTCACTGTCGGCCACACCGTCCTCGAAGACCTGATTCGGCACCTCGATCGAAGCACTGCCGCCCGACGCTTCCGAAGCGAGACCGCGCACCACCGCCCAGGTCCTCACGAAGTGTCGCAGGCGCCCCTCGATCTCGAGCGACTCGAGTCCCTCTTCGATGCCGACGTAGAAGCGATAGGCCTCGCCGAGCCGTTGCTGGAGGAGGCCGGCGGACCGGCTCGCGCGCTCGATCATCTCCGTATCGTTCGAGGCGATGCCCCGGTGGAGATCTTCCACTTCCTGAGGGACCACCGCCACCGGTACCGGCCGACCGAGCCCTTCGTGGAAGTAGCGGAGAAAGGCGCTCCGGACGGCGAGGAGCACCTCGGAACGATGGCCGCCAACGGCGACCTCGACGCCGGTCAGAACCTCTGGCGGAAGCGCGGTTGCCGTCAAGAAGATCCTCGGTCGCCGGGCCTCGAGCGATCTCCAGCGCGCTTTGAGGGCCGGGCTAAGATGCAACGGAGATGATCGTCAGTCGTCAAAACCGGAGAGTCAAGGATATTCGCAGCTTGAGGCGGAGTAAAGGCGACCGAGCCCTGCTCGAGGGTCCGCATCTCGTGGCGGAAGCGGTCGTCGCCGGCATCGACATCGAGTTCGCCCTCGCCACCCCGGAGTTTCTCGATGATGAGAGATCGCGGCCGATTGTCGAGGCGCTCGGCGAGCGGCTCGAGCGCATCGACCCTCGAGTCCTCGCGTCGGTCTCGGACGCCGAAAGCCCGCGTGGAATCCTGGCGGTCGCCGCTCTCGGGCGCGGCGGCATCGAGGAGCTCCCAGTCGCCGCGGGAGGTCTCTTCCTCTTCGCCGACGGAGTGCAGGAGCCTGGGAACCTCGGCGCGCTGGCGCGCGTCGCCGAGGCGGCCGATGCATCGGGACTCGCACTCGGTCGCGGCTGCACCCATCCCAACCATCCCCGCGCCCTCCGAGCGTCGGCCGGCAGCCTTCTGCGCCTGCCGACCGTGCGCGAGGTGACTGTGGACGAGCTCTCGCGGCATATGCGGCCGCTCGCGCCGACGCTCGTCGCACTCACCCCTCGGGACGGCGACGACCTCTACGCCGCTGATCTCGGAACGGACGCCCTCGTCCTCATGATCGGTGCCGAGGGGCCGGGACTCGATCCCGATCTCGTCGCCCGAGCAGACCGCCGCATCACGGTGCCGATGGCGCCGACAGTCGAGTCGCTCAACGCGACCGTGGCGGCCGCCGTCGCCCTCTACGAGCTGCGGCGCCGGCGCGGCTAGCCTGCCGCCGCCTTCGCCTCACGAATCGCCTCGGTCAAGGCCGGAACGATCTCGTGGAGGTCACCGACGATCCCGTAGTCCGCAACGCCGAAGATCGGCGCTTCCGCGTCTTTGTTGACGGCGACCACGGTGCTCGCACCCTTCATGCCGACGAGGTGCTGAATCGCTCCCGAGATGCCGATGGCAATGTAGAGCTTGGGCGCAATGGTCTGTCCACTCGAGCCGATCTGACGGTCGCGCGGAAGCCAGCCGTTGTCGATGACCGGCCGGCTAGCGCCGATCTCGGCGCCAAGGGACTCGGCGAGAGCCTCGATGATCTTCAGCTTGTCGCCGTCGCCGATCCCGCGGCCGACCGCCACGACAATCTCCGCCGCCGACAGGTCGACGTGCTCGCCGGCCACCTCCTCGACCCCGAGGATCTCGCGATCGGGCGCCGCCGCGCTCGCGTCGAGCTCGACCCGGGGGGCGTTGCCGGTCGCCGCATCGCTGCCGCCGAAGACACCGGACTGGAAAGAGACCAAGAGCGGCGCCGGTCCCACCGCCCGTACCCGTGCCTGGAGCTTGCCGCCCAGCACCGGTCGACGCCAGACGACCCCCTCCTCGTCAGTCTCGAAACCGGTCGCTTCGGGCAATAAGGAGCCGCCCACCGCCTGCGCGAGACGTGCCATGTACTCGATGTTCTGATAGCTGTGGGCGAGCACGACGTGGGTCGGGGCGTGATCCTTCAACGCCGCCGCCAGGACTCCGACGTAGCCGCCGGGCGTGTAGTCGGCGAGCGCTTCGGCGTCGGCGACGTGGACGGCAGCGAGGTCGTAGCCACCCAGCTCCTCCGCCACCGGCCCGACGCCGTGGCCGAGCACCACCGCCTCAGCGGTGCCGCCGAGCAGACTCGCGAGCTGCTGCCCGCCCGCAATCGCCTCTCGCGACATGCGGTGCAGGTGACCTTCCCGATGTTGAACGACGATCCAGACCTTGGCAGACACTAGAGCACCCTCGCTTCTTTCTGCAATCGATCGACGAGCTCTTGGGCCGCCGACGACGCGTCGCCCTCGATTATCCGCGCCCCCTCGCCGCTCTCCGGAAAGGCGACCGAGAGAATCTCGACCGTCGCGCCGGAAGCGCCGATCGCCGCGCCATCGAGCCCCAGGTCCGCCGCGCTCACCTCGGCCATCTCCTTCTTCTTGGCTTGCATGATCCCTTTGAGGGAGGCGTATCGAGGATGGTTGAGGCCGGCTTGGATCTCGAGCACCGCCGGCAGCTGAATCCGCAGCACCTCGTTCATGCCGCTTTCCATCTCCCGCGTCACCTTGGCGGAGGAGTTGCCTTCCTCGAGCTCGACCCCCATCACCAGCCAGGCGTGGGGCCATCCGAGATGACCGGCGACGATCGAACCGGTCGAGCCGGAGCCAACGTCGTCGGACTGAGAGCCGGTCAGCACCAGGTCGAATCCTTCCCGGGCGATCGCCGCCGCGAGCGCCCGGCCGGTCGCCATCGCGTCGCCACCCGCGAACGCCTCGTCCGAGAGGTGCATGGCGCGATGCGCGCCGAGCGCCAGACACTTGCGCAACGCCTCGCGGACGCGAGCCGGGCCGATGCTGAGAACGACCACCTCACCCACGGTCCGTTCGGCGATCTGGAGTGCCTCTTCGAGAGCGTATTCGTCGCTCTCGTTGATCACGAACGGGAGGTTCTCTTCGTCCACCCACCGTCCGTCTCCCGCGACCCGAAGCCTGGCCTCGGTGTCGGGAACCTGTTTGACGCAAACTGCGATCTTCATGACGCATTCTCCAAGGACGAGGAGATCAGCCTCCTTCAGCTCATTAACTTAACAGGTATCCAGGAGCTTGTTGAGAAACGCTCGTGGGTCGCTCGGCGCTCATGGACACACCTCGACGCCCGTGCTAGCTTGACGCCGCAAGAGGAGCCCGATGGTGCTCGAACCGATCCTTTTCATCGCTCAAATCGGCCAACCCAGGCGGCCCGGATTGATCGAGACGTTCCTCAGTGCCGGACCGATGGCGTGGTTCGTGGCGGCGGTCCTCATCGGGATGTCGCTCGCATCTTGGGCTCTGTTTCTCGGCAAGTGGCGACAGATGCGCAAGGCCGAGCGCGATTCTCACCACTTCCTGGAAGCTTTCCGCGGCAGTCAGCGGTTCAGTGAGGTAGGCGGCGCCGCCGAGCGCCTGAGCGCCTCGCCGCTCGTCGGCCTCTTCCAGGCGGGCTACGCCGAAATCGACTCGCAGATCAAGAGCCATCGGGAGATGACCGATTCGAG
>CALZKB010000301.1 GCA_945787575.1 Thermoanaerobaculia bacterium | reverse complement strand
TCTCGGGTTCCGCCGCGATGTCCCAGGAGACGATCGGCCCATGGGACATCGAAGCCGCGCCGATCACCGCCAGCGAAGTGACCTCCACTATCGACCCGAACAATTGGCTGAACATCGTCAATGCCCCGGTGACCGTGTTCGACGCGTTCACCGGTTTCAGCATCGTCGCCGACGGCTTCGCGAACCGGTCCCCGGGGGTGATCATCGAGGTCAGTTTTGCAGGCCCTATCGAGAACGCGGCCGGCCCCGACCTGGTGCTCTTCGATGCGCGTTTCGACGCCGGTACCTTCGCGGTGTCGTCGGACTTCGACGGCTTTGTCTTGGAGATTGCGGTCGACAGCTTCGTCTTCTCGGGAGAGACGAGAGACTATTTCTATGGCAACAACCCAAGCGGTCCTTTCTTTGCGGAAGTTTGGGGAGCGGAGATCGACTTGACGGATCTCGGCCTTCCGGCCGGCGGCACGGCGACGAGCTTTCGCATCCGCTTGACTAACGGAGGGGTCGACATCCTCGGTCTCGGCGCGCTGATGCCCCCGATTCCGGCCGAGATCCTGTCGTTCACCGTGGAGTAACGCCTTCGGATCGGATGAAGCAGAGATCTCGGCCCATGGCCTTCTAGACGAAGCCTCTACGAACGCCGCGCAGCGTAACCGCGGACGGCCTGCTCACGGTTGTCGCCATCGAGCGCGCCCAAAGGCCGGATCGCTGCGCTCGTGCCGCATATCCGGCCCACAGAACTCTCCGCTCCGACCCCCGTGTGGTACAGAAACTCGGCCGAGGCGCTGAACAGCCCAGAAGCACTGGCCCGGGGGCCGAGGCAGCATAGCCTCTGTCGATGCCCAACGCGCTTGGATTCCTAGTGCTGACCTTCGCTGGCTGGCTGAACCGCCAGCAAGAAGATGTCATCGACTACCTCCGCGAAGAGAATCGCGTCCTCCGTGAGCAGCTCGAGGGTTGACGATTGCGACTGACCGACGCTCAGCGTCGTCGACTCGCTGTTCGAGGCAAGAAGCTGGGCAGGCGCGCCCTGACACAGGTGGCCGGCCGGTTCGGCCGAGTTTTCGCACCCTACAGGCGTCGGGCCCGAAAAACCGCAGTGGCTGATCGAAGCAATACTTCAAGAAGGCGGATCATCACGGCGACAGGATACTCGCCACCGAAACGGAGGCCGCTGCCCACGGGGCGGATGAGAAAACGACAGGCACAACCGTCAAGCTGCGAACGCGCAAGACCAAGGGATCAGGCAGCCGGACCGCCTGCTTGACGATGGTCTTCAAGCTCGCGCAGGCAGCCGAGAGACGATGGCGAGCCCTCAACGCGGCTGCTTTGCTACCCGATGTCGCCCAGGGAATCGAGTTTGTCGACGGAATCAAGAAAGCCGCCTGACTCGGAGCCCGGAACACAACTTTTGACAATAGCTCTTCGATCTGTGGCGGTGGAGACTGAAAGCGCAGGAGGCGGTAGGCCTTCCTTCAGGAGGAGACTAGACGCAGCCTCGACTCAACCTAGTGTGCGCTGGCGGGCGAAATCAGGAACGGACGGACGGTTACAGTAAGAGGAGACGGTCGATGTTCGACAGAATAGATGCACCTTTCTTGATCGCCGCGTTTGCCAGTTTCTTGGCCAGCGTGACTCTGTGGTTCCTGGTCAACCACGACTACGGAATCTTCGTCGGGATCTGGGTACCGTCGATTCTGGCCTTCTGGGTCGGCGTACGAGTCCGACTGGGTCAAGGGCGCTAACATGGAGCTAGCCGCGCAGCTGTTTGTGATCTTTGCGTTCGGACTGGTAATTACCGGCGTCGTCTTTCTGGGTGTCTTGCGGGCGCGCGAAGCAGCTGAGAGAGCATCTAGATCTAGCACGGCAGCCGACAGCGACTGAAGAACCAAGGCTCCGGGGAACTGTCGCTTGGAACCCGGCGATGGGGCATGGAGCGCTAGAGACCTCGGGAGTCAGCCGATGCAGTATCGGTGGCGCGCCCAGGACAGAGGGGCACAGTCAACAAAGGGCAGGCGCTCAGTTTGCGACGTCTGGTTCTTCGCCCTGCACCGCCGGGAGGGCCTCCGCCGTCCGGCGGATACCTCCGAGCATGCCGCGAAAGACGAAGCCGTGAAAGGGCAGGACGGCGTACCAGTAGAGAAGGCCCACCAGCCCGCGTGGCTTGAAGTGGGCGGTCTGGACCAGCTTCGACCCTCCATTCCTTTCGCTGATCTCGAATTCGAGAACCGCTTCTCCGGGGAGCTTCATTTCCGCCCGTAGTTGGAGGTGCCTGCCCTCTTCGATTCCGGTGACTCTCCAGAAATCGAGCGCGTCGCCGTAGCCGAGCTTTTCCGGGTCTCTTCGCCCACGACGTAGCCCCGGCCCGCCCACCAGGCGATCGATCGAACCGCGGAGGCGCCAGAGAATGTCAGCCGCGTACCAGCCGTTGCCACCCCCGATCCGTCGGACAGCGCGGAAGACGGAGCTTGGCGGCGCGTCGATCTCGACCGTCCGGCGGTCGACGAAGACAGTTCCGCCCGCCCAGTCCGGATCCCCCGGTATCGGCCCCGCGTCGGTCCACGAGGTCTCGACGCCGTCTGCCTCGTATTGGCCGAGAGCTGCGTCGATAGCTTCCCGCACACTCAGCAGCTCCTGCGGCATGAGCTCGCGAGCAGCTGTCGAGCGGCACACGACTCGATTGCGTAGGCCCTCGGCGAGCGGGCGGGCTATCTGGTGACTCAACGGGGTGACGAGGTGGATCCAGAGGGAACTCAAGTGGGGCGTGAGGACCGGAATCGGCACGATGAGTCGCTTCGGTAGCTTGAGCGCCTGGGTCATTGTTCGCATCTGGTCCCGATAGGAAACGACGTCAGGCCCTCCGATGTCGAGGATTTTGCCGCTGGTTGCTTCTATCGCGAGCACTCGCACCAGGTACTCGAGGACGTTTCTCACCGCGATGGGCTGGGATTCGGTCTGGACCCAGCGCGGCGTCACCATGACCGGCAATCGCTCGACCAGATAGCGGAGAATCTCGAACGAGGCGGAGCCGGAACCGATGATCATCGCCGCGCGCAGTGTCGTGACGGGTACCGACCCGGAGGAGAGCTCTCGCTCGACTTCCCGGCGGGACGACAGGTGCTCGCTAAGTTCGCTGCCGGTCTCTCCCAAGCCGCCGAGATAGACGATTCGGCGCATTGACTCGGTAGCCGAGGCTGCCGAGGCGAAGTTGCGAGCGAGCCGACGATCGTGTTCGGCATAGTCGGCTCCGGCGGCAAGCATCGAGTGCACGAGGTAGTAGGCCGCGCAGCAGCCGTCGAGAGCGTGCTCGAGGGACGCGGGTTGGTCGAGGTCGCCCTTGACGACCTCGACTTCCGGGTGTTCGGCCCAGGGTCTGGCTTCGAGCTTTTTTGGACTCCTTGCGAGGCAACGAACGCTGTATCCGGCTTCCAGAAGGCGCGGCACGAGGCGCCCCCCGACGTAGCCGGTTGCCCCTGTCACCAAGACCTGGTCTCGACTCAAGATGACTCCGCGTCCGTCCTAGCGTCGCTTCGCTCCTTGGGCACGCTGGGTCGCAGCTTCGCGATCGGTCGCAGCTTGATGGAGCCGAGACCTCCATCGATTCCCCATACCTGTCCCGTGACCCAAGTCGCATCGGGACCAAATAACCAGGCTATCAGATCCGCCAGCTCTTCTGGCTGTCCAGCTCGGCCACTCGGGTGGAGCGCGAGGGAGGCTTCTTTCGACGACGGGTTGGCGAGGAGCGCGCTGGTCATCGGCGATTCGACCATGCCGGGGGCGATCGCATTGACCCGGATACCCCGTGCGGCGTAGCTGGCGGCAGCGGTGCGGGCAAGCGCCGCGACGCCTCCCTTGGCCGCGGCGATGGCCTCGTGGTTCTGAAGTCCTATCGATGCTGCGGCAGATGAAACCAGTAC
>CALZKB010000300.1 GCA_945787575.1 Thermoanaerobaculia bacterium | reverse complement strand
TGGCCAGCTGCTCCATCTCACTGCGCAGGTCGGGAGGCAGACGAGTCGGCTTGCCGGTCGCGCGATCGATCCAGACGTGCTCGGTCGACCCGGTCGCGAGCAAGGTGTCTCCCCGCCGAACCTCGTAGTGGTAGCGGACGCCGCGACTCCACAACCGGTCGATCCAAGCGGTGACCGCCACCGTTTCGCCGTAGCGCGCGCCTCGCCGATACTTGGTCGTGACTCCGGTCACCATCAGCAGATAGCCGCGACGCTCGATCTCGGCGTAGTGGAGACCGGTGACGGCGCACAGGTGGGTGCGGGCGAGCTCGAACCACACGATGTAGTTGGCGTGGTGAACCACGCCCATCTGGTCGGTCTCAGCGTAGCGGACCTCCACTTCGACGGTCGTGCGCGTCGGCTCCGTCATGATCGCCGCACACTGTAGCGCAGCACGGTCCAGAGGATCTTGTAACCCGCCATGACGGTGCCGTAAAGGGTGCCGGTGATCTTGGAGACACCGACCCGCCGGCGGTAGGAGACCGCTCTCTCGGTGACCCGTAGGCCTCGGCGAAGCGCCTTGACCTGCATCTCGGCGGTCCAGCCGAAGTCGGGATCGCGCATTTCGAGTTCCTCGAGCGAGTCCCACCGAACGGCTCGGAACGGGCCGAGGTCGGTGTAGCGGTGGCCGTAGAGCAGCCGGATCAGGGTGCACGCCACGAGATTCCCGACCCTTGCCTGGGGAAGAAGAGCACCGGGCTCGCGCTTGCCCAGGGCGCGCGAGCCGATGACGAGATCCGCCTCGCCGTCCACGATCGGCCCGATCAATCGTTCCAGCTCCTCCGGATGATCGGAGTAGTCGGCATCCAGGAAGACGACGATCGCCGGCGGCCCGCTCGACCGAAGATGGGCGAGAGCTCTGAGACAGGCGCTGCCGTAGCCCGCTCGAGTCTCGGCCACGACTTCGGCACCGCCATCACGAGCGACCCGCGCCGTAGCGTCCGTGGAGCGGTTGTCGCATACGACCACTCGCCGAACCGGCGGTCTCGGTAGGTCGGCGAGGACGAGGGGGAGCGACGCCTCCTCGTTGAAGGCCGGGATGACGACGTCGATGGCGGCGGGCATGATCGCGGAAAGGAGTTGGAGCCGTCGCGCGGGTCTGGTGGAGCGGTTATTATCCCTCGATGCCGGTGCTGGCCTACGAGAGGATACGTCCGCGGCTTGGGGAGCGGGTCTATGTGGCATTGGGGATTCCAGCGCGCGTGGTTCGACTGCTCGACGATCGCGAGCTCGAGGCTAACGCCGAGATCTCGAGGCGCTACCTGGGGATCAAGGAAGCGTGGGCCGCCGAGACCGGGTATGGAACCGACGAAGGCCGGTGATGGCGAAGAAGATCCAGAGCGTCAAGGGGACCCGTGACCTGCTGCCTCCGGCTACCCGCCGATGGGCTGCCGTCGAGGAGATCGCGCGGGAGGTCTTCGGATCGTACGGCTATGGCGAGATCCGGACTCCGCTTCTCGAACACACCGAGCTTTTCGTCCGCAGCGTCGGGGAGGCGACCGACATCGTCGGCAAGGAGATGTACAGTTTCGACGATCGGAAGGGCCGTTCGCTGACCCTTCGGCCGGAAGGGACCGCCGGGATCGCACGAGCGTTTGTCCAACACGCGATGGGCAGCTCGGGCCTGCCGATCAAGCTCTTCTGTATCGGCCCCCAGTTTCGCTACGAGCGCCCTCAGCGGGGTCGCTACCGACAGTTCCACCAGATCGATGCCGAGCTGATCGGAGACCCGGGGCCGACTTCTGATGCCGAGCTCTTGTTGATGCTCGTCCGCTTCCTCGAGCGTCTCGGCTTCGACGAGCTCACGGTGCTCCTCAACACTGTCGGCGACGAGGCATCCCGCGGCGCGTACCGCGAGGCGCTCGTCGACTTCCTCGAGCCCCTCCGCGATCGGTTGAGCGGGGACAGTCGGCGACGGCTGGAGAGCAACCCGTTGCGGATTCTCGACTCCAAGGTTCCCGTGGAGCAGGAGCTGCTGGAGGCGGCGCCGCGACTCGACGACTACCTCAATCGGGAGAGCGGCGACCATTTCGAGGCGGTGAGGCGAGCGCTCGACGGCTGTGGCGTCGCCTATCGGATCGAGCCACGACTGGTCCGCGGGCTCGACTACTACTCGCGGACCGTTTTCGAGATCGTCGCCGAGGGGCTCGGTTCGCAAGATGCGATCGTGGGCGGAGGGCGCTACGACGGGCTCATCGAGGAGCTCGGCGGCCCAGCGGTACCGGCCATCGGTTTCGCGATCGGCCAAGATCGACTGATCGACATCTTGCCCGAGGCCTTCGACGCCGGGTGCTCGGCGGAGCCACCGGTTCATCTAGTGGCGGCGGGGGAGGTCGATCCGGTGGCGCTTCTCGAACTCGGCGAGGAGCTGCGGACGGCCGGCCTCGCGGTCGAGACCGAAGTGGGGGGACGGAGCGTCAAGGCTGCCCTCAAGCGGGCCGACAAAGCGGGGGCGCGGTGGATGGTCCTGGCCGGCGAGGACGAGCTCGGACGGGGTGAGGTCGCGCTGCGCGACCTGGCGCTCGGCGAGCAGATTCAGGTGTCGCGGGAGACCGCGATCGCGAAGATCAAGGAGAAGGAATGAAGCGTTCGGGAGCGGGTACCCTGACCGTCGATGCGGTCGGCGAGCGGGTGCGGCTACAGGGGTGGATTCACCGCCGGCGCGACCACGGCGGCGTGATCTTCCTCAACATCCGGGATCGTAGCGGCGTCCTGCAGGCGGTCGTGCACCCCGACGACGTGGCGGAGGCGGCTGCCGTCCTCGCGCCGGCGCGGCTCGAATGGGTCGTCGAGCTCGAAGGAGTGTTCGCCGAGCGAGCGGCCGAAGCGGTGAATCCCGATATGCCGACGGGGCGGTTCGAGGTCGTGGTCGACCGCGCCGAGGTGCTGGCCATGGCGACTCCCTTGCCGTTCAACGTCGACGGCGAAGTCGAGGCGACGGACGAGACGCGCCTCAAGTACCGCTATCTCGATCTTCGCCGCCAGGAGCTTCAAGCGAACATGCGGCTTCGGCACGAGGTGACCCTCGACGTGCACCAGTATTTTCACGAACGGGGTTTCTTGAACATCGAGACCCCGATCCTGACCCGCTCTTCGCCGGAAGGCGCCCGCGACTACCTGGTTCCGAGCCGTGTCCACAGGGGTGAGTTCTACGCCTTGCCCCAATCGCCGCAGATCTTCAAACAGATCTGCATGGTGGGCGGACTCGAACGCTACATCCAGATCGCCCGCTGCTTCCGCGACGAGGACCTCAGGGCCGACCGCCAGCCGGAGTTCACCCAGGTCGACGTCGAGATGTCCTTCATCGAGGAGGAGGACATCTTCGAGCTGATCGAGGGGTTGTTCTCGAGGCTCTTCGCCGGTCGAGGCATCGAGATTGACCGACCGTTTCCGCGCTTGACCTACGCCGACGCCATGGCCCGCTACGGCAGCGACAAGCCCGACCGGCGCTTCGGAATGGAGATCGAGACGCTCGAGGCGGGTCTCGAGCAGAGCGAGTTCCGGGCATTCGGCGCGGCGTTGGCCGACGGCGGCGCGATCCGCGGCTTCCGACTGCCCGGCGCCGCCACGGCCAGCCGTAAGCAGGTCGACGGCTGGGGAGAGCTCGCCCGAAGGCACGGCGCTGCTGGCGTCCTGACCCTTCGCCGCCGCGACGGGGAGATCCAGTTCCAGGTCAAGAACGTGCTGTCGGAGACCGAGCTCTCCTATCTCGTCGAGGCGCTGGCGCTCGAAGAGGGCGATTTAGCGCTGATCGCCGCCGGACCGGCGCCGGCGATCGCCGCGGCACTCGGCGCGCTCCGGGTGGCGACGGCCAGAGAGTTTGAGCAGATCCCCGAGGGGAGTTGGGAGTTTCTGTGGGTGACCGACTTTCCCCTCGTCGA
>CALZKB010000299.1 GCA_945787575.1 Thermoanaerobaculia bacterium | reverse complement strand
GAACGCTCACCAGACAAGGGACTTACGACAGGCGCGTCAAGCGCGCAGAATCAGCGCACTATGCCTGATTCCATCCACCTCAAGCTCCTGCTCGTGACGTTCGCCGGCTGGGTCCACCGGCAGCGAACCGAGGCCATCGATTACCTTCGCGAGGAGAACCGAATCCTCAAGGAACAGCTCGGTGGAAAGCGTCTCCGACTCACCGACGACCAGCGCCGCCGGCTCGCCGCCAAGAGCAAGGTGCTCGGTCGCCGATTGCTCGGGAAGATCGCCACGATCGTCACGCCTGACACGATCCTCCGGTGGCATCGACAGCTCATCGCGGCCAAGTGGACCTACCCCGCCACGAAGCGGACCGGTCGTCCTGGAATCATGAAGGAGATCCGCCGCCTCATCGTCCGGATGGCCGAGGAGAATCCGTCCTGGGGCTATTGCCGCATTCAGGACGCGCTCGAGGACCTGGGGCACCGCGCCGCCCGGAGCACGATCGCCAAGACCCTGAAGGAGCACGGTATCAAGCCGGCACCGGACCGCCCCACCACCTGGCGGACCTTTCTGAAGTCGCACGCGGATGTGATCGGTGCCGCCGACTTCTTCACGACCGAGGTCTGGACTGCGAGGGGGCTCGTCACCTACTATACGCTGTTCGTGATCGACATAGCCACCCGAGCGGTTCACATCGCGGGTACAACACCGAATCCCGATGCGAGCTTCATGGCGCAGATCGCACGCAATCTCGTCGATGGCGTCGACGGCTTCCTCCGCAGCAAGCGCTTCCTGATCCTCGACCGGGACAGCAAGTTCGGCGAGCAGTTCAAGGACACGCTCCGGAGCGCCGGCGTGGATCCGGTCATCATCAGCCACATGGCGCCCAACATGAATTCCATCGCGGAGCGATTCGTGCCTTCGATAAAGTCCGAGTGCCTCGACAGGATGATCTTCGTCGGCGAGCGGTCGCTGCTCCGAGCCCTTCGAGCCTTCGAAGTTCACTATCTCGGGGAGCGGCCTCACCAGGGGCTCGGCAACGAGTTGATCGATGGCTCCGGTCCGCGAGGTGATGGCGAGATCCTTGCTCGAGAGCGGCTCGGCGGCTTGCTCAAGTACTACCATCGGGTGTAGGTCCGTTTCCACGTAGCGGATCGTGCGGTCTCCCCGAGCGTGGTTGGTCGCGTTCTGCGGGTACTCGCGAAAAAGACGGACTTTCAGCTGGACACAGGAATTGGCTGCCCTACCGTAAGGGAGAGTGAGCGGTGTGTGAGTGGTTCCGGGGAGGGACCGATGGAGGGGAGCGAGGGAGTCGTCGTCTGCGGGCGACGCTTCAGCGGTGCAGAGCTGGAGGAAGTGCGGGCGATCATCGCGTCGCGTCCGCCACCGAATCGTCGGCAGATCGCGAGCGGGACCTGCGAAGCGCTGAACTGGCGAGACGCGGGCGGGCGCCTCAAGGAGATGAGTTGCCGGGTTGCGTTGCTGCGCCTGGAGAAGCTCGGTTTGATCGAGCTTCCGCCGCCGCAGAACGGTAACGGAAATGGACGTGCGTACCGTCCAGAGCGGATCGATCGCACGGGTTCGCTGTTCGATGAGTCGATCCGCTGTGGAGTCGGCAAGTTCACCCGGCTGGAACTCCGAGTGGTCGAAGGTCGGGCCAACTCTCGAGTCTGGAACTCGGCGGTCGAGCAGTTCCACTACCTGGGCTACACGCCGCTCCCGGGTGCGCAGATGCGCTACTTCGTCGAGTCCGAGAAGGGCCTGCTGGGAGTGGTCGGTTTTGGGGCGAGTGCCTGGAAGGTGGCTGCCCGTGACCGCTGGATCGGTTGGACCGCGGAGCAACGCAAGGAACGACTGCACCTGATCGTCAACAACGCGCGGTTTCTCATTCTGCCCTGGGTCCGCAGTCGCAATCTGGCGTCCTGGATCCTGGCTCAGTGTGCGCGCCGGATCGCATCCGACTTCGAGGCACGCTACCACTATCGCCCGGTGCTGCTGGAGACGTTCGTGGAACGGGAGCGGTTTCGGGGGACCTGCTACGAGGCGGCGAACTGGCATTCCCTGGGCGAGACCCAGGGGCGGGGCAAGCTCGACCGCTCCCATCGCGGCTCGTTGCCGGTGAAGAAGGTCTACGTGTACCCGCTCAGCAAGTCTTTCCGCGCGGTGCTGTGCTCGTGAGCCCGACTCCGGACCGCGGGTTCCCGGGGTGGGTCGAGCTGGTCGACGACGTGGTTGACCGGTTTCGCGAGGACCTGCTGGCATCGCTGGAGAGTGTCTCGCCCTCCGAGCTGACGCGGGACCAGTTTCGCGACTTCCTGACGACTCTTCGCGCCGCGACCAACGAGGCCGGGCGAAGCTTGCTGGAGCGCATGCTGCCCCAGCTGGACGAGACTGTCCCCGTCCTCGAGCGAGACGGAACGGTGTCCCGATTCAAGCTGGATTCGTCCAAGGACTGGCTCACGCCCTTCGGCTTGATCCAGGTTTCGCGGCGCTACTACCAGCCGGACGTCGGTGGCGAGGGATTCTCCCCTCTCGACGAGAAGTGCGGGATGGAACGTCGTTTCCTGACGCCCGATCTCGAAGAGATCGTGGCTTTCTCGGGGGCGCATCTGGTACCGGCCGAAGTTCAGAAGCTGCTGGGCAAGCTGCTGCCTCATCCTCCTTCCGTGAGCGCCGTTCAGGCCGTCATCCGTGAAGTGGGGCGCTTTGGCGACGACTTCGAGGCGGAGCTGGAACAGGCCATTTCGGAGGAAGCACCACTCTCCTCGGACGGGGACGTGCTCGCGTTCAGCTGGGATGGCGTCAGCGTGGCCCTGCGCGAAAGGGGAACGCTGCAGGGTCGGCCGGCCGAGCGACCAGGGATTCGCGATGGCAACGAATCCCCGACCGCCTGGAGAGAGGCCGCGGTGGCGACCCTCTCCATCTATCGCTCCGAGTGCGACAGCCCTCCGAAACGCGTCGACTCTCGCTACTTCGCACGCATGCCCGAACCGGGCATGGTCCACCTCCTCGACCGACTCGAATCCGCAGTCCGGGACCTCGTCGAGCACGGGACCTTCCGCGAGGTTGTCGTGATCTGTGATGGCAAGCCCGCGATCTGGAAAGCGGTGGAGCGATTCGCAGTGTTCCACGCCGCGACTCCGATCCTCGACTTCTACCACGCGGCGGAACATCTCTCGAAGGCAGCTGAGGCGATCTTTGGCAAGTGTGCCCATCGCGGTCGACGGTGGTTCGAGAAGTACCGCACTCGTCTGCGGGACGAGGCGGAAGGCATCCGAGCGGTCCTCGCCTCGCTGCGCTATTACCTGAAGACGCTGCGCAAGAACTCCTCACGATTTCACGCGGTCCGCCGTGTTCTCGCGTTCTTCCGCAAGAACGCTGCCAAGATGGACTACGCGGGCTACCGCGCACGCGGGTTGCCGATCGGAAGTGGTCCCGTCGAAGCCGCCTGCAAGACCGTCGTCGCGGCGCGCCTCAAGCGCAGCGGGATGCGCTGGACGCGCGAGGGAGGACAGCACGTCCTCAACCTTCGCGTGCAGGCCCTCTCGAACCGCTGGGACACCTTCTGGTCGACCTACGAGGCGCTTCGGGCCGCCTGAGGCCTGCGTCCACTCGTTGCGGCAATCGGGTCCGCGCACGCGGCAGACCTGCAGGCTCCAGCGCCCGGCCCCGCCGCTCTCACCCGGTCGACACCCACCACGCAGCGCCGTCTGCCCAATCGAGATGCGGTCGATTCGCCGCGTGCCTACGTAGAAACGGACCTACACCCCTAGCTAGTTGCTGTTGGATGAGCCGTGTTTTGGGCGCCCGACCGTGCGGACGACGCTCGGTCGCGGCTTCGTCCGAAGGCCCGGGCTTCTGTCGTCGCGTAACAAGCCAATGCAACAGACGGACCACGTCGACTCCACGAGTCGACTCACGACCGGCCGGTGACGACGTGCTCCGCTGCTGATTGGCAAAAC
>CALZKB010000298.1 GCA_945787575.1 Thermoanaerobaculia bacterium | reverse complement strand
CCCGATGACGGTCTGGTCGTCGGACACGCCGACGTAGGCGTCGATGTCTTCGAGGAAGAACTTGAAACGGGCGTAGTCGTCCTTGTTGGCGTCGTCGATCGAGACCTCGATGCTCGGCTCGAAGGCCGGAACGTCGGGGGCGACGACCGGCTCCTCCGCGCTCTCGGGCTCGACCATGACCTTCGGCTCGGTGATCGGATCGCTCAGGTCCTGCACGTAGACGTCGGTGCGCTGCTTCCAGAACGCCGTGTAGACCAGTCGCTCTTTGCCGTCGGGAGAAGCGAGGATCGACGGCTGAAAACAACTCGTCACCGCGTTGGTGTGCTGGATGATCTCTCCGGATTCGAGATCGAGACCGTAGATGTCGTCGGAGCCGGAACGGTCGGAGGTGAAGTAGAGGCGCTTGCCGTCGGGCGAGAACGTCGCGTCCGTTTCGTTGGAGCTCCCGGTGGTGAGCTGCGTGCGCTCGGACGGGTTCGAAAGGTCGATCTTGTAGAGCTTGCCGAAGCCTCCTGCCACCGAGGTCAGCACCATCGACTTGCCGTCGGGCGAGTAGACCGGCGCTCCGTCGTAGATGTCGTCGTCGGTGATCCTGCGGGTCTCCCTCGTCGACACGTTGGTGGTGAAGACGTCGAAGCGCCCGTCGCGGTAACCGGCAAAGGCGACCTCCGTGCCGTCTGGGCTCCACGCCGGACCCATCGGCTGAGAGACCCCGAGCTCGATCACCTTGGCGAAGCGGGACCGCAGCACATCGATCAGGACGAGCTTGCGGCCGCGGCCTTGGCGAGCGAAGAGCGCGATCGTGTTGCCGTCCGGTGAGAACGCGAGGTCGCGTCCCATCTTGCGGCCGAGGGTCAGCTCCTGCGCCACGAAATACTCGAACTCGTCGTCGAGCCCCTTGGTGAGGTTACGGATCACCTCACGGCTCCGAGTGTCGAGGAGAACGACGTCGACCTCGCCTTTGTGGGTGGAGAAGGCGGCAACCAGATCGCCGGAAGGCGACGGCGCCGGCGAGGTCATCAGTCCGCTGAAGATCGTCTGCTCTCGGCGGAAGATGCGTCCGTAGTCGCTCGGCTCACCCGACTCGACGAGCTCGGGCAAGTACTTCCGGCGCAGCCAGCGCCGGAAATCGGCGTCCATGTCTTCGGGCTTGATCCGGAAGGCGCGCTCGAACGCCCTGCCCACCTCACCGCCGAGGTTGTTGCGTACCTCGGCGAGGAAGTCGCGCACTCCGTCTTCGCCCCACCGCTCCTCGACGTAGTCGAAGACGGCATGGCCGAAGCGGTAGGCGAAGAAGCCGCCGACCCGGCTCTGGGTGACTGACGGTATTCGATCGTTGACGACCGCGTCGCGCAGGTAGGACTTGTCGCGCGCCGACTCGTCCTTGGCGTAGTAGCTGGCCATACCCTCGATCAGCCAGGTCGGCGGCTGCGCCCGCAGACCCTTAGCCGCCCGCCCCTCGTAGAGCATGCTGAACTGAAAGATGTGAGTCAGCTCGTGCAACACCAGCTGCATCAGCTCGGGATCCGGCATGTCGACAGGCAGCACCATCCGGTTGCGGGTCGGCACCGCGAACGCGCCGATCCCCTCGGGGATGAAGTTGAGGATGATGTTGTTCTGCTCGAACTCGTTGTGCGTCGCGTAGTAGATGAGCGGGATCGCGTCCTTGATCTGGTGGTCGAATCGACGCGAAAGCTCGTCGTAGGCGCTCTCGGCGAAGGAGACGACCTTCTGAAGGAGACTCTCCTCTTCCGGGTAGTAGTGCACGTCGAAATGCGGCGAATGGTAGACCCGCCAATCGTGCTTGTCGTACTTGACTTTGTTCTTACCGAAGTACTGGGCGGTCGCGGAGGTCGCGCCGAGCAGCAAGCAGGCCGCGACGAGAATCGTGCTGAGGACACGGGGACGAGTTCGACTCAAGACGCTCTCCTTGGTTCAGTCAGGCCTCGGTAGGCCGAATCAGTCGGTGAAAAGGACGCGTGACGTCTGCACCCGCTTCTGGGTGAACACCCCGGCGATTCGATCCTCGAGGGCATAGAGATTCTCGAACATCCCCGCCAGCGGATCCGCCCTCGCGCCCTCGAACTCCTTGAAGTCCTTGAAGTTGTCGGAATGCAGCAGCTCGCCCGTGCGGCCGTCGTAGACCTGCATGACGATGTCGTACTCGAAACCGCTGCGCTCGACGAGAACCTGCCGATAGTAGGTGCGCCCGTCATAGGGCGACACGTACTCCTCGGTCCGGTAACCGCTGCGGTCCTGAATGTCGAAGTCGAGGCTGCCCGAGAGCAGCAGGTCCGCCCGACTCCGCTCGCCGACGACGCGCCAGAAATCGCTGTTCACCGCCAGGTCGTCGAGATCCTGACTCGGATAATCGGCGCCGCGGGCAGGCACGATCTTGAGCTGCGCCCGCCGCCTGAGGATCCGCCTCATGTAGCGTTCGAACTCCTCCTGAACGTTGACGCCCCGGCGCTCGAGCGGTGCCTCGCCCTCTTCGAGCGGCACCATGAACGGCGCGATGGCTACCGTCTCGTAGCCGCGCAGGTCGATCTGTGACCTGACCGGTACTTCGAACTGCACTTCGACGGTCCCCGCCAGCGCCGCCACGGGGGCCAGCGCCAGGAGGCCAAGAACGGTGCATCTCGAAAGGCGCGGCATGATCGGTCTCCTTGGTTTACTGCGGGTCCTTGGAGGTCGAGCCTTCGGGCTCACCCTCGGGTTCCTCCGGCTGGTAGCTCTGGTAGAACTCGAGGAAACGGCTGTAGTTCTGCTTGAGATCGCGGTTGTTGGGGGACGCGGCGAGCGCCTGCCGGTAGGCCTCGAGAGCTTTTTCGAAGAGACCCATCGCCTCGTAGGCGACGGCGATGTTGTTGAGGATCTGCGCATCGCCGGGGCGCTCCTTCCTGGCCTGCTCGAATCGAAACAGCGCCTCGCGCCACAAGCCCCGGCGCGCCATCTCGACGCCGAACTCGAGCTGCGAGTCGGCCTTGACTTTCGCGCCCTCGACCTCCCCCGGCGTCGTGAGGAGCAGTGCGCCCGCGATCAAACCGACGATCGAAAACAGAATCCTCGCTCGCATCGTTTGTCGTCCCATCTCTCGTTGTCTACGCGTGCGACGAGTATACCGGTCTGCTGCGGTCGGTCCGGCTTGGGAGTCGTGCGCCGTGCGATTCATCGTCCTCCATACGTCTGGTCCCTTCGTAACCCCACGCTCCGGCGGTTTATGCCCGGCAGCGATCGGTTCTCGTCAGCGCCAATGACTCCCCGCAACCCCCAACCGAGCCCGACTCTCGACGCTGACTCGCTCATCACCCTCAACGCCAACCTCGAGCTGTCGAGGGCGGCGGTCTGCGCCCTGGCCGACACGACCGAGCCTTGGTGGCTGCCCTCGAGGAGGCTGTGGCGCGACCTGGCGGCCCAGATCGGCGTCCGACGCGGCGACTTCGCCCGCGCCCGCGCGACGCTGCGCGCCGCGGGGCGAACCGCGGCCGCCGAGCGTGCTCTGGCGGCGCAGGCGGGGGCCGCCGTCGTCACCCGCGTCGACGCCGGCTATCCCGAGAAGCTCCTCGAGCTCGCGTTGCCGCCACCGGTGCTCTACCTCCGCGGGCGGCTCCCTCGACGCCCGGGCTTGTCGGTCGTCGGCTCACGTCGCGCCTCGGCCTATGGGATGGACGTCGCCGGCGGCTTCGCTGCCGATCTCGCCAGCCGCGGACTGGTCATCGTCTCCGGCTTCGCGCGCGGCGTCGACACCGCGGCCCACCGCGCGGCGGTCGCCCAGCCGGACGGGGTCACCGTCGCCGTCCTCGGCTGCGGCATCGACGTCGACTACCCCCGTGGCCGCGAAGCGTTGCGACGCGAGATCTCCCGGCGCGGAGCGATCGTCTCGGAGTTCCCCTGTGGTGCCCCGCCGGTGCCCTTCAACTTCCCGATCCGTAACCGCCTGATCGCGGCTGATGCTTCTGTGCCATTGA
>CALZKB010000297.1 GCA_945787575.1 Thermoanaerobaculia bacterium | reverse complement strand
CCTGGGGGTCGTCGGGATGGGAAGCCTCGGTCGCGCCATCGCGCGCCATCTGGGCTTCAATCAAGGCCCCTTTCGGGTCGTGGCCGGATTCGACATCGACCCCCAGAAGATCGGTCGGCAGATCAGCGGGCTCACGGTCGAGCCGGTTCATACCATCCCGCGGGTCGTTTCGGAACGCGACATCCAGATCGGCATTCTAGCCGTGCCCGCCGCGGTTGCCCAGGAGTTGTACGACGTCCTGGCGGACGCCGGTGTCCGGTCGGTTCTCAACTTCGCGCCCGCCAGACTCCGAACCCGGCCGACCGTCCGCAGCCGCAACGTCGACATCGGGATCTACCTGGAAGAGCTCGTCTTTCACCTCGGCGACGGTCGCTAGTCTGCTCTCCCACCTCGCTTCGAGCGAAACCGGCGGAGCAGCCCAAGCCAGATCACTGGGCCTCGAGGCGTCGCGGCTCAGCGCGTCGGCCCATAGAAGCTCAGGGCACTTTCGCCATAGCCATGGGTGGAGTCCAAGCTCCAGCCCGGCGCCTCCTCCGGAATCGGATGGCGGCGATCGTGTTCGAGGATGACGACGGTCTCGTCATGGGCGAGAGGACCGAGGCGGTAGAGCAGAGCCGGAAAGGCGTCGAAGGCGTACGGAGGATCCGCGAAGATCCAGTCGAAGGGCACAGGCTCGCCGAGGACGAGCTTGAGGAGCCCGCCGGGCAGCTCGAGCTTGACGCAGCGCGCCCCCTGCACGCCCAGCTGGCGATAGGCGGTCCGCAGCCGGCGCACGACGTCGAGCGACGCGTCGACCTGGACGCAACTGGAGACGCCCCGACTGAGAGCTTCGAGCCCGACCGCTCCCGTGCCCGCGAACAGATCGAGAAAGCGCCCTCCGCCGAGCGTCGGTCCGAGGATGTCGAAAAGCGCCTCTCGAACCCGACTCTCGGTCGGCCTCACGCCGCGTGGTACGACGAGCTTTCGTCCTTTGAGCGATCCGGCGCTCAGCCGAACCCCGCTCCGACTCACCGGTCGGAGCTCTCGATGCCGATGAACTGATCTCCGAGTCCGACGAGCGCGACATAGAGCGTCAACGGCTGATCGAGCCCTTCGAGCACGATCCCCAGCCCATCGCTCGTCAGGCCGCGAACCCGGAATCGCGCTCCATCGCGACGGATCAAGATCTCGTCGCGCCTTGGCTGATAGTGATCGGGAATTCCGGAAACCCGGGTTCCGGCCCGGGCGATCGTCACCAGCTCCTCGGCGATTCGGATGACTCTCGAGAGCTCGAGGCTGTGCCGCTCGAGGTTGCCGTACTCCACCTCCCCGGCCGGCCCGTCCGGTACGTCGACCGACAGGCGGCAGCTCTCGGTCCAAATGCCGCCGAGGCTGCCGAACGGGCGAACGGTATCGCCCAACGACTCGGCCTGCAGCCGACGGATGAAGGCGTCGCGACTGTCAGGATCGAGCTCCGAGAGGTGCATCGTTTCCGCTCCGACCTCCCCCTCCCGAAGACGAAAGGTACCGTTCGCGAAGAGAGTCAGGTCGGAACGAATCGATCCCGTTACGCAGTTGACGCGGAGCAGCTCGTGTGAGCGCGGATCGCGGACTTCGGCAGCCGGCAACAGCAGCGTCGCGAGCAGGACGACGAATCGGCTCATTCCTCGCTCTCCAACTGCCGACAAGCGTACTCGAATTCCTCTTCGGCTTCGATCTCGCCGTCGGTCCGCGCCCGCAGTGTCCGCTCGAGAGCGCGGCCGATCGCCGGCCCCTCGGGCTGGCCGGCGGCGACGAGATCGTCGCCCCGGACCACCAGACCGACCGGTTCGACCTCTCGCCGATAGCGATCGACGACCGCCGCCACTCCCCCTCCGAGCGACCGCTCGACGAGAGCCAGCTCCTCCTCGTCGAACGGTTCGACGGCGGCCCGCACCCCACTCGCATGACCCACGAGCAAGGCGTCGGCCGCTGCCGAGAGGGCGGCGAGCCGCTCACCCAAAGAGGCCCAGCGCTCGATCTCGCGATCGGCGAGGCCGAAACGCTCGGCGACAGCGCGAGCGACCGACGAGCGGTTCCCGGCCAGAACTCGCAGGTGAACGAGCGGATCGTCGTCGGTCGCGAGGTCGAAGCGCGACGGCGCCCGCGAGCCGAGCTCGATCTCCGGATGGAGAGCTCGCAGCAATCCGAGCCGCTCGGCCAGTTCGAGCTTGGCGGTCGGCCGGGTCGCCAGCATTCGTCTCCATGCCTGCCGCAGCCGCGCCGGGGACAGGGTGTCGAGCGCGCCCTGCGCCGTCGCTTCGCGCGCCCTCGCCGAGGTCTCGGCTTCGATCTCGAAGCCCAGACGCACGGCCAGATCGACGCCGCGCAAGATCCGAGTCGGATCGTCGCTGAACGAACCGGTGTGCAGCACCCGTACCATCCCCGCTTCGAGGTCGCGGCGCCCGTCGAAGCGGTCGACGATCGAGCCGCCGCTCTCCTCGAGCCCGACCGCCATCGCGTTGATCGAGAAATCACGCCTCGCAAGGTCCTCAGCGAGAGTTCCCGGTCTCACGTCCGGAAGCGCACCGGGGCGGGCGTAGCTCTCGCTTCGAGCCATCGCGAGATCGATGACGACGCGATCTGAGAGACGGACTTTGTAGGTCGAGAAGGCGCTCGACTCGACCTCGGCATCGAGTCGGTAGGCCAGCTCTCGAGCGACGTCGGAGACCCCGACGGCCGCGACGAGATCGACATCCCGGGTCGGCCGACCCAGCAGGACGTCGCGAACGAGGCCGCCGACCAACCACAGGTCGACGCCCACGGTCCGCGCTGCCTGCAGCGCCGTCGACAGGACGGCAAGAGTCTCCTCCGGGAGAACCCCGGCCGCCTTCTCTCGAAAGCTCTCGCTCACGGTCCGCTAACTGCAACCGTGCCGATGCACTTTGCCGCTTCCCACGATCTCCTCGATCGAGCGCACGAGCTCGGGGTGATAGGTCACCCTGAAGCGGTCGGGCGGCGCGATTCTCACCGCGCCGTCCCGAACCGAGACCCGGAAGCGAACCGGCACGCTGCCGGAGTGTTCGATGAGAAGCTCGCGCAAGGCGGATTTCCTCTACCGTCATCTCGACGCCGGAACCGCGATCTCGGGCGACCCCCTTGACCAGGACCATTGCGTCTTCGCTCAGAAGCGGCGCGTACTCCTCGAACTGGCTGGCGAAGACGGCGACCGGCACCGAGCCCTCCAGGTCCTCGAGCAGGAAGCGGCCCATCAAGCGGCCGGCGTTCGGGCCGCTCTTGATCTTGCTCTGGCGCACACTGGAGACGATGCCGCCGACCGTCACTTTGCGATCCGGATTGCCTTCGAGCTGGCCGGTAGTGAGGCACGAGAGCGCGACCAGCTGGCCTTGGTGTTCGCTCAGCGGATTGCCCGTCAGGTAGAACCCCAGGGTCTCCTTCTCGAAACGCAGCCGTTCGCGTTCGCTCCACGGCTCGACGTCGAGGTCCGGCCGTGGCTCCGGAATCTCGTCGCCGCCAAAGAGCGACGCCTGTCCCGCCTCCGCCTCACGCTGCCGTCTCTGCGCATGAGCGACGACCGATTCGATGATCGCCGCCAAGGCGCTTCGTTCGGCACCGAGACTGTCGAAGGCCCCCGCCTTGATGAGTGCGTCGAACACCTTCGTGTTGAGCGCCTTGCAGTCCACCGAGGTGGCGAAGTGGGCGAGGCTCTCGAACGCCCCGACCTTCTGGCGAGCCGCCAGGATCGCTTCGACCGCTCCCTCTCCTACTCCCTTGACGGCGCCGAGTCCGAAACGGATCGAGTCGCCGACCGCCGTGAACCACCAGGAGCTCTCGTTCACGTCTGGGGGCAGCACCGGGATCCGCATCTCCCGGCATTCGCGAAAGTACTTGGCGACATTGTCCTTGGTCGACATTTCCGATGACAGCATCGCCGCCATGAAGGCCACCGGGTGGTGCGCCTTCAGATAGGCCGTCTTGTAAGCCAACATGGCGTAGGCCACCGAGTGGCTCTTGTTGAAGCCGTACCCGGCGAAAGGCGCGATGTAGTCCCAGAGCTGACTCGCCTTCTTCCGAGCCACTCCTTGCATTTCCGCGCCGTCGACGAACTTGCCGCGCTGCTCCTCCATCACCGAGCTGATCTTCTTGCCCATCGCCTTGCGCAGGATGTCTCCCTCGCCCATCGTGAAGCCGGCCACCTCCTGCGCGATGCGCATGACCTGCTCCTGGTAGACGATCACACCATAAGTCTCCTCGAGGATCGGCTCGAGCTCAGGCAGCAGGTACTTCGGCTTGCTCTTGCCCTGCTTGCATTCGACGAATTGCTTGACCGTGCCTCCCTCGAGCGCTCCGGGACGGTAGAGGGCGTTGAGTGCCGCCAGGTCCTCGAAACGGGACGGTTGCACCTGGCGCAGCAGATCACGCATTCCGTTCGACTCGAACTGGAAGATGCCGCTGGTGCGAGCCTCGCAGAAGAGGCGATAGGTCTCCGCATCGTCCAGCGCGAGCTCGTCGAGATCGAGATCGACCCCTTGGTGGGCGAGCAGCTTGACCGTGTCGTCGATGACCGTCAGCGTCCGGAGGCCGAGGAAGTCCATCTTGAGGAGCCCGAGATCCTCGATGACGTCCTTGTCCCACTGGGTGACGATCTCGCCCTTGTTGGTCTTGTACAGCGGCGCCAACTCGTCGATCGAGCGCGGCGCGATCACCACGCCGGCGGCGTGTAGCGAGGCGTGCCGGGTGAGCCCTTCGAGCCGGGTTCCGATCTCGAGCACTTCCGCAATCTCCGGATCGGAATCCCCCTCCTCCTTGAGAGCGCCGACGCTCTCGACCGCCTCCGACAGCGATTTCGTCATCTCCGGCACGAGCTTGGCGATTCGATCGACCTTGCCGTACGGCAACCCCATCACCCGCCCGACATCGCGGATCACCGCCTTCGCACCCAGGGTCCCGAAGGTGATGATCTGCGCCACCCGATCGCGCCCGTACTTGTCGCCGACGTACTGGATGATCTCCCCACGGCGGCGCATGCAGAAGTCGATGTCGATGTCCGGCAGCGAGATCCGCTCAGGATTGAGGAAACGTTCGAAGA
This sequence comes from Thermoanaerobaculia bacterium, assembly GCA_945787575.1. Classification (GTDB taxonomy): domain Bacteria; phylum Acidobacteriota; class Thermoanaerobaculia; order Multivoradales; family JAHEKO01; genus CALZKB01. The sequence goes on along the minus strand of CALZKB010000297.1, from coordinate 1,970 downwards.
GCAGGCCGTACTGGAGAGGGTCGATGTCGGTGATCCGGAGCGCGTAGGCGACGAGAGAGCCAGCCGCCGACCCGCGTCCCGGGCCGACCGGGACACCCTGCTCCATGGCGTGCCGCACGAAGTCCCAGACGATCAGGAAGTAGCCTTCGAAGCCCATCTTCCGAATCACTTTGAGCTCGGTCGCGAGCCGTTCCTGATAGAGCCCTTGCCCGAACTCCTCGAGAACCGAAGAGCCGCGTCGCCGCAGCTCCTCGAGCCGGCGTTCGAGACCTGCCTGGGTGACCTCGGTGAGGTACGACTGGAGGGTGTGCCCCGCCGGCACCGGGAAGTCGGGGAGATGGAACGAGCTCGTGTCGATCTCGAGGTCGCACCGCTCGGCGATCGCGACCGTGTTCTCGATCGCCCTGGCATCCCTCGGAAAGAGGCGCGAGATCTCCTCGACATCCTTCATGTAGAACTCGGCGGAATGGTACTTGAGCCGATCCTCATCGGCGACGTTGCGCTGGGTGCCGATGCAAAGCAGCACGTCGTGAGCCTTGGCGTCCTCCTTCTCGAGGTAGTGACAGTCGTTGGTCACGACCATCTCGAGGCCGTTGCGGCGGGCCAGATCCCGCAGCACCTCGTTGGCCTGACGCTGCGCGGGGATCCCGTGATCCTGCAGCTCCAGGAAGTAGTTTTCCGGGCCGAAAATCTCCGAGTATTCGCGTACGACTATCTCGGCCTCGTCGACGCGTCCGGCCGTGATCCGCTCGTTGACCTCTCCCTTGAGACAGGCCGACAGGCAGATCAGACCCTCCGAGTGCTCGCGGAGTAGCTCATGATCGATCCGCGGCTTGTAGTAGAACCCTTCGAGAAAGGAGCTCGAAGTCAGCTTGATGAGGTTCGAGAAGCCGGTTTCATTCTCGGCCAGCAGGACGAGGTGGTTGTTGGTGCGCCGCTGCGAATCGCGATCGAGGCGACTCCCCTGCGCCACGTAGGCCTCGATTCCCAAGATCGGCTTGACGCCGATCCGGCGAGCACGCTGATAGAACTCGATCGCGCCGAACAGATTGCCGTGGTCGGTGAGCGCCACCGCCGGCATCCCTGCGGCCCTGGCGTGTGCGAGCACTCCGTCGAGCCGATTGGCCCCGTCGAGCAGACTGTACTGGCTGTGGAGGTGGAGGTGAGCGAAATCGGACATTCGACGCCCGGCCAGACTATCAGACCGACCGGTGCGGAAACCCCTAGTCGGCGGGCTCGACCGCTTCGGTCTGGCGGTAGATCCGGGAGGCGCGGTAGAGCTTTAGCCAGTGTCGGACGAACACCTGGATCGCCGCCGCCACCGGGACCGCGATGAGCAGGCCGACGAACCCGAAGAGGCTGCCGCCGGCGATGATCGCGAGCAGCACCCACACCGGGTGGAGGTTGACGCTCTTGCTGAGGATCCGCGGACTCAGCACCGTTCCCTCGAGGAGCTGAGCTCCACTGAACACGGCGACGACGGCGAGGACCATCATCCAGCTCTGGTGCTCCGCCCAGCAGAGCAGCGCGGCCGGCAAGAGACCGACCACCAGAGCCATGTAGTCGGGGAATCCAGAGGACCTGAAACACGAGCCAGGAGGCTACCAAACCAGGAGACGTGAAGAGAGAGTAACAGAGTGCTCATGAAGCCCCTGACCTGGGTGCAGACGGTGTCGGCGGACACCTCAGCGCTGCAGACTCGGCGAGCTACCGAGCTGAGGGATGAGCCACTCAAGATCGATGGCACCGGGCGGAAAGATCATCAACTGACCGAACGACCGCAGCTGTTGCTGCACTCCCTCGATCCTGAGGCCGTGGTAGGACCCAAGGTAGCCCGGGCCGCAAGCGACGATAGTCGAGCGCCAGATGATCGACCGGGTTCGGACCCGGCGACGCGACCACAATCACGTCGCCGGCAATCGGTTGGAAGTCCGCTCGAAAATGAACCGAGCTCTTGAGCACCAGGATCG
>CALZKB010000296.1 GCA_945787575.1 Thermoanaerobaculia bacterium | reverse complement strand
TCATCGATGAACACATCGATCACCCGCACCGGGTTCTCTTCTTCAACGTAATCGTCGAGGCGCTCGGGGAACAGGGTGCCCTGGCTACGATCCAGGCCCTCGATAAACTTGCTCATGACGCGCTTCCCGGCTGGAAAGCACGATTATAATTAATGCAGAGTTTTCACACAGCCTCGGCCGGATGCGGACATCTCAAACAGAAGCCACATGTTCCCGTTTGTTGCAGTAGCGGCGGCCGCGCCGTGAAGACATGCCAGTCAAGATTGCAGCAGATCGTCGAGGTCTAGCCCACGCTCCTCGCACCAGGCGCGGCACTTTGCCAGTGCGGCTTTATCGATCTGCCAAACTCACTAGCCTACTTCCCGCCGGATCGGTTCTCGATCACCTCGTACTGCGATAACTGCGGGCACGGCGCCTTGGTGCCGATCGATCACCTGCCCGGATCGATGACGATCCCCGGGCTGCGGGCTGGCCTGCGGTGTTCGGCGTGTGGGAGTCGGCAGACGCGGATCATCATCAGTTACTGCGCCTGTGATCTGCGTGGATGGGGAAAGGTCAGATTTCGCCTACAGGCGCCACCACCCCACCGGGGTAGGATTCGATACTGCGAAAATCGATCGAAAACACGGTAAAGACGTATTCGCTATGAGGCAGCCTTACATTGTTTCTCGGTTAATCCCCACAGAATATCGCTCACAGCCCAGTGCTGAAGATTTCCAGCTTTCGCCTGATGCATAGCCGCCACCGCCAATTCGCTTAGATTTATACCGTCAGCCCTCGCTACCCGAGCTGGCGCGCATCTTCCCGAAGGCCGTGGCGACGGCCTCGTCGCCATCGTCCCCGCGCGCATCGACGAACTGCCGCCGCCCCAGTCGCCAGTCGAGTGCATCGGCTGCCGCCTCGCCCAATTGGATCGCCAGCACACGGCCTTCGAGGTGGTCCGCCTCGAGGGCGAAGCGCACCTCCTCGCGGACCCAGCGGGACTTGGCGGCACCCTCGGTGACCGCAACGACGAACCAAGCGCAATCGGACAGCGCATTGCCAATGCGCTCGGCGAAGTCGACGCCGGGATCGATCGAATCGTCGGAGTAGAAGACCTCGAAATCGAGCTCCTTGAGGGGGTCGACGATGCGCTGCGTGACGAGGTCGGTGTCCTCGTTGTGGTAGCTGACGAAGACGCGATCGGCTCCTTGTGCCGAGCGCAGCGCCTTGATCTCGAAGATCTCGAATTCGGGCAGCGCCTGCTGGTCGGGCTTGATCAGCTCGAAGCGCGTCGGTCCCTCGTGGATCTGGATGATCTCGCGCGCGCTCTCGAAGGTCAGCAGGTCGCAGAGTACGCGCCTGCCGCCGCGCGCCTGGCTCTCCAGCGACGCGGCGAGGATTACGGGCGTTCCCATCGCGGTGAACTCGCGGAGGTCCTCTCCACCCAGGGTACCGATGATAACCTTCCCGGTGGCAATGCCGACGCCCACATCGAGGAATCGTAGGCTGACGCTCGTCCGTTTGCTCCACCGCGCGAGCATCCGATCGAACTTGCGGAGGATCTCGAAGGCCGCGCGAACGGCGTCGAGCGACGCCGACTCGCCGCGGAAGATCGCCATCACGCCGTCGCCGAGGAACTTGTTGGCGATCCCGCGATTGCCGAGGATGACGCCCGCCAGCATCCCGACGAACTCGCTGATCATCTCCTGGATCTCCTCGGCGTCGCCGAGGTTCATCGTCAGCTGCGTGAAGCCGCGCATGTCCGCGAACAAGACCGTCAGGCGCTCGTGCCTGGCGGGGTGCGACGGATCGGTCAGGTAGGGTACGAGATCGCCCCGCACCTCCGGCAATGCGTGCAGGCCGCTGGCGGCCACCACGTGCTCGAACTGCTTGGCATTGTGGATCGCGATCGCCGATTGTGCCGCGACATGCTCGAGCAGCGCGAGATCGACATCGACGAACGGCTCCGCCCCGCCGGCCTTGTTGAGAATCTGCACGACGCCGTAGCAGGTGTCCTGGAACAGCAGCGGCGAGCAGACCATCGAGACCGTGCGGAACTCCGTCTGCTCGTCGACCTTCTTATAGTGGTCGACCTGCGCGCCGAGGTCGTTTTCGAGCAACGAGCGTCGCTCCGAGAAGACCTTGCCGGCCTTCCCTTGCCCGGGCGGGATGCGGATCGTCGGCAGCTCCTCCGCCACCGGCCCCGTCGCCGCTGCGAAGTAGAGGTCGTCGAACTTCGGGTCGTGCAGGATCACCGAGCCCGCGATCGCGCCGGTCACGCGACAGGCGATCTCCAGCACCGAGCTCAGCACGTCAGCGAGATCGAGCTTCGAGTTGAGCGCCTTGCCGCTCTCGAGAAGCGAGAGCAGCTGCTCTCGGTCGACGGTCGCTCTCTGGCCTGTCATGCGCCGGCTCCTATCTGCAACCAACGGTAGTGGGCCACATCCTAACCGAACCGGCGCATTTAGGGAGCGATCGCCGGCCGGCTGATATACCGACACAGCCGCTCGAGCTTCTGGCGTTGATCCGCCCGTGCCGCAACGCCAGCGTGCAGGGAAAATCCAGCAACCTTGCCGACTCCGTCATCGAAGCGCTCGTCACAGGCCGGCAGCGTCTGCAGTGTGAACACCTTACGGCCTTGTTGCGGTCCGACGGCGATGCGTTAGGTGATCGACGAGCCGAGGAGCTGTTCCATCGGCCCGGCCTCAAGTTCGTCGCCGGCCAGATAGCTGTTCTCCGCATCCCGTTCCAACAGCCCGTGGCGGTCGAGTTAGCGGCCGATGCGCCGCGCCAGGGCCTGGGTCAGCCACGCCAACTCGGCGCTGGTCGGTGCCTGCACCCAGCGGAACCGCAGTGAGCCGTCGGGACGCTCGACGAAGTGTACGTCGAACGTTATGGGAGTTCGGGTGCGTTTCGGCGAGAGTTCGGGCCCGCGCTCGTTAAGGTTCGCCTTCGACCCGCCGATACGGGAAGGGGTCGTACACCGTACCAGCGCCAGAACCCACAGACGAGCGAGAGATTGCAGTGTTCTATAGTCACTCCTAACTGGTCGCGCCGTATCCCACTTGCTGAGGCCTTGACAATGTATTGAGGTATCGACATGAACCAGCGCTCAGTTCTCCAGATCTCGCGACTCGCGCGTGTTCAAGATGCGCTCTCGGCGTTTCCCGGGTGCACTTCGCGAGCGGGACTCGCTCGTGCCGCGAGCGCCCTGCTGGTATTTTTGATCTGCTCCGGCTGGTGGCCTAACAGCCAGGCCTCCCCCGACTCGAGCAAGCACGTCCAGCCGGTCTATGGGGCGGGACCCTCCACCCGAATCGCAGCGTTGTTTTTCGACCACTTCAACGAGCTTGCACAGGCGGAGGGGACGAAATTCGTTGTCCCCGAGCGTTCCACGAAACACGCCGGGGGGATCCGTGCCTCGGCCAAGTACTTGTTTGGTCGTACCGGGCGCCCGCTGACGCAGTCAGAGAAGGCGCAGGGCAAGTTCGAGATCTACCTCGGCCGGGTCCCGGTGGGCTTCGTGACCGGTGTCGACGTGCAGCTTCCTCCACTCACCCCCGCCGATGTCCGGCGGATTTTCTCGGGCGAGGTCTCCAACTGGAGCGAGCTCGGCGGACCCGACGCCCCGGTCATGCTCGTCGGGCGGGAGAAGACCGAGGCATCGTTGACGGTGCTCTCGCGCCACTTTCCCGTGCTCCTCGATGCCGAGTACGAGGCCACGCTCAAGCGTGACCATAGCCTCGTGAACTTCCTGAAAAGCCCAAGCGGGCGAGCCGCTATCGGATACGGCGCGCTCGCAAACTTCACTGGCCTCAACGTCGTCGAGCTCCGGGGCGTGTCGCTGGGAGTGGAGCTCGGTCTGGTCGTAGACGAGGCGAATCGCGAACACCCGCTGGTGCGGTCGGTTCGCGAGTTCGCACACAGTCCAAAGTGGCGAGAGATCATCAACTCTTCCGGATACCTTCCAGCCGCGAACCTGGACTGAGATGCCAGCTGCGACGGCC
>CALZKB010000295.1 GCA_945787575.1 Thermoanaerobaculia bacterium | reverse complement strand
TAGCCCGGGATCGAGGTGTAGCTGAAGATCCCCGAGGTGTGGGCGAGGAGGTGCTCGATCGTCGGACTCTCCCCCTCGCCGTCGACCGGGTAGTCCGGCAGATGCCGGGTCAAGGGGTCGGAGACCGAGAGCTTCCCGTCCTCCTCGAGGAGCAGGATCGCCGCCGCGGTGAACTGCTTGGTGACCGAGCCGAGGCGGAAGACCATGTCCGGCTCGAGCGCGACGCCGAGCTCGACGTCGGCCAGGCCGTAGGCACGACGGAACACCACCTCACCATCGTCGATCAGGAGGATTGCGGCCCCCGGCTCATCGGCGGGGTAGATCTCGGAGAGCTCGCGGTCGATCGTCTCGGCGAGACGGAACGAGGTCTCCTCGGGAGCCTGCGCCACGAGCGGTGAGGTCGCGAGGACAAGCGCGACAACGGCGCCGATCGATCTCGTCAGCTGGTGCGTCATCTTCGTCTCCTCAGGATCCTGGCACGCTGTTGACGGCAAGACGCCCGCCACGGGTGCGGGCGCTACAGAAGACCCCCTGCGGCTACCGCGCCTTTAGTCGGCCGCGGCCTCGGCCATCTCCTTCTTCTGGGCTTCGACCATTCCGGCCACGTCTTCCAGGAGCCGCTTGGCGTCATAGACGATTCCGTCCTTGATCGTGTAGCGCACGCCGCCGACACGCTCCGGCTTCTGGGTCTTTTCGTTCAAGCGTACCGCGCCCGTGCCGTAGAGGACCTTGAGATTCTCGATCGGGCTCTCCTCGAGGAGCACCAGGTCGGCCAGCAAGCCCTCGCGCACGATGCCGCGCTCGATCGGCTCACCGCTCGCCTTGTTGAGCTCCATCGCGCCGTGCATGGTCGCGGCGCGGATCACCTCGAGGGGGTGAAAACCGGCTTCCTGGAGCAGCTCCATCTCGAGGATCGTGCCGAATCCGTAGGTCTGATAGATGAAGCCCGAGTCCGAGCCCACCGTGACCTTCCCGCCCCGGTTCTTGAAGTCGTTCAAGAAGCTCATCCACACCTGCATGTACTTCTTCCAGGCGACCTCGTCCCACGTCGTCCAGTCGTACCAGTAGGAGCCGTGGTCCTCGCGGCTGGGAACGAAGAACTGATTGAGGGTCGGCAGGGTGTACTTGCCGTGCCAATCGGCGTTTCGCGCCCGCATGACGTCACGGCCCGCCGAGTAGATCGTCATCGTCGGGTTGAGGTAGAAGTCGAGCTCGAGGAACTCCTCGATCAGTGCATCCCACTCCTCGCTGCCGCGCGGATGGATCAGGTTCCACTGGCGCGCCACCTGGCCGAAGCGGTGCTGCTCGTCCTTGTAGTTCATGTCGGCCGGCCAGGGCTGGACGTCGTGGTCTTTGTAGAGCGACTCGAAGAGGCCGTAGAAGTGGGTCATGCTGCCAAGCCCGACGCGGGCGGCGTCGAGAGCGTTCATCTGCGCCACGCCCATCTGCGCCAGATGCGCCGTCGAGCCCATGCCGTGTTTTTGGGCCTCGTCGATCAACGCCGCCATGATCGCGGGCCGATGGGCGCCGAGTTTCAGACCCTCGACGCCCTTGCCGGCGGCGTAGCGGACCCACTCGCGCGCGTCGTCGGGCGTGCGGATCTTCTTGTCCTTCCACTCCTTGCCGCTGCCCATACGCTGGTAGGAGACGATCCTCGGCGCCGCAATCTCGTTCGAAGCGCTGCGCCCGCGCTCGGACAGGTCCCACTCCAACCGGCCCGTCGGCACGCCGCGGACCGTCGTGATCCCATGCCCCAGCCAGAGCTTGTAGACGTACTCGGCCTCGGGAGCCTTGGGAACACCACCGGTATGGACGTGGAGATCGACGATCCCAGGCATGACGAACCAGCCCTCGGCGTCGATTTCGCGCGTCGCGTCTTCCGGCCGCTCCTCGTCTTCCTTGTAGGGCAGCCCCGGAGTGCCCACCGATTTGATCTCGGCGATCCGATTGCCCTCGATCACGATGTCGACCGGCCCGAAGGGCGGCGAACCGCTGCCGTCGATCATCGTCGCGCCGCGGATGATCAGACGCTCGAAGGGGCCCTCGCCTTCTCCCTCGGCGCGCGGCGGAGCCGGCTTGACGAGCTTGCTCTCCTCTTCCTCTTCGGTGGCGTCGGCCGTGGCCTCGGAAGCCGCCTTCGCCGCCTCGGCCTTCTGCCGGCCTCGACCGCGCTGCGACGAGGCGGCGTCGGCCGACGCCGGCCAGACCACCCACACCGTCGCCACGAGCAGCAGCGCGAGCCTCGCCTTCGAGCGGGCCCGGTTCTCGGTCCACAAGCTGGACAACAGCTTCGCGATCGCGTTCATCGCTTCCTCCCTTCCGGTCGCCGTCTTTTCGGTGCGGCGCTATCGTTTCACGAAACCGGACGAAATGGGGCCCGCGGGTGGGCGAGCCACACCCGGGGCCGCGACGAGCGCGACCCACTCAGGTCACGAGCGGTCGCTACCTACCCTCGGCCGTTACCAGCGGGCCTGACGGGCTTCTCGTGGACGAGCTTCGTTGACGTTCAGGGTGCGGCCGCCCATCTGCGTCTGGTTCAGCTTGCCGATCGCCTCGTCGGCTTCCGCGTCGCTCTCCATCTCGACGAAACCAAAGCCGCGCGGCCGTCCGGTCTCGCGGTCGGTGACCAGGTGGACGGAGTTGACGTCACCATATGGCGAGAAAAGCTCACGGACCTCGTCGTCCGAAGCGCTGAAAGGAAGGTTGCCTACGTAGATTCTCTTTGCCATGAAGCCTGTTGCCTCCGCTCTGGCTCTCGGGGAGCCGGTTGCTAGAAATTCACGCGGGTCGACACCCCGAACGTTCGGGGCTGGTTGGTCAGGTAACCCACGCGCGCAAGAGAACCGCGCTCCTGGTCCAGGGCCAGAAAAGCGGTCTCGTCCGTCACATTGTTGATGAAGAGAGCCGTGTCCCATTTCTCGCTCGTCAGCCCGATTCGCAGGTTGACGATGTCGTAGCCGGGCAGCTCGGGGTTGAAGGTGAAGGTGTCGGTGGTGAGAGGTCCGCCGATGACGCCGCCCAAGGCTAGCAGGTCGACCGTTCCGAATCCCGCCGCCTGGTCGCCGATCTGCGTGAACCGCGAGCCGACGTGCTGGAAAGTGGCGGTCGCGTAGCCCAACCGTTCGTTGGCCATCTGCCACTGATAGGTCCCGGCCGCGGCGGCCTGGAACTCGGGCACGGTCGGCAGGCGTTTGCCGTCCTGGATCCCGGCGACGACGCTGACGTTGCCCGCCGCATCGGTGGAGGTCAGCGTCGACTTGAGCTCGGAGTCCGTGTAGCTCGCCGAAAGGGCGAAGTCGAAGTTGCGGCTCGGCGCACCGGCGAACTCGAACTCGAGCCCCGTCGAGCGCGCTTCCGGCACGTTGAAGATGACCCGCGAGGAGCACGAGCCGGCGGTCACGGTGGCCTGCAGATCGCTGATGTCCATGGTGAAGGCGGCGATGTTGAACGTCCCGCGGCCGCCCATCACGGTGGACTTGGAGCCCACCTCGTAGTTCCAAACCTCCTCGTCTTCCCAGCTGTCGCGTCCGCCGAAGGTGGCGAGATCCTCGGGCGTGCAGAGAGGAAGGTTGAGCGGATCGTTGATGCCGCCCAGGCGAAAGCCCTTGGAGACCTGGGCGTTGAGCTCGGTGTCGTCGTTGACCGAGTAGCTGGCGATGAGCCGCGGCGCGATGCCGTCGGCCGAGGTCGCGCCCAGCATCGTGCCCGGGGCGGCGAAGATGCCGTCGAAGGTCTGGGTGCGGTCCTCCTCGAAGTCGTAGAAGCGCAGCCCGCCGGTGACATCGAGCTTCTCGTTGACCGCGTAGGTCACCTCACCGAAGATCGCCAGCTGGTCGAACTGGTAGGCCAGGTCGGAGAAGAAGAGGACGTCCTTGGCGGCGCCGAAGGACCCGGCCGTACCGATCCCGGTCATGTCCTCGAAGCCGTTGATCAAAAGGCTCTGCCCGTAGTCACGGTCGATCGTGCTGTAGAACAACCCGGCCACCCAGTCGGCGGAACCCTGGCTGCCCGCGAGGCGAAACTCCTGGGTCAGCATCTTCGCCGTGGTGGCGTCATCCAGCGGGCCGTCAA
>CALZKB010000294.1 GCA_945787575.1 Thermoanaerobaculia bacterium | reverse complement strand
CACCGATGCTACGGCATCGCCTGCGGCCCGGCGCCTGGCATCACACTCGAAAGCGCTCGCAACGCGACCCACAGGACTTCTGCCACGGGCTGCTAGAGCTTGCGAGCGGTGTTGATCACGTTGACGCCGTCGAAACGGGTCGTGGCGCTGCCGTGGGAGACGGCGCTGACCTGGGACGGCTGACCCTTGCCGTCGAAGAAGGTGCCGAAGGTTCGGTAATCGCGCTCGTCGCAGATCGCCACGCACGAGTTCCAGAACTCCTGGGTGTTCGACTGGTATGCCACGTCCTTGAGCATGCCGGTGATCTTGCCGTTCTCGATGGCGTAGAAAAGCTGGCCGCCGAACTGGAAGTTGTAACGCTGCTGGTCGATCGAGTACGAGCCGCGGCCGATGATGTAGATGCCCTTCTCGACGCCGGCGATCATCTCGTCGACGGAGAGCGGCTCCTTGCCGGCAGCGAGCGACACGTTGGGCATGCGCTGGAACTGGATCGAGCTCCACGAGTCGGCGTAGCAGCAGCCGTGGGACTCCTTCTCGCCGAGGATGTGCACCTGATCGCGAATCGCTTGATAGTTGACGAGGATCCCGTCCTTGACCAGGTCCCACCGCTTGGTGGGCGCGCCTTCATCGTCGTAGGCGACATACCCGAGCGAGCCGACCTGGGTCTTGTCGGCGAAGAGAGTGACTTTGTCGGAACCGTAGTTGAACTTCTTCGACTTCCACTTGTCGAGGGTGGCGAAGCTGGTGCCGGCGTAGTTGGCCTCGTAGCCGAGCACCCGATCGAGCTCGAGGGGATGCCCGACCGACTCGTGAATGGTGAGCCCGAGGTGGGTCGGATCGAGCACCAGATCGTACTTTCCCGCTGCTACCGTCTTCGCCGCGTGCTTTGCCTTGGCTTGCGCGGCGGCGGCGACGGCATCTTCCCGCATGTCGTAGGAGCTCTTGTAGCGGGTGGTCGCTCCCGGCAGCTTGTCCTCCTTCTTGCCGGCGAGGTACTCCCACCCCATGCCCATCGGCGAGGCGAGTGCGTTGCGAGTCTGGAACTTGCCGCTCTCGGCGTCGATCGAAGTGACGGTGAAGGTAGGCCACAGGCGATGGACGTCCTGGTCGATGTAGGAGCCGTCTGTCGACGCGAAGTACTTCTGCTCGTTGACCTGAAAGAGATTCGAGCTGATGAAGCTCGCTCCCGCCTCCATCGCGGCGGCGTTGACGTCCATCAGCAGCTCGACCTTCTCGGAGAGCGGCACGGCGAAGCAGCTCTTTTCGATCGGGGTCTGCCAAGACACCTCGCCGACCCCCTTGACCGGCGCGAGCCGGACGGGCTCGCGCTGCAGCCCAGCGTTGGCCCTGGCGATCGCCACCGCCTGCGCGGCGGCGGCGGCGAGCGAGTCCTTGCTGACGTCGGAAGTCGCGGCGAAACCCCACGCGCCGTCGGCGAGCACCCGCACTCCGGCGCCGTAGGACTCGGTGTCGACGATGTTCTGCACCTTGTCCTCGCGGGTGATGACGAACTGGCGGAGGTAGCGGCCGATCCGGACGTCCGCGTACGAAGCCCCGCGGCCGGTGGCGGCGTTCAACGCGGCGTCGGCGAGCGCTCTGCGGCCGCCTTCCGGCACCGGCGTCTGGGCGCCGAGCAAGCGGGGACTTCCAAGGACGGGCACCATCAGCGTCCCCATTCCCAGGCCGCTCAAGCGAAGAAAGTCTCTACGATCCACGAAGCGCCTCCTTTGCCGGTTCCAGCTCCCGAAGAGCTTTCGGCCGATTGTAGACGAGAGGGGCGTTAGTCGACGTAGCCGAGGGAGCGCAGCTGGCGCGCCACGTCGTCGTCGAGCGGAGCGGTGCGGAGCGTGGGCTCGGCGCTGGGGTGGGACTCCTCCCAGGCGGCAAGCCGAGCCGCGAGCTCGGCGACCAGCTCGGAGTGCTCGGCGAGACGGTTGGTCCGCGTGCCGTTCTCGCCGCCGCCGATGGCTTGAAGCTCGCGCGGATCGGTGCCACGCCGAGGGGTTCGGTGCTCGAAGTAGTTCCACTCGCGGCCGTAGAGGCCGATGGAGTCGGACTTGCGGAACTGGGTCTCGACCACCAGCGGCTCGTCGATCCACGAGTCCGCCTCCGCGGCGATGAGCGGCACCAGCGATCGCCCTTCTTGACGAGCGGGCGCCTCGACCCCGACCACCTCGAGCAGGGTCGGCGCGAGGTCGAGCAGCCGCACCGGGCGATCGACCACGCGGCCTGCAGGGAGGCGACCCGCGGTGCTTGCCATGATCCAAGGCACCAGGATCTGCGATTCGTAGAGCACGTGGCCGTGGAACTGGGCGCCGTCGACGGCGGGATGGCTGGCGAGACCCTGACCGTGATCGCTGGTGACGACGAAGATCGTGTCTTCCCAACCCGGGAGCCGGCCGAGCTCTTCCATGAAGCGGGCGATCTCGCGCGACACCATTCGGATCGCCTGCAGGTAGCGGTGCTCCGGCAGCTCGCGGAAGAGGGTCGAGTAGCCGGTGAGGTCGACTCGAGGGTCGAATGCCTCGTGGACGTCCATCACGGTCGCCATCAGGTGGATGGGTGAGCTGTCGAGGGTCCTGGCCCGGTCGAGAAGAGCGCGGAAGACGTGTCGCGCGCCGTGAAGGGGCGCCAGGCGGTCCGTCAGGTCGCCGTCCGCTTCCTTCATCCAGCTGAAGCGCACGTTGCTGTCGACGTAGCCGTGGAAACCCTGCTGGAAGTTGAAGGCGGTATTGGTGTTGGGGTTGGCGGTGGCGGCGAGGTTGGTGTACCCGGCTCGCGCCAGGGTCTCGGCGAGCGTGACGAAGCGGTCCGCGAGAATCTCCCGGCGCTCGTCGTAGATTCCGAGGGTGCGCGGGTACTGCGACGTCAACATCGAGCCGATCGACGGACGGGTCCAGCTCGACTGGGCGATCACTCGGCTGAAACGCACTCCCCGCTCGGCCAAGGCGTCGAGCTCGGGAGCGGTGTCGTGAGCGAACCCGTAGGAGCGGAGGTAGTCGGCGCGCAGGGTGTCGACGACGATCAACACCAGGTTGGGCCGCGCGATCTCGCCTGGCGCTTCGGAGGGAGCCTGCCGGCAGGCGGTGAGCAGCAGGAGACCCGCCACGGCGAGACGCAGTGAGCGACGTATCAGATCCCGGCTGGAGCAAAGTCCCATCACGTGGGCGGAATTCTACGACCAAGCGCTGTGTCCCTCCGGTCGGTGCAAGAAGGTAGGCCGGCCACCGGCGCCAGCCCTGCCGCCGAGGAACAGCCGAGCGCAGCGCGATGGCCGCCAGCGCCTCCGCCGTCGCGGCGGAGCGTGGTCACCCAGTGCGAGCTAGAATGACGAGCTTCCGCGATGCAGCGGCCGCTCCATGATCCGACTTCTCAGCAACGCTGACGTCTACGCCCCGGAAGCTCTCGGGCAGCGCCATCTCCTGGTGGCAGGGGAGGAGATCGTCTGGATGGGAGAGCGCCGCCCCGAGCTCGGCGCTCAGCTCGCGGTCGAGGTGCTCGACCTCGAGGGGCGGCGGTTGATCCCCGGATTGATCGACGGGCACGTTCACGTGACCGGCGGAGGTGGCGAATCGGGACCCGCCAGCCGGGTGCCGCCGCCGCCGTTGAGTCGTTACACGCGAGCCGGGGTCACGACGGTGGTCGGCCTGCTCGGTACCGACGATCTGACGCGTGGACCGGGCTCGCTCCTGACCCAGGTGCGCGGCCTCGAGGAGGAGGGGCTGTCGGCGTGGTGCTACATCGGTGGATATCACCTGCCACCGGCGACGCTCACCGGCAGCGTCCGCGGAGACATCGTCTATCTGGACAAAGTGATCGGCGTCGGCGAGCTGGCGATCTCCGACCACCGCTCGAGTCAGCCGAACCTGGAGGAGCTGTTGAAGGTGGCGTCGGAGGCTCACGTCGCCGGGCTGATGACCGGCAAGGCGGGGACGGTGCACCTGCATCTCGGAGATGGCAAAGGCGGCCTCGGTCTCATGCGCCGGGCGCTCGCCGAGAGTGAGCTTCCGGCCCGGGTGTTCCATCCGACCCACGTCAACCGCCGCCGGGTCCTGCTCGAGGAGGCGATGGCGGCGGCGGCGGGCGGTTC
>CALZKB010000293.1 GCA_945787575.1 Thermoanaerobaculia bacterium | reverse complement strand
CCGTGCTCGGGATGATCGACCCGCAGTCGATCCCCGGGCCCGACTCGCCAGGGGGAGAGACGGAACTCCCCGCCGGGCGACGTGATCGCCGGCGGCGAATGCGCGACGGTCCGCTGCGGATCCCCCGCGGTGGCGTCGGGCGACTCGGAAATCCCGGTGCCGCTTCGAGGAGGGCCACACAGGCTTGCTGCTCGACAGCCTCTAGCAGACCAGCCCCCTCGAAGCGACCGGGAGGTCCCGACCGACCACAGGGTGTTGCGCCAGGGACCGGGAGTCCCAGAGCGCCTTTCAGTGAGCGATCGGCCGGACCTCCCAGCACCGGTCAGGGTAACCCAAACAGGAGGAGGTTGGCGATGGCCGGTCAAGTAGGTTTGGACTGGGGCAGCGAAAGGCACGCGGTCTGCGTCGTGGACGACCGCGGGAAAATCGTCCTGCGGATGGACGTCTCCCATGACACGGAGGGACTCCGGCGCATGCTGCGGCGCTTGAAACGTCTCGCACCGCCTGAGCAGTTGCCGATTGCCATCGAGCGCCCCAGTGGGTTGCTGGTCGATACCTTGGTGGAGGCAGGCCACCCCGTGGTCCCGATCCACCCCAACGTGCTCAAGGCCTCGCGGTCGCGCTACCGGGCCGCCGCGGGCAAGAGCGACCCTGGAGACGCCTATATCCTCGCGGACCTTCTGCGCACGGACGGCCATCGGTTCCGGCCCTTGCGACCCGCTTCGGACGCCATCAAGGCCCTCCGAGCCTGGGTCCGTACGCGCGACGATCTCGTCGCCGAACGGGTGGCCTTGGCGAACCAGCTGCGCGCGCTGCTCGAGAGTTTCTGGCCCGGCGCGGCCCGGATCTTCTCCGACATCGACTCGCCGATCGCGTTGGCCTTCCTCCAGCGTTACCGCTCGCCCTCGGCAGCCCGAGCTCTCGGTCCGCAGCGAATGGTCGCCTTCCTGCGCCGGCACAGGTATTCCGGGCGACGGACGCCCGAAGAACTCCTCGAGCGACTCCGCGCCGCGCCTCAGGGGCTTGCCGGAGCGGCCGAGGAGAAGGCCAAAGGAGAACTCGTCCGCACTTTCGTCACCGTCTTGCGCCACCTCGGGACGGAGATCCAAAAGCTCACCTCGCAAGTCGAGCACGCGGTGGCCCAGCTCCCGGTCGGTCAGGTGGTCATGTCCTTTCCACGGGCGGGCCAGGTCAATGCCGCCCAGATCACCGCGGAGCTCGGGGACGATCCCGCGCGCTTTCTGACCGAGGAGCAACTCGCCGCCGAGGCCGGCGTCGCGCCGATCACCTCGCAATCCGGCAAGCATCGAAAGGTCGCGTTTCGCTTCGCCTGCAACAAGCGGCTGCGTCAAGCGCTCACCACGTTTGCGGGCAACTCTCGCCACGACTCGCCCTGGGCACGAAAGATCTATGCTGAGGCACGAGCCCGCGGCTGCGACTACCCCCACGCCGTGCGAATCCTCGCTCGCGCCTGGGTTCGGGTCCTCTGGCGAGCTTGGCAAGATGGTTGCCCCTATGATGTCCGGCGGCACGGCGCCGCAAAGGCTCTCGCCGCCTAATGCAGGGAAAAACAACCCATCAGGCCACCGCGTGGCCTGGACAACTCCGACCGATGGTTGACACAGGGTGTCTGCTAGGCCCAAAGCAGGCACGTTGACCAACGCGCGGGCGGCCCAGAACGACGGAAACGCCTCATTCTACTGGTATTATGGATCTGCTCAGAAACCAGAAACCAGCGGGAAGGAGGCGTTTCAAGTGAAGAAGAGTAAACGAAATCTGGCCGCCCGTCAAAAGCAGCTGAAACAGCGGTTGGACCGCTCTTGGCAGCCTCAGCGAGAGAATCCGGTTCTCGAGTCTGGGAACATCCACTACGAAGTCGCGGGGCGGCTGAAGGCGGTCGACTGCGGTGGCTTGGGCATGGTGCAGACCGTGGTCTCGGCGACCGGTCTTCGGGCAGCGATCGACGACGAAGTGACGGTGCTGAAGCGTCACCTGCCCTATCATGAGTCGGATCACATCCTGTCGTTGGCGTACACCTTTCTTACCGGTGGGAGCTGTCTGGGCGACCTGGAGGCGCGACGGGAGAACGTGGCCTTTCTCGATGCCGTCGGCGCCCGGCGCATCCCGGACCCGACGACGGCGGGCGACTTCCTGCGGCGGTTCGATGAGGAGCCGAAGGTGCTGAGCTTGATGGAGGCGATTAACCACGCCCGCTCGTCGGTATGGCGGACGCGGCCGCAAGCCGAACGTCAACTCGCACGCATCGATGTCGACGGGTCGATCGTCGAGACCACGGGCCGGTGCAAGGAACGGATGGATATGTCCTACGACGGCCGGTGGGGCTTCGGCCCTCTCTTCGTCTCGTTGGCCAATTCCGACGAGTTGCTCTACGCCGTCAATCGTCCGGCGAGCCGTCCGTCGCATGACGGTGCTGTGGCCTGGATCGATCGGGCGATCACCTGGGCCCAACAAGGAGCTGGCTTCGAGCAGGTGCGGTTGCGGGGAGACACCGATTTCTCTCTGACCGAGCATTTCGACCCTTGGACGAGTGCGGGTGTCGAATTCGTCTTCGGTATCGACGCCCATCCGAGCTTCGTCCAACGCGCCGAGGCGCTGGAAGCCGAGGCCTGGGGACCATTCGAGCGCCCGAGCCAACCGAGAGCCCATCGGCGGCGGCGAGCGCCGAATGTGCGGCGTGAAGTGGTTCTTCAGAAGGGCTATCGAAATCTCACGCTCGAGGAAGAGCATGTGGCGGAGATGGACTACCGACCCCGTAAGTCACAAAAGACCTACCGCATGATCGTGTTGCGCAAGAAGATCCGGGTCACCGAGGGCCAGCTTCGGCTGGAGGACGAGGTCCGCTACTTCTTCTATGTGACCAACGTTCCGAAGTCGCGTCTGTCGACCCGAGCCGTCGTGCGCGAGAACAACGCCCGCTGCCAGCAGGAGAACGTGATTGAGCAGCTCAAGAACGGGGTGCAGGCGACGCGGCTTCCCGTGCGCGAGTTCTACGCCAATTGGACGTACCTGGTGATCGCCGCACTGGCCTGGAACATCAAGGCATGGGCGGGTCTGCTTCTGCCCGAGGAGATGGGAGCCCGAGCTCTGCTTCGCATGGAGTTTCGCCGTTTTCTCAACGAGATCGTTCGGCTACCCGCACAGATTCTCACCAGTGGCCGCAAGCTCGTTTTCCGCCTCCTCGAGGTCAATCGCTGGGCCACGCTACTGCTCGAGGGCACCCAGAGACTCAAACGATGGCAGTACGGGTGACCTGTAGGCCGGACAACTTGGCCCCCCATCGACTCCTCGACGGGAGAACCGTGTCGAAGTGCGTCCGAAAACGTTGAATCGGCGGCAACTTGCCCTCGTCGGGCTTCCCTCAGCCTCCATTCCTCATCGTCGGACGACAAGGAGGCGGAAGTATGGCGGGAAAATCATGGGAGTGAGCGAAAAAGGCCCGACCAGGGCGCGCGAATCCCCAAACGCGCTGGATACTGATTCGAGGCCCCCTCTTGCCTACCCACACGGTAGGCTTGTGGGCATCACTCAACTTCCACAGAAGGAGGCCTCGATGCGATTCTACACCGAGCAGCACCGGCACTACTGCGGGATCGATCTGCACGCCCGCACCATGTACATCTGCATTCTCGACCAAGCCGCGAACGTCCTCGTCCATCGGAGGATCCGATGCCAGCGCCGGGCTTTCCTGCGCCTGATCGAACCCTACCGCGAGGATCTGGTCGTCGCCACCGAGTGTCTCTTCTGCTGGTACTGGGTCGCCGACCTCTGCCTCGAAGAGGAGATCGCCTTCGTCCTCGGCCATGCTCTCTACATGAAGGCCGTCCACGGCGGCAAGTCCAAGAACGACCGCATCGACTCGCACAAGATCACCCATCTGCTGCGCGGCGGTAACTTCCCCTACGCCTACGTCTACCCTCGCGACACCTCAGCCACATCCAGAACACGAACACCCAATACAACCTCGAGCCGCTCAAGAAGCGCATCGACTATGCCGTCAACCGCGACGACCTCCTCGAGCACTTCGCCGACGACGAGAACGTCCAGATGACCATCGCCGCCGACATGGCGCTGCTCGACAGCTACGACGAGACCATCGCCGAGCTCGAGCTCTTTCTCGCCCAGCAGGCCAAGGTGCATGACGCCGCCACCTGCTACCTGCTGCGCTCGATCCCGGGCATCGGCAAGATCCTGTCGATGACGATCCTCTACGAGATCTACGAGATCGCGCGCTTCCCCGGCGTCGGCCACTTCCTCTCCTACTCCCGCCTGGTCAAGGGCTCGTGGGAATCCGACGGCAAGAAGAAGCGCGCCGCCAGCGGCGCCAAGAAGATCGGCAACGTCCATCTCAAGTGGGCCTTCTCCGAGGCAGCCGCGCTGTTCCTGCGCAAGAACCCCGTCGGCCAGACCTACTTCCAGCGCCTCGAGCGCAAGCACGGCAAGGGCAAGGCGATGAGCGTCCTGGCGGCCAAGCTCGGCCGCGCCGTCTACTACATGTTGAAGCGGCGTCAGCCCTTTGACCTCGAGCGCTTCGTGGCCGCCTGAGCAG
This sequence comes from Thermoanaerobaculia bacterium, assembly GCA_945787575.1. Classification (GTDB taxonomy): domain Bacteria; phylum Acidobacteriota; class Thermoanaerobaculia; order Multivoradales; family JAHEKO01; genus CALZKB01. Next base: position 778 of record CALZKB010000293.1, on the reverse strand, counting down.
ATCCACCGACGAGATCGGGAGAGGGGCGAACACGTGCACCGAGGCTGCTTGCAAGGAGGGCTGCCAACCAACCTCTCATCCCTCCCAATGGAAAAGAAAAGGAAGGGAACTCGGCGATCACAAACATCCAGCACACTCGAAACGGAGGACCACGACCAACCCGAACGACCATGGAGGATACGGCATAAGGAGGGGAGCGGGTGAGCCCGCCGCATAACTGGAGCCGCGAGGGCGGAGCCACCGAGGACCTTGCAACGAGACCCATCGATGCACCGCCGAGTGCGCGACAGGTCCATGGCCAAGTGCCCGGCAACCCCTGCGCTTGATTGGACACCCGCTCCCGCTCCGTTCACAGGAACAGGGAACCTCGAACGAAGAGATGGCTCGTCTGCCCCTCCCCCGAGCCCGCAACTAACTGACCCGCGCCAGGCCACTGGGCCTCCTGACGGAGTCGACCCCTTGAGTAGGACGGAATGAGGGCACAGAATCGTTTCTAGGACGCGGCGCTCCCCGCCGAGCGTCGTACCGCCGCTTCGCGGCGGCTGAGCCCGTATACGTGTTTGGCGCAGACGACCGTCTGTGCCTGCCGGCAAACTAAGCAGAGCTGGCCGCCTCTCTCGTCCACAGCGCCCTGCAACAGGCCGATCTACGAAACATCGGCCGGGGGAAAGTTCACGCCTTGACAAACGGGGGCCTCATACGTGTTTTGGGGTTAGCTGTCAGCTGTCTGCGCCAGGAGGACCTATGTAGGCCAGCTCTCCACCCCGCGTCACTCTGG
>CALZKB010000292.1 GCA_945787575.1 Thermoanaerobaculia bacterium | reverse complement strand
ACGTCACCGGCCTGCGCGACGAGTGCGAGGTGGGTGGAGAGGATGATCGGGTTGCGGGGCAGGAGCCGTACGGCTCGTGCCGACACCTCGATGCCTTCGCTCGGGTCCTCGTCCCAGAAGAAGGTGCGCCCATAACCCGACAGCGCCGGCGGAAAGTTGGGGGCGAGGGCGATGGCGCGGGCGAAACTGTCGCGGGCCAGCAGGACGAGCCGATCCCGCTCTGCGGACCGGTCAGGCTCTTCGTGGATCGCCACGTTGGCCTCCGCTTCGACCCGCTGAAGCAGGGCCAGACCGTGGAGATCGAGGATCGCCGGGTCGTCGTTTCGTCGCTTGCGGGCCTCGCGGAACCAGCTCGCCGCCTGCAGATAGTCGCCGTGCAGGAGAGCGAGCTCGCCACGGCCGCCCATGGCGGTCGCGTTGCCGGCATCGAGGTCGAGCGCTCGGCGGAAAAGCTCGGCGGCGGCCTCGGCGTCGACCCGGCCTGCGAGGTGAACGAGTCCGAGGCGAGCGGCGGCCTCCGACTCTTCCAGCAGTCGCGGCGAGCCCAAGCGCTCGGCGCTCGGCACCTCCCCCGGCAGGCGCAGGTAGTCGAACGTCGCCTGGCTGACGTAGTGCTCGAGATCGCGCCGCAGGCCGACGGTCGAGGTCCCGAAGGCGGCTCGATAGGCGTCCTCGGCCGGCTCGCCGTCCCGGAGGCGGTCGAAGAAGTCCTCCACCTCGATCTCGAACTCGTGCTGGCCGACGAGAAGATAGTGCACGAAGGCCCACGACTGAGCGTAGAAAACGCCTCGGCGGCGCTCCTCGGTGTAGTCAGGCGAGCCTCGGGTGACGGCGAACAGGTCATCGAACGGGATCAGACGATGCCGAAGGAGATAGTCGACGTGGCGATCGACCTGCCGGCCGAAGTCGAGTCCCTGATCGCCGGCCTGAAAGGTCGAATAGAACTCGGCGAGGCCTTCGTTGAGCCACAACGGTATCGCCGGTGTCGAGTTCTCGACGACGAAGTGAACGTACTCGTGATAGGCGATCTCGATACCGCCGCGCGAGGAGGTGTCGACGGCGATGAGGTTGGCCTGCCGCGAGCCGGTGAACCATCCGACGTTGCCGGGACCGAGACTGACGTCTTCGAAGCCGCCGTCGAAGAGGTAGACGTGAGTCGGCAGCGGGCTTGTCACGGCGCCGTCGCCCAAGGTGCGGGCGACGAACTGGCGGAAGGTCTCGAGCTCGCCGGCGTAGCGCCGGGTGGCGTCGTCGCCGGCGTTGCTGAAGAACGTGAACGACGGGGTGTCGAGTCGTGCCCATCCTTCGAGCTCTCCGCCGGGAGCGGGCGCGACGGCAACGAGAACCCCGAGCGCGCCGGCGGTGAGGCTCGCGAGAGGGCGATGACTGATGGCCATTCTCAGCATCGAGGGTAGTTTCTATCAGACGATCGGAGCTTTCTGGTGCGAGACACGACGCCCCAGGGCCGGCACCTCTGGCGGCCCCCCTCTCGCACCGGCCGGGGCAGAGGTTCCCGGCGACGAAGCCCCGGTCAGTCGCGCAGAGCGGCGACCGAGGCGCCGTCACCACCCTGGCGCTCATCGCCAGGGTGGTGACGAGCGACGGCTCGATGGCGGTCGAGATGCTTCCGAACCGCGGAGCGCAGGCGGCCCGAGCCGTGGCCGTGGATGATGCGTACTTCGTCGAGGTTCGCCAGCAGGGCCTGGTCGAGATAACGGTCGAGCTGCTCGAGAGCCACCTCGACGCGTTGGCCGACGAGGTTGAGCTCGGGGGCGACGGCGGGTGTCGGCGGGGTGGCAACCACGGACGATCTCTTGGCATCGGTGGGTGGGTGGGGCGCCGTCGGGATCGCGACGAGATCGCCCTCGAGGCAGCGCATGGTCTTGCCGCGGACGGACACTTCGGCCTTGCCGCGCGCGAGCTTCACGAGCCGGCCCTCCCAGCCGAGGCCTCGATGGCGGACGGGGCCGCCGACGACGATCGGTCCGGCCGCCACGAGCTCGTCGTCGACCACCAGCTCCGCCGGCGGCTCGGCGAAGAGCTCGGCGACGACCTGAGCCACGGCGCCGCGCCGTCGGCCCCCTTTCATCAGCTCCGATAGGCGCTCCTCGCTGGCGACGAGATCGTCGCGCACCCTGCGCTGGAACTCCTCGAGTTGCGCCTTGAGCCGCCTGGCGACCGTCCTGCGCTCCCGCGCCAGCGCCTCTCGTTCGGTCTCGGCTCCGGCCTTGGCTTCGGCGAGGGCGCGTTCGGTCTCGGCCGTCTGGGCCAGCCGATCGGCGAGATCGATCCGCGCCTGCTCGACCTCCTCGAGAAGCGCTCGAAGTCGACGCTGCTCGGGGTCGAGCTGGGCGGTCGCCCGCGCGATCCACTCCGCGGGCAGGCCGAGTCGATTGGCGAGGGCGATCGCTTCGCTGGCGCCCGGCGTCCCCGGCAGCAGACGAAAGGTGGGACGACCGGCCTGGGGGTCGAACTCCATGGCGGCGCAGGTCGCGCCGTCGGTCTCGAGGGCGAGAGCCGCCACCCGGGTCAGGTGGGTGGTGACGAGGGTCAGGGTCTGCTCCGCGTGAAGATGCTCGAGCAAAGCGATTGCGAGCGCCGCGCCCTCGTCCGGATCGGTGCCCGATCCCAGCTCGTCGAGCAGCACGAGCGCCCCGGGTCCGGCGGCATCCCACGCTTCGCGTAGCCGCACTAGACGGGCACTGAAGGTCGAACGGTCGTGCAGCAGGTCCTGTTCGTCGCCGACGGTGGCCACGACGAGCTCGGGCACCGGAAGACGCGTGCCCTTGGCGCACGGGACCGGCAACCCGCAGGCGGTCGCCACGGTCAGGAGCCCGACCGTCTTGAGGGCGACGGTCTTGCCGCCGGCGTTGGGCCCGGTGACGACGAGAAGCCGCTCCGAGCCTCCGAGCTCCAGGTCGAGGGGGACGACCGGATCCCGGTGCCCGACGTGACCGAGCGCCCGTTCGCGCAACCCGGCCAGAGAGGGGTCGAGTAGCGGATGCCGGGCACCCAGGACGCGGAGTTCGCCGGACGACGAGATCTCCGCCTGCCGAGCGCCCGTGCGCTCGGCGAAAGCGACCGCCGCTTGGAGACCGTCGAGATCGGCGATGATCTCCGCCGCCACCCTGACGGCCGGCGCCAGCGCGCGGAGACCGTCGACCAGCTCGGCGAAAAGCCGTGAGCGCTCGGCCTCCTCGTCTTCGATGGCGGCGCGCAGCCGGTTGTTGCCTTCGACCGCCTGCAGCGGCTCGAAGTAGAAGCTCCGACCGCTGCCGGAGCGGCCGTGGATCAGGCCGTCGAGCTGGCCCCGCGAGCCGCTCTTGAGCAGCAGCACCACTCTTCCCTCGTGAAGGGGGGTCGTCTCTTCACTCAAATGAGCGCGGTGGCTGGCGACCGTGCCTTCGAGCTGTTCGTAGAGGGCGTCGCGGAGCTTGCCGACCTGGCGCCGCAGCTCGATTAGCGCCGGCGAGGCGTCGTCGCGGATCCGTCCGCGTTGATCGAGCACCCGGCCCACCCGTTCGGTCCACGGTCGGGTCTCGGGGAGGGGCGTCACGAGCTCGATCAGTCGGGGGCAGGGCACCGCGTCCGCGGTGCGGATCCGTTGGCTTGCGCGCTGAACCAGGTGGAGGAGGTCGGCCGCTTGCAGGACGTCACTCGCTTCGAGGATCGAGCGCGGGTCGTCGAGCCGGTCGAGGAGAGTCGCCGGATCTCCTTCGAGGCCGGCTACGAGCACTCCGTCGACCAGCAGCACCCGGGTCTCTTCGTAGCGCTCCCGCCGGCGGTCGAGCTCGGCTCGGTTCGCGGCGGGGGCGAGGGTTGTGATCCGCCGCCGGCCGAGTCGGGTCGCGCAGCACTCGGCGAGAACGGCGAGGAGGGCGGGGAGCTCGAGTGCCTCGAGGGTGGCGACGGACGCGTGGAGCATCTCTCCCAGTCTACGTTTTCGGCCTTGCGAGTGGGGCTCGGTGTTAGACTAGCCGGCCTAACAGAATCAAGCCGAGGAGGAGAGAATGGCTCACCGAAAGCTCACTTTGGTGCTCTTAGTGTTCTTCGTGTGCGGAATGGTCGTGACACAGGCCCAGGCGCAGAACGAGGACTGGTGGACGAAGGCCCGGCGGAACGAA
>CALZKB010000291.1 GCA_945787575.1 Thermoanaerobaculia bacterium | reverse complement strand
TCTCCCGACCGTCAGGTCCACCTTGATGAGATTGAAGCTGTAAAAGGGATCGCTGGGGCTGCCGGAAAAGACCAACTACAGGCTCCTTCCGTCGCGGGAGATCCATTTGTAACCGTTCACAGGTTCCGAGAATCTCCTAAAGTTACCGGCCTGTCATCTCCGATACGAGGAGATGAAGAAGAGCGATCCGAGAGACGCGCTGATCGAGCGCCTGCTCAGGAAGATCGAACGCCTCGAGGCCCGACTCGAGGAGCAGGACCGGCGGATTGCCCAGCTCGAATCCGAGCTCGCCAAGGCCCGCAAGAACTCCTCGACCTCTTCCAAGCCTCCTTCCAGCGACATCGTCAAGCCGCCGAAGGCCGCCGGAACGACCAAGAAGAAGGGCAAGCGCAAGAAGGGCGGGCAGCCCGGGCATCCGAAGCACGAGCGTGAAGCCTTCTCGGCGGAGGAAGTCGACTGCGTCTATGACTACGTGCTGGACTCGTGTCCGGACTGCGGAACACACCTCCTGGCCACAGACGAGGCGCCCCGCGTCGTCCAGCAGGCCGAGATCGTCGAGGATCCCGTCCAGATCGACGAGCACCGTGGTCATCTCGGTTGGTGCCCCACTTGCGAGACGATCCACTACGCTCCGCTTCCGGCACCGGTCCAGAAGGGGCAGCTCGCGGGTCCGCGGCTGACGGCGTTGGTCGCCTACCTGAAGGGAGCGTGTCACGCCTCGTTCTCGACGATTCGGAAGTACCTTCGCGACGTGGTCGGTCTGACGCTTTCTCGCGGATACCTGCGCAAGCTCGTACAGAAGGCCTCCGATGCTCTCGATGGCGCTTACAACGAGCTTCTCGAATCGCTGCGGTCGCAGTGCGTGCTGAACATCGATGAAACCGGGCACAAGGAGAACGGGGAGCAGTTCTGGACGTGGTGCTTTCGCGCTCAGCTCTTCACGCTGTTTCGCATCGACAAGTCCCGCGGATCGGAAGTCCTGCTCGATGTGCTCGGCGAGGAATTCGACGGAGTGCTCGGCTGCGACTACTTCTCGGCGTATCGCAAGTACATGGGTGACTGTGACATTCGCGTGCAGTTCTGTCTTGCCCACCTGATTCGTGATGTCCGGTTTCTGACGACCGTGTCGGACAAGGTCACCAAGAACTACGGCGAGCGGGTTCTCGATAAGCTCCGCGAGCTCTTCCGCGTCATCCATCGTCGCGAGAAGATGAAGTCGAGCACGTTCGAAGCGAAGCTCCGAGCTGCTCGCGCTGCACTCGTGAAGACAGCCAAGCGAGCGCCACCGCGGAGCGCAGCGAGCAACATCGCCGAGCGGTTCCGCAAGCACGGAGACGCATACTTCGAGTTCATCACGACGCCGGGCCTCGACCCGACGAACAACATCGCAGAACAAGCGATGCGATTCGTCGTGATCGACCGAAAGATCACCCAGGGTACTCGAGCACCCACCGGTCGTAGGTGGAACGAGAGAATCTGGACGGCCATCGCGACTTGCTCCCAGAACGGCCGATCGGTCTTCGAGTTCCTGCACGACTCAGTCGTCGCTCACTTCGAAGGGCGAGCTGGTCCATCACTCGTCGTCGACTCGTCCTGAATCGCTTCGGACGACCGGCCTTGCCACGAGCGACGAGATCATCCAGCTAGTTTTCGTCGCCAGGGCGAGGAACCACGAAGGGTTAGGGAAGAACACGAAGGAAGTAACACGCTCCCGCTGCGCGGATCGCGTTCTCCAGGGTGTTCAGCAGCGACGACGCGAACGGCGTCGATCCCTTTCCTCTGCGCAGAGTCGGGACCGAGGTCCACCGGGAACGCGATGCACCCTCCACCCGAGCAGGTGTTCGCCGTCACGCCTGAGACGGGCGATCCGCGAAGCGGGAGCACACATCTTCGTGCTCTTCGTGTCCTTCACTACCTCCGTCCTTCGTGTTTCCCCGGCTCTCTTCCGGTCGTGGGAGCGGCGCGTTCGTCGGACAGCTGTAGCCTCACCGTCATCGCGGAGCCCCACCGAGTTCGAGAGCGAATTCCCCGAGATGAGGGAATGCCACCCGGTGTGTGAACGGTTACATCCATTTGGAGGGCACGGACGTGTTGATCAACCGGGTCAAGCCCGGCACGAAGTCACTCAATGCAGAGCTCCTGACCTACCGCGATGATTCCTGCAACCTTGGCGCCTCGAAGTGGAGCCGCAGGTTGGTCCCCGGGTAGTTCGGGGCGTTCTCGTTGACGACCTCGCACAGCTCGGCGAGCGTGCGTGTCGAACGTGGGTTGCTGAGGCCGTGGAACCGCACGATCAGACGACGATTCTCCTGATCGGGGACGACGTCCGCGGTTGCCCGGAAGATCGACTTCAGCAGTTTGCGCGCCTCCTCCTCGTGCCGTGGGAAGAGAGGACCCAAGAGGCGAGCTAGCGCGGATTCCGCGCGATAGGCGCAGAGCTTGATCGCGTCGACTATGACCTTTCGTTCGCGCTCCAGCCGAACAACGTTCTCCGGCTGCAGGAGTTCCCCGATCGGCACTCGCTTCGGTAACCGTGCAATGCGCCCAGTGAGACGCTCTATCTCGAGGTCGCGTGCCTTGATCAGTTCGGCCAGCTCCTCTTCGCCCACCCAGCGCTTCCCGATGCGGACCTTGGCGCTAGGTGCGACCTCGAATCCTCGCTCGACGAGCTTCGTTCTCGCAGCCCGCCCGGCCTTGAGCTGCTTCTCCAACTCCTTACGTCCCGGATGCGGCACGAGCCGCTCAGGATCGGCCGGCTCGACGCCGTTCGTGCAGAGATGGTCCAGCGCGAACTCATGACGCATGTACCGGAAGAAGTTCTCCTGCCGCCAGCGAGAGAACATCCGGTGGGCGATCGCAAGAGTCGAAAGCGTCCGGCTCGTAGTCACCACCGCGGTCTGGTGACCGTCGTCGGTAAGTCGTCGAATCTCGCGTACCAGCAGTCCGTTCGAGAGCTTCACTTCGCGTTCGGCGAGGTTGTACTCGACCTGCTCGCCGCCAACGCGGCCGGCGACTCCCGCGAACGAGCTCTTCCTCCAGCGCGTCTGCTCTCCCTTTCGGTACGTCAAGACGTCGAAGCCTTTGGACTGCCACCGGGCGAAGTGCTCTGGGCTCCAGCCTTCGCGGTCGAAGGCGATGGTCACTCGCCGTCGGTCTCCCACCAAGCGACGGATCTCGGGCAGGAGAACGGAGTCGAGCGTAACGAGTAGACTCTCGGTCGCCTCCGCAGTGACGAAGAGCAACGGATCAGCCCGGCGGTCGTTGACGTAGAAGTCCTTCGTGCCAGGCATCGGTCGGCCCCGTTGTTGGACGTGCAGCCGCGGCAGCGAGTGCACGCGTCCGTGGTAGGGGCGGACATGGCCATCGACGTAGAGGATCGCGAGCTCTCGCGGTTCGGCTTCAGCCCAACGCTCGGCGAACTGCCGCTTCAGAAGATCGGCCCGTCCTCGCTCGCCGAGTTCGCGAAGCTTGCGGCGGAGCGTCTTGACTTCAGGGACACGGTCGAGACCCAGAAGGACTCCGAGATCACCCGGCGCGTGCTCGGTGAGTTGCTCCGGTGTCTTGATGCGAAGGAGGGCCATCAACGCCAGTGTCAGGAGGATCGAATTCAGCCCGAAGTACGCGTCTCGAAGTCGACCGTAGACCGCCGTGCCCACCTCGAGCAAACCCTGATCGAGCAACGCCGGCAATGCGAGCAGCGCACCAGCGTTCGGAACGGCTTCGACACCATGAAACCGAGGCTCGGCCTCGTCCAGCTTGCCCACCGCCGCCGCCGTGCGCTCCACCTCCCGTGTGGTCGCCACACCAAGCTCGCACTGCTGATCCCTCGCAGCCCGCGCTTGTGGTCTCGTCAGTTCGTCGGAAGACACCGTCGTGGTGACCTCTTCAGTACGACCCTTCGTCGCTTCCTGCTGCGGACGGACGAGAAGCCGGCGATCGATGGCGTGGCGCAGTCCGCGACTGCTCATTCCAACGGCCGCGGCCGTGCCGCTAAGGGTCTCGCCGCGATCGAGTAGATTCTGTGCCTGTCGCCTCACGTCAGCAGTGAGCCGATGCGGCCCTTTCGGCCCGCGTCGCTTCTCGATCAGTCCCTTCATTCCCTCCTTTGCGAACCGCTGCTTGGCGCGAAAGAGCGTTGTCC
>CALZKB010000290.1 GCA_945787575.1 Thermoanaerobaculia bacterium | reverse complement strand
TCGCAAGCTGACTCTGCGTTCGATCGCCCGCTACGACTCGATCGAGCAGCTCGAGAACCGACTGGTCAGCGATACGGCCAGGCTCAAGGACATCGCCTCGGTCCGCTACGCGATGCCGGAGCAGAAGTTCCGGGTGCGGGCGATGAGCCGCCCCGCCGTCGCCATCGCGGTCGTCAAGGAGGGGGACGCCAACACCCTGGAGGTCGCCCGCAAGGTCAACGAGGTGGTCGACCAGCTGCGGGCCAATCCTCGGCTGCAGCTGATCGAGGTCGCCGAGCTCTGGGATCAGGGTGACGTCATCAAGGAATCGCTGTCGACGCTTCTCGCCTCCGGGCGGGTCGGCGGGATCATCGCGCTGCTAGTCCTCTTCTTCTTCCTGCGACGGTTCCGGATGACGGTGATCGTCACCCTCTCGATCCCGCTGTCGATCATCATCGCCTTGACCGTCATGTACTTCGCGGGAGAGTCGCTCAATGTCCTGACGCTCCTGGCGCTGATGATCTCGGTCGGCCTGCTGGTCGACAACTCGGTCGTCGTGGCGGAGAACATCTTCCGATTCCATCGCGAAGGGTTCTCCCGCCGGGACTCGTGCATCAAGGGAGCGGGCGAGATCGCCCTGGCGATCGTCATGGCTACGCTGACCACGATCATCGTCTTCCTACCGGTTTCGCTGGTCGAAGGTATGGGCCAGTTCTTCTTGCTGCGCCTGTCGATCCCGATCTCGGTAGCGCTGCTCGGCTCCCTTCTCGTGGCGCTCATCTTCATCCCCTTGAGCGTCTACCTGACGCTGCCGACGCATCGGGACGAGGACGCGTCGCCGCATGTCGTGTTCGATTGGTTGAAGAGGGCTTACGACGGCAGCTTCGGCTGGCTCAACCACCGGTACACTCGGCTCCTGGCTTTCTTCTTGAAGCGTCGCCTCGATCTCGTCGTCGGGCTGCTCTTGTTGACCGGCCTGACGGCGACGACGGCTTGCCAGAAGGTGAAGGTCGTCGACGTCCAGGAGGAGGATCGCGGCGGATTCTTCTTGAGTGTGGAGCTGCCCGACAACACGACTCTGGAAGAGGCGGAGCAGTACTTCCTGGCCGGGGAAAAGGTGATCGAAGGGCTCGCCCCGGAGCTCGATCTCGACGGCTGGTTCCTCTTCCACCGGGCGACCTTCGGCGAGTTCCAAGGGTGGTTCAAGAACCCGCGCACCAACAAGGTCAGCCCGCGGGAAGCGACTCAGCGGGTGATGGAGAGCCTGCCCGAAAAGGCCGGAGTTCGGGTGTTCACCGGCAACGAGGACCAGACGGACGACAAGAAGAGCAAGAACCTCCACGCCTTCGTCCTCGAGGGCGAGGACTCGAGGCAGCTCGACATCGTCGCCACCGAGCTCGAGGAGCTGTTCACCTCCGTCCGCGGCGTCATCGGCGCCCAGAAGGTCGACGATCAGTCGCCGAGCGAGCTCGCTCTCGTCCTCGATCGCGATCGAGCCCAGTCTCAGGGCATCAACCCGACGATGGTGTCGACGATCGTCGGCTACGCCTTGCGCGGCCAGTCGCTGCGCCGGTACAGCTACGGGGGCAAGGAGATCCCGGTCACCGTCCGCTTCCGCGTGGAGGATCGCGATTCACTCGACGAAATCGCGGACTTCGAAGTGCCGGCCGGCGGCCACGGCGCCACGGTGCCGCTCTCCTCGCTGACCGAGCCTCGCTTTCTCGCCTCGCCGGCGATGATTACCCGCAACAACAAGAAGACGGCACGCAACATAACAATCGAGCTCGAGGAGGGTGAGGAGGAGGACGCCCGAGCGCGATTGATCGCCCTCGCCGGGCGCATCGATCTTCCCGAGGGTATCTCTTTCTCGCGCGGCAACCGCGAGACCGGTCTCAACGATGACGTCAAGAGCATGCTCTTCGCCGGAGCCATCTCGGTGGTGTTCATCTACCTCCTGATGGGATTCCTCTTCGAGAGCTTCATCTTGCCGCTGTCGATTCTCTGGACGATTCCCCTGGCCGGTCTCGGCGTCTACTGGGCGCACTTCGGAATGGGGCTCGACATTGACTTTCTGGGAGTGGTCGGCCTGATCCTGCTGGTGGGGGTCGTCGTCAACAACGGAATCGTGCTCATCGACTACGTCAATCGCCTACGCGGCGGCGGCATGCCTCGCGAGGAGGCGGTCGTGCTGGCCGCCGAGCGCCGCTTCAGGCCGATCATGATGACCGCCTTGACGACGATCGGCGGAATGATCCCGCTGACGGTCCGCGGCGCCTCGAGCATCGGCCTGAGCTACAAGAGCTTCGGGCTGACGCTGATCGGCGGTCTCACCAGCGCGACCCTGCTCACCCTGCTCGTGGTCCCGATCTTCTACACGCTGTTCGACGACCTCCGCGGTTCGTTCGTGGTGCTCTGGCGCAAGTTGGTGCGCGAAGGGTCGGTGCCGCAGGTGCGGACGGATCCTTAGAAAGCTGCGGCTGGCGGTCGCCGTCGCGGTCTGCGGCGTGGCCGTTCCAGCGCTGGCCGCCGTCGAGCTCGAATTCGACGCCCCACCCGAGCTCGCACCGGTCGTCGCCCGACTCCGGCAATGGCAGCCCGAACGGCTCGAGCCGTTCGCGAGGCTACTGGGCCTCGGCGATCGCGGCTCGGCGATTCGGGTGGTGGTGGCGCTCGAAGGATCGCCCGCCGCCCGGGATGTCCCCCCCTGGATCGCTGGCTACGCGCGCGGCGATCGGGCTGTTGTCGTGCTGATGCCGGCCCGGGTTCCCGCCTACCCGTACAGCTCGCTCGAAGAGCTCCTCGGGCACGAGGTGGCCCACGTCCTCGTGGCGCGGGCGGCAGGCTTCCGTCCGGTGCCCCGCTGGTTCAACGAGGGGCTGGCGATGACCGCGGAGCAGGCGTGGCGTCTCACCGACCGCTCTCACGCAGCGCTCGCGATGATGGACGACGGTCGCTACCGATTGACCGATCTCGACAGCCGCTTTGCGGGAGGCGCGACCGAGGCGGCGCGCGCCTACGCCCTATCCGCCGCGTTCGTGCGCTTCTTGGTGCGCGAAGAAGGGAGCGCCGCGCCCGCTGCAATCCTCGAACGGGTCGCCCGGGAGCAGCCGTTCGAGACCGCTTTCGCGCAGAGTACGGGCCGCTCACTCGCCGAGCTCGAGACGGCCTTCTGGCGTTCGCATCGATTCTGGACCCGCTGGATTCCGGTGCTCACGAGCGGCAACACCCTGTGGGTCGCGATCGCCTTACTTGCGCTGCTAGCCGTCAAACGGCGGCGCGACCGACGGCGAGAGCTCGAGGAGCGGTGGGCGAGCGAAGAGCGAGCCGAGGCGTCGGCCGAAGCCGACGACCGCGATCTCGTGAACTAGACGGAGCGGGGTCCCGCGGCTACAGGTCCCACATCTCGCCGGCCCGCGCCTTCTCCCGCTCGAAGCCCTCGCCCTGCAGCCGATCCCACAGCCCCAGGCCGGCCCAGCGCTCGACTTCCACCGTCGGCCGCAGGTAGCTCCCCAGCGGTTCGTCGGCGTTGGCGTTGGGCAGCACGAAGGTCCACAGCGAAAGTTGACTTCGGCGCGTGTTGGCCCTCGCCGCCTCGGCAAGCACCGACTTGAAGTAGGCATCGGGGACGACGACGCGGTTGTCGCCGATGACCTCGATCGGGTCACCGATGTTGAACAGCGGTCCGCAGATGACGTAAACCTCGATGAACTCCTCCGACCGCGCCAGCTCGCGGACCGCGCCCTCGAGAAAGCGCCAGGAGTCCCGGTTCAACCGCGGATGCTGCGGCGTCATGTTGCTCATGAGGAACGTCTCGCTGTTGATGATCGACCGCTGCAAGCGGTCGGCACTCGATACCAGGTGACCGCGATCGAAGCCGCTACCGGCGTAGTCTTCGAGCGTCGCCCGGAAGTTCTCGGGGATGCGCAGGTCCTCGCGAAAATTGTCGAGCCGGTCGAGCTCCGGCTCCTCGATTCGCTGGGCCTCGGGGTCGATCAGCTCGAGGGCCCAGCGTGGTTGGCGAAAGAGATACGAGTAACCGATGATGTACTGGCGGTTGAACAGGATGCGGTCCGCTGCCGGCATGCCGTAGCGGGTTTCCGGCCGAAGACTCGGAATCTCGATCAAAGCGCCTCCTTTCCCTGTGCGGCGCCTCGCGCTCGCGGC
>CALZKB010000289.1 GCA_945787575.1 Thermoanaerobaculia bacterium | reverse complement strand
ACGAGCTCTTTCGGGTCAACCTCGAGCGGTTGCGTGGTGGCGGTGAGCGTTGATTGGTGCGTTCCGCGGCCCGCGAAATGCTGGCGCAGCCGTGGGTGAGCTCTAGTCGGTGTCAATTCTGGACGAGTAGTCCCAGCAGGTCGGAGGTCGAGATTACGCCGACGAACTCGTCGTTCTCCCGCACGAGCACCCGGTGGATGTGCGACTCGAGCATCGTTCTGGCGACCTCCGAAACGACCGCGTCGGCATCGACGGAGAAGACATCGGGGGTCATCACTTCGCGGACGGCGAGCTCGGTGTCGGCGAAGTGCACGCGGCTGAGATCGCTGGCATCGAGGCGGTCGTCCCAGTCGCTCGCGTAGAAGTCGGGCCAGCTGCGGTCCACGCCGACTCGCGTACCACGGTCCGCGGCTGCCGAGGCGATGTCGCTCAACGACACGACGCCGGTGATCTCGCCACGGTCGTTGCGGACCACCGCTCCACTGATTTCGTGGTCCACGAGATACGCGGCTACCTCCTGCACGGTCGAGCTTTCCCTTACCCCGAGGACCTCAGGCGTCATCAAGTCTCGGGCGACGATCGGCCTCATCTCGATCTCCTTCGAGAGATGCACCGCGTCGTTGCGGGCATCGGCGAAAGGTCAGCGTAGACCGCTCCCGGTGCTCCGGAAACACCCGGCCGGGTAGGGCGACCCGCTCGGCGAACCGGGGTTGTCGGACAAGGCGCCCAGCTTGCCGGCGCGTCGCGCCCACTCCGCACGGATGGGTCCTCGGCAGCACGGGTCGGAGCCGTTCTGAATCTCATATCGCTTCCGAGCCCAGTCTCGATCTCGACGGTGAGTTTGGGACCTTCACTCGAACGGCCACAGCATTGGCACCAGAAGGAGGAGCAAGCCGAAGCTGAGCAGGGTGAGCAGCGCTCCAGACTTGACGAAGTCGACGAAGCGGTAACGTCCGGGACCGTAGACCAGCAGGCAGGCCGGTTCGAGCGGAGTGAGAAAAGAGAGAGACGCAGAGAGCGTCACCATGACCGCGAAAGTGCGCGGATTGACTCCCAGCTGCACCGCGGTCGACAGCGCGATCGGCAGAATGACCATCGCCGCGGCGGCGTTCGACATCGGCTGGGTCAGGACCATGGTGAGGATGGCGAAGGTGCCGAGCACGAAGTAGAGGCCCAGCGGCAGCGTCCAGCCGACGATCAGGTTTGCCAGGTATTCCGCGGCCTCGGTCTTGTGCATGGCGAGGCCGAACGAGGTCATGCCGCCGATGAGGACGAGCAGACGCCACTCGATCGTGCGATAGGCCTCCTGCATGGTCAGGCAGCGCAGGGCGACGGTAAGCAGCGCTGCAAGTAGCAGGCCTACCGACAGCGGCACCCAGCCGAGGCTGCCGGCCACGACGGCCGCTGCCAGCGCACCCAGGGCCATGAGGCCCTTGCGCTCGGCGAAGGGTAGATGCTCGACCTCTCCGAGCAGGCGGAAGTCGGGGATGTGCTCCAGCGACTCCAAACTCTCTTCCGAGGCTTGCAGCAGGAGCACGTCGCCGGTCTTGAGAGGCAGGTTCCTGATGGCTGCCCGGACGTGCTTGCCCCCGCGATGGATGGCGAGCACCGAGGCGCCGAATCGATGGCGGAACCTGGCCTGCTTGATCGAGCGACCGATGACCGTCGCTTGCGGCATCACGATCGCCTCGGTAAGCCTCATCTCCGCGCTCACCCCCGCGCCCTCTTCGCTGGGCACGTCGGCTTCGATGTCCCATTCCGGACTCTCCTTGGCCTTGAGGAGTGCTTCGCGCGGCGCGTGGACGACGAGCACGTCTGCTTCGCGCAACCGGCGTTGCGAGTTGGGCGTCAGTCGGTCACCCTTGCGCACGATCGCGAGGACGGTGATGTCCAGTCGTGAGAGAGGGGTGTCGCCGAGTCGGCCCCCGGCCAGCTTCGAGCCCTCGGGGATCACCAGCTCTGACATGTACTTCTTGATCTCGTAGTCGTCGCTCAGGCTGGCGAACGGAGTCTTGGGGAGCAGCCGGCGCCCGAGCAGCGACATGTATACGATCGAAACGGCGACGACGACGAGACCGACGGCGGTGAACTCGAAGAAGCCGAAGGCGCGGTAGCCGAGCTGGCGGAGCATTCCGCTCGCAGCGAGGTTGGTCGAGGTACCGATCAACGTGCAGGTCCCGCCTACGATCGAAGCGTAGGCCAGCGGCATGAGGATTCGCGACGGGCTGATCCGTGCTCGGCGGGACAGCTCGCTCACCGCCGGAATCAGCACTGCCGTCGAGTTGGTGTTGCTGAGAAACGCCGACATCGCGGCGCTGAGGGTCATGACGACGGGCAGGATCCGTCCCTCCGAGCGGCCTGCGAGGCGATGAACCGCTCCCCCCAGCCAGTCCATGACCCCGGTCTTCTCGAGAGCACCGGCAATGACGAAGATCGAGCCAAGAATGACGATGATCTCGTTCGCGAAGCCGGAGAACGCTTCTTGCGGCGCCAGAATGCCGCTGACCACCAGGGCGGAGATCAGCAGCAGAGTCACGACGTCGACCGACAGCCACTCGAAGGTGAAGACCACCATCGCCGCGACGAGCATGGCCAGGAGCAGAGCGATGTCGATGCTCATCGCCTGCAGTGTGCACGGCTCGCGGGCGCCCTGTAAAGGTCGCCGCAGGCGGTCGGCTGGCCGATATCGCTGGCGCCGCCCGCTAGACTGGAGCGCATGCCGCGAACCGCGACCGCTCTCCTGCTGGCGATTCCCGTCGTACTCGCCCACGCTCAAGCCACCGAGCCGGATGCCGCTGTCGTCGGAGCGCCCCGTTGGAGAGTGTTCGAGACCGGAAGTGAAGCCAGCTTGCGAGGGCTGTCGGCGCTCGATGCCGCGACGGCATGGGCGACCGGCACCGAAGGCACGGTGCTACGGACGGAAGACGGCGGCGTCACCTGGAATCGCCTGGAGATCCCCGGCGCCGAGAGCCTCGACTTTCGCGACGTCGAGCTTTTCGATGATGGCAGCGCGGTGCTGATGAGCGCCGGCCAGCCGGCTCGGCTCTATCGGGTCGAAGACGGTGGACTCCCCATCGTGCTGGCCTACGAGAGCACCCACGATGGCGCCTTCTTCGACGCAGTGGCCTTCTGGGACCGCGAGCGTGGGCTGGCGTTCAGCGATCCGGTGGATGGAAGGTTTCTGGTGCTGCGGACCCTCGATGGCGGCAGGAGCTGGCAGGAGCTGGACGCCGGCGCGCTTCCGCGGCCGCTCGACGGCGAGGCCGGTTTCGCGGCGAGCGGCAGCAATCTCGCGGTTGGCGATCGAGGGCTCGTCTGGATCGGTACGGGCGGTTCGACGGCGCGGATCCTTCGCAGCTCGGACTTCGGCGAGTCCTGGCGGGTGACCGCGGTGCCGATGAGCCAGCAGGCGGCCACCGCGGGCGTTTTCTCTCTCGACTTCCGGGACTCGAGGCACGGAGTTGCGGCGGGTGGCGACTATCGACTCCCCGAGAGCAGCGAGCGGACTCTGATCTGGAGCGCCGACGGCGGCGCGACCTGGACCCTCGCGGACATCCCGCCTCCCTCCGGCCACCGCGCCTCCGTGCGTTACGTTCCAGGGCGAGCGGTATCGACCTGGATCGCCGTCGGTCGCGCCGGCAGCGACATCTCCATCGATGACGCCCGCACCTGGCGTCGGTTCTCGGAGATCGGCTTCTATGCCCTCAGCGTAGGGGCGGACGGCTCCGTCTGGGCCGCCGGCTCCGGTGGTCGCGTGGCGCGCCTCGACTAGGGCGCGAACGACCGAGGGATCACTCGACGACCGCGGACCATCGACTCGTATCACCTGTCTCGAAGCCGTCCGCGAAGATGGCGCCCCATCGCGGCAGCTCGACGAAAGAGGGCTCTGGGCCTCCGATCGCGAGGGTGAGGCTGGCGACGACACCGGGTCCCGGGTCGTCGAGGTCTTCGCCGTTGTTGGGGTTGACCTCGAATCGAGGTGTGTTCGAGCCGGAGATCGTCAGTCTCAGCCGATGGCCAGTGTTGAAGACCAGCGCAGTGGACCAGAGATCGACCTCCAAATCGTAAACAGTTTCATACTGAATGAAGCAATTTTGCTCGTTTTGGAATCAATACTTTTCTACTCATCCACTCATCCGATAAACA
>CALZKB010000288.1 GCA_945787575.1 Thermoanaerobaculia bacterium | reverse complement strand
CGTTGACCAGCTCCACGAACTCGTCGTCCGAGAACTGGCTCGTTCCGTCGCCGTTGGCGTCGCCCCCGGCGGAGTCCGGATCGGCATGGATCTCGTTGATCACCCAGTCCTGCGGCGGCGCCGGCGGCGCCGCGCCCGGCGTCGCCGCGAGCTGCTGCCAGGTCACCGAGACGTCCTCGGAGGTCTCGTCGCTGCCGGTGATGCCATTGCCACCGGTCTGAGCCTCGGCGCCTTCGGCAAAGTCGACGCGCTGGAAGGAGTCGCCAGAGGCGTGCGAGCCGGTCGCGATGACGTCCTGCAGGGCGACCACCGTGTCGGCTTGGTAGTTGCTGGCCGCCGCGTCGGCGTCCGGCCCGTCGATCGAGACTCCGGTTTTGTCCACCGCTTCCGCGCCGTCGCCCCACAGCGCGTAGTCGATGTCGGCAACGAGGTCCGAGACCCCGTCCCAGGTATAGAGCACCACGACCTCCCCGCTGTTGCTCAGCCCCCCCTGGCCGTTGATCGAGGCGGGCAGGGCCTCTCGCATGTCGGCAACGGCGTCGGCCGCTCCGTCTTCGAAGAGCTCGTAGGTCGGAGCGGAACCGTACGCGAGGGCGAAGCCGTCGGATCCCGCGAGGGCGACGGTCTGGAACTCGCCCGGCGCAATCGAAGCCCCGTCCGGGAAGCGGGCGTGGAAGTCTCCAAAGCCTCCCCCGCCGGCATTGGCGCCGGTGACGATGTTGTAGTAGAAGGTGCCGCCACCGGCGAAGGTCGCGTCGGTGAGATAGAGATCCGACAGGTCGACGGCCGCAGCCGTCGGGTTGTAGATCTCGATGAACTCGCCGCCCGTCGGCGTCACCACGAGCTCGGACAGCAGGATGTCCGGGGCGGGCACCGCCGGAGTACAGGAGGAGTAGGTGCCGATCGGAAACGGGGTCGCGGCGCCGCCGTTGGTGGTTTCGCCGTCGAGCGCGTTGGCGCCGCTGAAGGTCCAGTTGCCGAGAACGAAGGTCGAGCCGTCGGGGCCCGTCCCGTCCACCCGGTAGGCCCAGCCGTCCTGGTAGTCCCAGGCCTGCCCCGTGCCGTCCACGTTGATGTCGCCAAAGACGTCCGCCACCGCGGCGGACATGAAAAGCTCGATCGCGTCGTCACCGTTGATCGACGCCGCGCCGCTGGTGAAGTCGGGCGCGAAGCCGAAGAAGGTCGAGAAACCGCTGGCCTCCGAAGCGACGTAGAGAAAGGTCCCAGCGCTCACCGGCGTCGCCGGAAAGGTGAACTCCTCACCATCGCTTCCCCCGCCGTTGTTGGCCGAGCCGAAGCCATAGACACTCAGATCGGCGATGTCGCTGGTGGCGCAGAATTCGATCGCTTTGGGCACGCCGCCGCTCAGGGGTCCGTCCACCACACCGGTGAGAACGAGGTCGGAGGCCGCCAGGGGAGCCACCGCCAGCAGGAGCGCGAGACCCGCGACCGATACAAGAACACGACACATAGATCTTCTTTTCGTCATTCGAAATCGACTCCTTTGAATTGCTCGAACGGTACGAGGTGGAGGTGTCTGGGCACGCTACAAGATCGAACCGACCGTGCGGCGAACTTCGCCGTGACAGTTCGGTGAATCAAACCCTCAGCTGCCCCTCCGAGTCTTTTCGGTCCGACCAGTCTACTGCCTGAGCGTCGCCGCGCTCAAATGCGCTCCGGTCTATATCTCGGCGAACCCGGAACGCAAGAACGGCCGCCCGAAGGCGGCCGTCGAAATCGAAAGAGTGGCTCCTGGGGAGGGATTTGAACCCCCGACCAATCGGTTAACAGCCGACCGCTCTACCACTGAGCTACCCAGGAACAAAAGAGGCCCGGTCGGCCCTCTTGCGGGCGCAGATCTTAGGACCGGAGGCGCCGATTTGTCAATCCTGTGGGAAGAAGGACCGCCCCGGCGGCGACGTCGTCTCCAGCCAGGGGTACGCCGCGATTCAGTCGGTGGGCCGACGCTCAGGCGTTCGAATCGAGGAAGGGCTTGAGTCGGGCCGAGCGACTCGGGTGGCGCAGCTTGCGCAGGGCCTTGGATTCGATCTGGCGGATGCGCTCGCGGGTCACGTTGAAGGACTTGCCGACCTCTTCCAGGGTGTGCTCCGAGCCCTCGCCGACACCGAAGCGCATGCGCAGCACCAACTCCTCTCGCGGCGTCAGCGATTTGAGCACCGTTCCGGTCTGGTCGGTCAGGTTGCGGGTGATCACCGAGTCGATCGGCGACAGCGCGTTCTTGTCCTCGATGAAGTCGCCCAAATGCGAATCCTCTTCCTCCCCGATCGGAGTCTCGAGCGAGATCGGCTCCTGCGCGATCTTCATGATCTTTCGCACCTTCGAGGCCGGCAGATCCATCCGCGAGCCGATCTCCTGGGCGGTCGGCTCGCGTCCGAGCTCCTGAACCAGCGAGCGGCTGGTGCGAGTGAGCTTGTTGATCGTCTCGATCATGTGGACCGGAATGCGGATGGTTCGCGCCTGGTCGGCGATCGCGCGGGTAATGGCCTGGCGGATCCACCAGGTGGCGTAGGTCGAGAATTTGTAGCCGCGGCGGTACTCGAACTTCTCCACCGCCTTCATCAAACCGATGTTGCCTTCCTGGATCAGATCGAGGAACTGCAGCCCGCGGTTGGTGTACTTCTTGGCGATCGACACCACCAGTCTGAGGTTGGCGACGATCAGCTCCTCCTTCGCCCGCTCGCAGATTGCCTCGCCCTTGCGGATTCGGTTGATGGTGGCCGAGATCTGGGCGTGGGTCGTTCCGTAGCGCTCCTCGAGCTCCTTGATCTCACGCCGGTACTTCTCGATCCGGCGCCGGTGGAGCGATCGCAGCTCCTTGTTGGGCTCCCGGTCGAGGGCCAGCTTGGCGCGCCGGATCGCCTGCTCGTGGCGCGAAAAGCTGGCGTTGAGATCGTGCAGGAAGACGACCAGCCGCTTGCGGGTCTGGATCGAGAAGTCAATCGAGCGAATGTGCTTGGCGATCTTGGCGACGTGGCGATCGATGTCGCGCTCGATCTCCATGAAACGATCGCCGCCCTTCTTGTAGCGCCTCTGGCGCTTGCGCAGCGCCTCGACCTTGTTGTCGAGCTTGTCGATCTGGGTGAAGACCTTGAAGTTGTGCTTGATCCGCTGTGTGGCGCGCGAGTCGAGATCGTCGCTGTCGGCGGCGGCGAGCTCCTCGAGCACCCGCGGATCGACCTGCGCTCGCTCGTTGAGGTGCAGCAGCTCGCGCAGGACCACCGGGTTCTCACACAGAGCCTCGTAGATCGCCCACTCGCCCTGCTCGATGCGCTGCGCGATCTCGACCTCGCCCTCGCGATCCAGGAGGGGGACGGTTCCCATCTCGCGCAGGTACATGCGCACCGGGTCGTTGGTCTTCTCCTGCTCGTGGAGCCGGAAGCCGGGCCGGCCCTCGGTCTCGGCCTTCTCGAAGTCACCCGAGACCGACTCGACGTCGGCGCGGTTGCGGTACCGCTCCGGGCGATCCAGCACCTCGATCCCGAGCTCGCCGAAACGGATATAAATCTGATCCAGATCCTCCGTGATCGACACGATCTCGTCGGGCAAGATCTCGTAGATCTCGTCATAGAGCAGGTAGCCCTTGCTGCGCCCCAGCTCGACGAGCTGGCGCACCGAGGGATGCCTTTCCTCTACCGGCTGGAGGCGCGTCGCCGCCTTCGTCGTCACCGTCAAGTCCTTTGTGCTCCTAGAACGTCATCGCCAATCAAGAGCCTGCACGTCCGTGAAGGACCCGGCTCAGGGCCGTCTTCTCCGCCAGGAGCCTTTCCAGCTTTTCCTGCTCGCCACCTCGTTGAGCTTCGGCGATCTGAACCGAGAGTTCCCTCAGGCGCTGTTGCTGCCAACGACGCCTGAGCTGCAGCATGGCCTCGTCCAGCTCACCTGGACGCAAACCAGTCGCTCCTTCTAGCAAAAGTCGGGCTACACGGTCAACTTCCTCGCCCGCCTGCGGCAGCTTCGCGAGCACCGCTTCGGGCTTCGGGCGCTGGCCCGTTTCGCCATATAGAGCCAGGTAAATGGAGTAGATATTCCGCCACGAAGAATCCAGGAACGCCTCGACCGGCGGCAGCTCCTCGACCGCCGGCGGTTCGTCGGCGGAGCTGAGCAGAAACTGGAGGAGCTTTTCCTCGACGCTGCGCACCGGGCCGGGCCGGCCGCCCCCGGC